>PKZN01000014.1 GCA_003133075.1 Acidimicrobiaceae bacterium | reverse complement strand
TGCACCCCGCGCGGGGCGACCCCACCGCGCACCCCGGTCGGCGCCCGGTACTCACCGAACACGTCGCGCAGGGCGTCGGCCCATTCGCCCGTGGTCCCGCCGGCTTTCGCGAGGGCGATCGTGGGCACCATCACGTTGTCGGCCACGTCACTGCTCGCGACCACTCGACGCAGTTCGCGGAGTGCCGCTTGCACGACCGCCTCGTCGCGACGGGCGCGCCACGCGCGCACGTCGTCGATGAGTTCTCTTTCGACGGCTGGGTCGACGGTGACAACGGCGTCGAGCGAGTCATCGCTCGTGAGGGGACTCGGTGCGGTCTCGGTGAAACGGTTCACGCCCACGACGATCTGCTCGCCCGATTCGATGCGCGCGACGCGCGCCGACTGGCTCGCGACGAGTCGGCTCTTGAGTTCGTCGATCGCGTTGAAGGCGCCGCCGAGNNATCGCGTCCATGACGACCGAGCCGGCGAAGATGTCGGGGTACTCCAGCAGGTCGCTCTCGTAGGCGAGGACTTGCTGGACGCGCAGGCTCCACTGCTGGTCCCAGGGACGCGGCAGTCCGAGCGCTTCGTTCCACGCCGGCAACTGAATAGCCCGGGCGCGGGCGTCGGCCGACAGGGTCACCCCGAGCATCTCTAAGACGATGCGCTGGACGTTGTTCTCGGGCTGTTGTTCGGTGAGTCCGAGTGAGTTCACCTGCACCCCGTAGCGAAAGCGGCGCAACGACGGATCCTCGACGCCGTAGCGGGATCGACAGATCTCGTCCCACAGGGCGGTGAAGGTGCGCATCTTGGCGACCTCTTCGATGAAGCGCACCCCGGCGTTGACGAAGAAGGAGATGCGCCCGACGACCTCGGGCATCAGGGCCGGCTCGACCTTGCCCGAGTCGCGCACCGCGTCGAGCACGTCGATCGCCGTCGCTAAGGCGTAGGCGATCTCTTGGGCGGGGGTGGCGCCGGCTTCTTGGAGGTGGTAGCTGCAGACGTTGATGGGGTTCCACTTGGTGGCGTGGTGGATGCCGTAGGCGATCATGTCGGCGATGAGGCGCTTGGAGGGCTCGGGGGCGAAGATGTACGTGCCGCGGCTCAAGTACTCCTTGACGATGTCGTTCTGCGTGGTGCCCTGGAGCGTGTTGAGGTCGACGCCCTCTTCTTCCGCCAACGCCAGGTACAGTCCCCAGAGCCACGCGGCCGTCGCGTTGATCGTCATCGAGGTGTTCATCTCGGCGAGCGGCAGCTCCGCGAAGAGTTGGCGCATGTGGCCGAGGTGCGCGACCGGGACCCCGACCTTGCCGACTTCGCCGGCGGCCGAAGGGTCGTCGGGGTCGTAGCCCGTTTGTGTCGGCAGGTCGAAGGCGATCGAGAGACCGGTTTGGCCCTTGGCCAGGTTGGAGCGGTAGAGCGCGTTCGAGGCGGTGGCGCTCGAGTGGCCGGAGTACGTCCGGATCACCCAGGGCTTGGAACGCTCCTTCATGTGCTCTCCGATTCGCTACTTCTGATACTGATAGAAACCCGCGCCGGACTTGCGACCGAGTTGGCCAGCGCTGACCATGCGACGCAGCAGCGGCACCGGCGCGTAGTTCGCGTCGGCGTACTCAGCGTAGAGGGCGTCGAGAATCGACAGCGAGGTGTCCAGCCCCACCAGATCGAGGAGCGCGAAGGGGCCCATCGGGAACCCGCACCCGCCCTTCATCGCGGCGTCGATGCCCTCTTTCGTCGCGACGCCCTGCTCCAAGAGCCGCACCGCGTTGTTGAGGTAGGGGAAGAGGAGCGCGTTGACGATGAAGCCCGCCTGATCCTTCACTTCGATGGGCTCTTTGTTGCAGGCACGTACGAACTCGGTGGCGGCCGCGATCGTCTCGTCGCTCGCGCTGATCGGTCGTACGACCTCGACGAGTGTCATGGTCGTGACGGGGTTGAAAAAGTGCACGCCGCAGACGCGCTCGGGTCGGGTGACCTGCATCGCGAGGTCGATGACCGGCAGGGTCGAGGTGCACGTCGCCAGCACCGTCGTCGGATCCACCACGGTGTTGAGTGTCGCGAAGAGTTCGAGTTTGACCGCGAGATCCTCAACGACGGTCTCCATCACGAAGTCGCTCTCACGAAGGTCCTTGAGCTGGGTCGTGACACTGACGCGAGCCCTGATCGCGGCGGCCACTTCGACGTCGAGTTTGCCCTTTTCGACCTGGCGCGCGAGCGATCGGTCGATCGTGACGAGCACGGCGTCAGCCCGTTCGGTGGTGCGTGAGCAGACGATCACCGTCGCGCCGGTCGAGGCGGCGACTTCCGCGACGCCGCTGCCCATGATGCCCGATCCGACGACGCCAATTCTCTCGAAGCTCATTGGCAGAGATTAGCGTTACCGGCCGGTAGCAAAGAATGGGAGACTCGCGTCGTGGATACGTTCATGGCGGTTGGGTCACTCGACGCGTTGCGCGACCTCCTCGACGCGACGGACGGTCTGGAACTCAGCCCCGACAGCGACGTGGTGATCGTGATGACCGCCGCCGCGTTCATCGGCGTCACCGAAGTGGCCATCGAACTCTCCTTACTCTTCGAGGTCGCTGGCGCGCGTGTCGAAGCGTTGATGAACGTCGACCACTCCTCGGGCGACGAGCCCTACTTCGCCCGGCGGGTGCGCGAGGCTGATCTGGTCGTGCTGGCCGACGGCTCGGCGCTGCACGCCAAGAGTGTCTGGCACGGCTCGGCGCTCGGTGAGGCGATCCGCGACGCCCGGCGCGTCNNACCCGGGTGGGGGAGGAGCAGCTCAATCGCACGAGGACCCTGCTCGGTGCCGACGTGGCGTTGGCCGTGCTCGGTCTCCGTGGCGTGGTGCGCTACGAGGATGCAGCGTGGCGCGTGATGAGTGAGGACGTTGTGACCACCCGCGCCCTCGAGGTCGTGACCCTCTAGCTCTCGCTGATGGTCACCGACTCGATGACGACGTCTTGTTTCGGCTTGCCCGAGGGCGTACCGAGGTCGTTGATCACCGCGACCACGTCGAGTCCCTTGACGACCTTGCCGAAGTGCGTGTAGAGCGGCGGCAAACGCACACCGTCGGGTCCCGAGATGACGAAGAACTGTGAGCCGTTCGTGTTCGGGCCGGCGTTGGCCATCGCCAGGGAGCCGAGTTCGTAGCGACCGGGCTTGGGGAGTTCGTCGGCGTACTTGTAGCCCGGACCACCGGCTCCGCTTCCGGTGGGGTCGCCACCTTGGAGAACGAAGCCCGGAATAATCCGGTGAAAGACGATGCCGTCGTAGTAGTGCCAGCGCGCGAGGAACACGAAGCTGTTGACGGTCATGGGCGCGCCTGCAGCGTCGAGGATGATTTCCAGCGTGCCCTCGGACGTGACCATGGTGGCGGTGTAGGTCTTCGCGGGGTCGATGATCATCTCCGGGGCGGCGTCGAATTTTCGTCGCTGCGGGCTCGATCCGTCGGGGTTGGGTGCTTCGCTCATGGGTTTCCTCTCACTACGCGGGTGGCGTGACTTTTAAGAGGTCGATCACGAAGACCAGCGTGTCGTTCTTCGCGATGCCCGTGCCCGCGGCGGTGTCGCCGTAGCCGAGGGACGGGGGAATGATGAGTTCGCGACGTCCACCAACGCGCATCCCTACGACGCCGTACTCCCACCCGAGAATCACCTGCGGCGGCGAACCGCCCAAGGTGAAGGAGAAGGGCTGTGAGGTCCACGAACTCTGTACGACCTTGCGCGAGGAGTAGGTGGCGAGCACGTACTGCACCTCTAACTTCTCGCCACTTTCGGCGACCGTGCCGGTGCCGTTGATGAGGTTCGAGAGCTCCATCGACGTCGGGGGTGTGCCCGGGGGGACGACGACCGTCGGCGCCTTGCCGAAGGTGCCCGCCGGCGAGGGATCGGCGACCGGGGCGAACGACTTCGGGATGGTGGTCGTGGTGGTGGCGGGCGTCGTTGACGTCGTGGTCGTGGTGGTCGTCGTCTTCTTGTTGCCCGAGAACAAGAGTGCGGCGGTGCCCACGACGAGGACCGCGACAATTGCCACGATGATGCCGCGCCGGATGTTCTTCTTGCGTTGTTGTTGACGCTGCTGTCGTTCGAGTTTTTCGCGTCGGGCCGCTTTCTGNNCCATGGTTGCGACTTTACTTCGCTCCCCAAAGTGCCCCGAAACGCTCAACTATCGTTGGTGCGTGGCGCTCATCGTTCAAAAGTTTGGCGGCACGTCCGTGGGCGACGCCGAGCGCATCAGGGAAGTCGCCGCCCACGTCGCGCGCACCCGCGCGGAGGGTCACGAGGTCGTGGTGGTCGTCTCGGCCATGGGCAAGTTCACCGACAACTTGATCTCACTGGCCGATGAGGTCTCACCCACTCGCCCGGCGCGCGAGATGGACATGCTGCTCACCGCGGGCGAGCGGATCTCCATGGCGCTGGTGAGCATGGCGCTCTCGACGGTCGGTGTCGAGTCGGCGTCCTTCACGGGGTCCCAGGCGGGCATCATCACCGACACCAGTCACACCCGCGCGAAGATCCTCGAGATGCGGCCCGACCGCATTCGCGAAGCGCTCGACGACGGACTCGTGCCGGTCGTGGCGGGCTTCCAGGGCGTCTCGACCGAGCGCGACGTCACCACCCTCGGTCGTGGCGGCTCGGACGTCACGGCCGTCGCCTTGGCGGCAGCCCTCAAGGCCGACGTCTGTGAGATCTACACCGACGTCACGGGGGTCTTCTCAGCCGACCCGCGCGTCGTGACCACCGCGCGACGACTCGACCGGGTCTCCTTTGACGAGATGATGGAGATCGCCGCGACCGGTGGTCGGGTACTGATGTTGCGCTCGGTGGAGTTCGCCCGGCGCCACCACGTGCCGATGCACGTTCGCTCGAGTTTTACCTGGGAACAGGGAACCTGGATCGTGGAGGAGGACCCCACCATGGAAGAGGCCATCGTTTCGGCCATCACCGACGACACGTCCGAGGCGAAGATCACCGTCGCCGGCGTGGCCGACCGACCGGGGGTGGCCGCGACGCTCTTTCGCGAGCTCGCCAACGACGGGATCAACGTCGACATGATCGTGCAAAACACCAGCGCGCACAACGTGACCGACATCTCGTTCACCGTCGCCAAGACCGACCTCGACGCGGCCACGGTCGCGTGCAATCGAGTGCAAAAGGCGATCGGCGCGGAGACCGTGACCAGCGACGACAACATCGGTCGCGTCTCGTTGATCGGTGCGGGGATGAAGTCGAGCCCGGGCGTCACCGCGTTGATGTTCGAGACGCTCTATAACAACGGGATCAACATCGAGATGATCTCGACCAGTTCCATTCGGATCTCGTGCGTGTTGCGCGCCGAACGCGTCGCCGAGGCCGTGCGCCACCTGCACCGCGCGTTCGGCCTCGACGCCGAGTGACCTAAACTTCGTTCATGCGCGTCGCCATTGTTGGAGCCACCGGGCAAGTCGGCACCGTCATGCGCGCGATCCTCATCGAGCGCGACTTCCCCATAGAGGAGATTCGCTTCTTCGCCTCGTCGCGCTCCGCCGGCACGACGATCGACTGGAAGGGTCGCGCGATCGACGTCGAAGACGCCGAGACCGCGGACTTCTCGGGCATCGACATCGCCCTCGCCTCTTCCGGCGCCGCGTCCTCGCGCATCCTCTCGCCCCGTCTCGCCGCCGCGGGGGCGATCGTCATCGACAACTCCTCGGCGTGGCGTATGGACCCCGAGGTGCCGCTCGTGGTGCCCGAGGTGAACGCGCACGCGCTGATCACCATCCCCAAGGGCATCGTCGCGAATCCGAACTGCACCACCATGGCCGCGATGCCCGTACTCAAGCCCCTGCACCTCGCCGCTGGTCTGACCGCCCTGATCGTCTCGACGTACCAGGCGGTCAGTGGCGCGGGTCGAGAGGGCGTGGATGAACTCGCCGATCAGCTGGAGAAGACGCGCGACCACGACCTGCGGGTACTGGCCTTTGACGGAGCCGCCTTCCCGATGGACGAAGGCGTCAAGTTCCCCGCGACCATTGCGCACAACGTGATCCCCATCGCCGGGTCGATCGTGGACGACGGATCCTTCGAGACCGGCGAAGAACAGAAGTTGCGCGACGAGAGTCGCAAGATCTTAGAGATCGCGAATCTCCAAGTGAGCGCCACCTGCGTACGGGTGCCGGTCTTCACGGGCCACTCACTCTCGATGACGTTGCGCTTCGAGCGCTCCATGACGCCCGAGCACGCCACCGAGATACTCGCCAAGGCCCGCGGCGTTGTGCTCCACGACATGCCCACGCCGCGACTCGTCACCGGCAAGGACCCGAGTTACGTGGGGCGCATACGTCGGGCCGAGACGATGGAAAACGGGCTCTCGCTCTTCGTGAGTGGTGACAATCTGCGCAAGGGCGCCGCGCTCAACGCGGTCCAGATCGCCGAAGCGCTGCTCGAACTGCGTTAGTCGGCGCCGTCGCGACCAACCTGGCGGCGAGCCAGGTTGACGCAGTGATCACCGAATCGCTCGTAGAAGCGAGCCATCAGCGCGACTTCGACGGCGACGGGCACACTCATCGAGCCCGAGGTCAGCTCGGCGGTCAGGGATACGTGTAGGTCGTCCAGTTCGTCGTCGATGTCCTCGATGGCCCCCGACGCCTCGGTCTTGCCGTCGATGATGACGTCGGTCGCCTCGCGCCAGATCGTCGTCGCGACTTCGCCCATGCGCTCGATGAGACCCCTCGAACGGGGCGACATTTCACTGCCCAGCCCGCGCGCCGCGCGCCGCGCGACGTGTTCGGCCAGGTCGCCGTTGCGCTCGACTTCGGGCAGGATGCGTAACAAGATCAACAGCTCGCGCCGACCTTCGACGTCGAGGTCGTCGCTGTCGAGAAGTCGCGTTTCGGCGGTCGAGACGAGCTTGTTCACCAACTCGTCGATGAGGATGTCCGCTTCAACGACCCGCTTGGCGAGTTCGCGATCATTCGCCAGCAGCGCGTGGGTCGCGCCGGCGATCGCTTCGCCCACCAGCGCAAAGATGCGCACCGTCTGGGGGCGAAGGTCGTCGTTGCTCGTCACGTTGGGCGTCGGATCGTCCTCGGGCTGATTCGAGGAACGAAAGAGACGGCTCACGGGCCAAAGGTTACTGCCGCGTGACAGCCCGTCTCTAGGGTGGTGGCAGTGGGACGAAGGGGTTCAACATGGTCGCAGTACTCGCGGGGGTGATCGGCGTGGTGGTGGGTGGCGTGGTCGCCTGGGCGCTCGCGCAGCGTCGCGCCGGGGATCATCGCGAGGCGCTCGCAACGCTGCGCGCCGACCTCGCGGTGCGCGAATCCGAACTCACGGCCGCGCGAAGCGACGTGGTGCGCGCTCGAGAGGAACACGCGGCGGCGCTGGGGAACATGGAAGTGGTCTTTGAGAACCTCTCGAATCGAGTGCTCCAACAGACGGTCGTGCAGTTCAATCAGTCCCAAGACGTTGCGATGAAGGAGCGAGAGACGACGCTCGATCGCACCTTGAAGCCGTTGGCGGACTTGCTCGATGAGTACAAGCGGAACTTGGCGGAGTTCGACAAGCAACACGTCGGCGCGTTGGGCGAGGTGAAGAGTCGAGCCGAGGAACTCTTAAACGAGCAACGCAAGAGCCAAGCGGAGACGAGACGGCTGAATCAACTCCTCGGGCGAAGCGACCAACGGGGTCGCTGGGGTGAGGTACAACTCGCCAACGTGCTCGAAGCCTCGGGACTACGTCAGAACATCGACTACCAGTTGCAGGTCTCGTCGACCAACGACGCCGGCCGGGCCCAGCGCCCGGACTGCGTGGTGAACATGCCCAACGGTTCGCGCGTGGCGATCGACGCGAAGTTCCCCTTCGACGCCTTCGAAGCCGCGCTGGCGAGCGAGAACCCCGAGGAGCGTAAGGCGCTGGAGTTGAAACACGCCAAAGACCTGCGCGCGCACGTCAAGACGTTGCGCGACAAGGCCTACTGGGAGTCGATCACCCCGGCGCCGGAGTTCGTGGCGTGCTTCGTGCCGAGCGACGTCGCGGTCAGCGTGGCCTTTGACGCGGACCCCACTCTCCTGCCCGACGCCGCCAACCAGCGCGTGTTGATCGTCGGCCCCACCAATTTGCTCTCGCTGCTCTGGTCAGTGGTGATGGTGGTGCGACAACAGGAGTTGGCGGTGAACGCCGAGGCGATCTACAAAGTCGCCGAGACGATCTTCGAGCGGATTCGCCGCGTGGCCGAACCCGTGGCGCGCATGGGCAAGGCCCTCGACTCCCAGGTGAAGGAGTACAACGCGATGGTCACCTCCTTCGAGACACGTCTGATCGTGAGTGCCCGTAGTCTCCAGAACCTCGGCGGCGCCGGACGGGCGAAGGCCCTGCCCGAGCTCGGACACGTCGATCGCCTCACCGCACGGCTCGATGACGTGAAGTGGGGTGTCGACGAAGCGAACCCCCTGCCCGAAGGCGCGGGCGAACTCCTCGAACTCGAGGAGTTCGAGGAACAGGGCTGAAAATCGCCGACGAGTAAGTTCTGCGCGTGGCCCGCACTCGCGCGCAACGTCGCCGACGTACGTTGCTGATTTCGATCGCGCTCGTCGTCACGCTCATCGTGCTGGTCTTCGCGCGCGACGTCTCGCGCGCGGGTCACGGGTCCGTCACGGGGCGGCGCAGCGAAAATCGAAGCTTCGGTGTTCTCGCGAACACGTTGTTGACGGGGGAGAATCTCTTCGACGGTCGACTCAACCAACTGCTCGCCCACGGTGACACGCTGAGCCGCGTCGTCTTCGCCGCTCGCCTCGAGCAACTCGCCCAGCAACTACCCGCGTGGAGCGTGGCGGCCGACAATCTTCGCCGCCCCGTGCTCGCGCACAACGTGAACCAGACGCTCGATCAACTCACCCAGACGCGCGTCACGGCCTACCAGGCGCTGCTGGCCGACGTGGCGAGCACGTTGTCGCTGCCGTGGTCGACGTCGCCCACGCAGTCCAGCGCCGCGGCCGCGACAGCGTTGATCGACTCCAGCCTGCGCTGGAACCACGAGCGATACGCCCTCGTGAAAGAGCCCGGGAACGTGAAGTTGGAGGCGACCAGCGCCGTGAGCGCGCAGTTCGTCGCGAAGAACGGGACGAGTGGCCTCACCCAGTCCACGAGTCTTCGCCTGGTGCGGGCGATTCGCATCGCGGCGCTGCGAGTGGTGCCCGCGCCGCTGCCCGCGGCGACCGGGGTGCTGTTGCTGCCTCCCGTGACGTCGGTACAGATGGGGGTGTCGGTGCTCAATGCCAGCTACGACGACCAGCCCGTCGTGCTGACGATCCGGGTGACGCCGCTGAATCATCGTGGGGTGGCCTTCGTCCAACGCATGACCACGACGCTCGGGCCCGATCAGGCCTTCGCGTTCGTGCCGAAGGCGCTGAGCACCGCGGCGAGCGAGGTCGCGCGCCTGGTGATCAGCGTGAGTGGGGCTCGCGCCACGGTCGCCGGGGTCACCGTCGAGGTCTACCGGATCGAAATGTCACCTTCTGGAAACGCAACGCCAGGTTGAGTTACTGGCGAGTTCGCCTACGATGGTCAGGCCCCCAGATTTGAATCGAGGAACCGTGACGCAGTCCATTACCGTGACCGACAACCGAACCGGCGAGTCGCGAGAGATCCCCATCGTCGACGGGGGCGTGGCCGCCAGTGAGTGGTCGAAGCTCGTGCCGGGCCTCTGGTTCTACGACCCCGGCTTCATGACGACCGCCATGACCGAGTCCGCGATCACCTACATCGACGGTGACGCCGGCATCCTGCGCTATCGCGGCTACCCGATCGAACAACTCGCCGAGAAGTCGACGTACGTCGAGGTCGCGTACTTGCTGCTCCACGGTGAGCTCCCCAACGCCGAGCAGGCCCAGGCGTGGGAAAAAGAGATCACGTACCACACCTACATCCACGAGAACGTCCGCAAACGTTTCTTGGAGGGTTTCAACTACGACGCGCACCCCATGGGGATGCTCGTCTCGGCCGTCGCGGCACTCTCGACGTACTACAAGGACGCCAAGATCCTCGACGACCCGGAGATCTTGAACAAGCAGATTGTGCGTTTGATCGCCAAGATGCCCACCCTCGCCGCCGCGGCGCACCGCTTCAGCGTCGGCATGCCCTTCGTCTACCCCGACAACTCCATGAGCTACGCGCAGAACTTCCTCTCGATGATGTGGAAGGTGGCCGAGCCGCGCTACGAGCCCGACCCCATACTCGCCCACGCGCTCGACGTGCTCTTCATCCTCCACGCCGATCACGAGCAGAACTGTGGGACGACCGCGATGCGCGTCGCCGGTTCGTCCCACGCGGACCCCTACTCGGCGACCGCCGCCGCGACGGCGGCGCTCTACGGCCCGCGCCACGGCGGGGCCAACGAAGCCGTCTTGAAGATGTTGGTCAAGATCGGCAGCGTCGAGAACGTGCCGGCCTTCGTCGAGACGGTCAAGCAGGGCAAGACGTTGCTCGAGGGATTCGGTCACCGCGTCTATAAGAACTTCGACCCGCGCGCGACGATCATCAAGAAGATCGCCGACGACGTCTTCTCGGTCACCGGCAAGAACCCCTTGCTCGACATCGCCCTCAAGCTCGAAGAGGTGGCGCTCGCCGATGACTACTTCATCTCGCGCCGGCTCTACCCGAACGTCGACTTCTACTCGGGACTCATCTACCAGGCCATGGGATTCCCGGTCGAGATGTTCACCGTGCTCTTCGCCATTCCCCGCACGTCGGGTTGGCTGGCGCACTTCCAAGAGTTGCTCTCCCAGGACACGAAGATCGCCCGTCCCCGTCAGCTCTACATCGGTTCCGACGAGCGCGATTTCGTGCCGATGCACCAGCGCAACTAGTTCGTCAGCTCTTTTGGATTAGACGGTCGTCACCGCGGTCGCGTCGGGAGTTCTGGCAAAGCGGGTCAGTCCCTCTTGCACCATCGAGACCCTCAACTGTCCGTCTCGGGAGAAGAGAAAACCCCTCGCGAGGGCCCGAGCGCCGAAGGCGATTGGTGATTCGGTGTCGTAGAGGAGCCATTCGTCGGCGCGCAGATCTCGGTGGAACCACATGCAGTGATCGAGACTCGCGAGCATCGAATTCGGGTCGCCCCAGTGAAGGGTGTGCGGCTTGAGCGCAGCGTCCATCAGACTCATGTCGCTGGCGTAGGTGACGACGCAGGCGTGCAGTAGCGGGTCGTCGGGCAGCGCGCCGTCGGCCTTGATCCAGATGTACTGCTGTGGATCCTTGGAGCGATTCGGGCTCCAGGGGATGTCGCCGACGAAACGCTGGTCGATGGGGTGGGGTCGCTTGCTCCATTCGTCGAGTTCGCCGAACTCCTCGAGGACGCGTTCGACCATTGGCTTGATGCCCTCGGGGCCGGGGACGTCGGGCATCGCGATCTGGTGCTCGATACTTTCCTCGTCGGAGTGGAAGCTGGCTTGCATGTTGTAAATGGCACGCCCGTGCTGGATCGCGACGACGCGTCGCGTGGTGAAGCTCTTACCGTCTCGAATGCGGTCGACCTCGTAGAGGATGGGCGTCGTGGGGTCGCCGGGTCGCAAGAAGTAGGAGTGCAGGGAGTGCACCCGACCGTGCTCGACGGTGCGGCCGGCGGCCATGAGGGCCTGGGCGGCGACCTGACCCCCGAAGGTGCGCTGGCGTTCCTCGGGGGGGTGGACGCCCCGGTAGACATTGACCTCGATCGTCTCGAGGTCGAGCAGTCGAAGGAGGGCGTCGAGGGCGTCAGACATCTGTCCATTGTTGCACCTCGCACCTCAGGGACTTCCCGGACGAACCCGGTAGACTCGGCCAAGTGATTGAACGATTTCGCTCCTTGATTGCGTGGTCGCGCACTCACCAGGGCAAGAAAATGACCCGCTACGTCCTGGGCTCGGTCGTCACCACCGCCGTCTCGTTCACCTCGATCGCGATTCTCTACGGCTTTCGCATCATCCCCGGCGTCGTGTGGGCCACGTTGGCGGGCAACTTGATCGCGACGCTGCCCGCCTATCACCTCAACCGCACCTGGACGTGGGGAAAACGCGGTAAGAGTCACCTCCGACGCGAGATCATCCCGTTTTGGAGCATGTCGTTCCTCTCCATCGCCTTCTCGCAGATCGGGGCGTTCTGGGCTCGACACGAGGTCCACGCGCACTCCTGGAGCCACTTGACCGACACCGCACTGGTCACGGGCACCAATTTGTTGTGCTTCGCGATCTTCTTCGTCTTGAAGCTGATGGTCTTTAACCGCATCTTCCACGTCAACAAACTCGAGCGCCTCGAGGAACACCTCACCCTCGAAGAGCGCGGCGAGATCGAGCCCTACTACCCCCACACCACCAACGACTGAACCGTTGGCCGCCTCGATGTACGCGCGACACGCCCGTTAAGTTGCCCCGATGACCCTCTCACCGCGCTCACTTCGCGCCTGGACGCGCACCCACGAGGGCAAGAAACTCATTCGCTACACCGCCGCCTCGGCGATCACGACCGCCGTCTCGCTCGCCGCGGTCGCCGGCTTTTACGGACTGCGCATCATCTCGAGTGTGATCCTGGCGACCTTGGCGGGCAACATCGTGGGCATGATCCCCGCCTACAACTTGAATCGCCGATGGACCTGGCGCAAGGCCGGCCGCAGCAGCCTGCGTCGCGAGGTCGCGCCCTTCCTCTCGATGTCGATCCTCGGCATCGCGTTCTCCCAACTCGGCGCGGTCTACGCGCGCCACGAGGTGCGCGCGCACCACTGGAGCCATCTCGCCAACACCGGTCTCGTCGCGGGGGCCAATCTCTTTTGTTTTGCGCTCTTTTGGGTGCTGAAACTCATCGTCTTTAACCGGATCTTCCACGTCGAGACCCTGACGATGATGGACGAGCACCTCAGCGAGGAAGAAGCCGCCAGTTAGTCGCGGAAGTTCGTGAACTGCAAGGGCACCGCGAGGTCGGCCGCCTTGAAGGCGGCGATCGCGTCTTGTAAGTCGTCTCGCTGCTTACCCGTGACGCGCACGTGGTCACCCTGGATGGAAGAAGAGAGGCTCTTCACGCCCATCTCCTTGACGAGCTTGTTGATCTGCTTGCCGACGTCCTGACTGATACCGGCCTTGAGGGCGACCTTTTGACGCGCGCTGTTGTGGCTCGCCTCTTCGATCTTGCCCGGCTCGAGCGTCTTTAAGGACACCGAGCGCTTGACGAGTTTCTCTTCGAGCACCTGGTAGAGCGCGCGCAGTCGGTCCTCGGTCGAGGCGGAGAGGGAGAGCTCCTTCTCGGAGTACTCGATCACCGCGTTGGTGCCCTTGAAGTCAAAGCGCGTCGTCGCCTCACGGTTCGCCTGGTCGACGGCGTTACGAACTTCCTGGAGGTCGACTTCGGAGACGACGTCAAAACTGGGCATGACCAAATGGTAGAGCGTCACCCCGTTTGGTGTCGGAGACGCCCCGGACGGTAGAATTCCCGACGGGTCAGTGCCCGAGTGGCCAATGGGATCTGGCTGTAAACCAGACGGCTTAGCCTACGGGGGTTCAAATCCCTCCTGGCCCACCATGGTCAATCCCTCTGCGGGATTGACCGACCCGTGGCGGGGAAGCGGGTCATCGAAGTACGGTGTCACTGGTCGCGGAGAGAGGAGTTTCGTGGGCCGTGTGAGCGCGTGGGCGAGAGCCGTTCGTCACACCTACGAACGCGTCGCGAAGCGCTTCGAGTCCGGCGTCCAACTCTTAGAGCATCGCTACACCCCGCTCGGACGTTTCTCCCCGGGTCCCTTCGAGGGCTGGGGCTTCCTCTGGCAGCCCGCACTCTTGGGCTTCGCCGCACTTACCTCGATCGTCGCGGGCGCCTCCTTTACCAACTCACCTTTCAAGTTCAATCTGACCAACACCTGGTTCTTCGGCGAACCGGCGGCGAACGCCTCGGGGACCTCCAGTTTGACGAAGTACATCTTCTCGGTGGTGCTCGTCTACGGCGGACTCTTGCTCCTGATGAGGGTGTGGTTACGCCTGGCCGAGGTGATGAAACTCCACGCCGGGGTAGCGCTCAAGAAGCTCTGGTGGATCTTCGCACTGTGGTCGGTGCCGATGATCGTCGCGCCGCCGCTCTTCTCGCGCGACGTCTACAGCTACGCGGCCCAGGGCGAGATGAGCGCCCACAACATCAGCCCCTACCTCTATGGTCCCTTCACGCTCGGCCAGGGCAGCAACAGCTACACCATCCCGGTCGACCCGCTCTGGGGGAACACGCCCGCGCCCTACGGCCCGGGCTTCCTCTCCATCGACGGCTTCATCGACCGGATCACCTTCCACCACGAACTCTGGACGGTAGTGGGGCTGCGGATCCTCGAGGTCTTCGCGGTGGTGCTGATCGGTGTGGGCGTGATCATGCTCGCCAAGGGCCTCAAGCGCGACCCGGGCGAGGCGTTCGTGTTGGCCGCGATGAACCCGCTGGTGCTCTTAACGCTGATCGGCGGGGCGCACAACGATGCGTTGATGACGGGATTCCTCGTCGTGGGCTTGGGTCTGGCCGTGCAACGACGTCCGATCTGGGCGCTGTTCTTCGTGGCGCTCGCGACGTCGATCAAGGCACCCGCGGCGATCGGACTCGCCTT
>PKZN01000093.1 GCA_003133075.1 Acidimicrobiaceae bacterium | reverse complement strand
GCGTCGCCGCCGTTGAAGTAGGAGACCCACGGGATGTCGGGGTCGTGGTACACGGTGCCGTCGGGGTTCTTGCCGGACATGGTGGTGGTGAGAAAGCGTTCGTAGACCGCGAAGGTCCCGAGCGTCGTGGGCACCGGCTCGATGCCCGTGTTGACCGGCGTGGAGAAGATGGCCTTGCCCGCCACGTAGAGCGTGAGNNGTCGCGTCAACCTCGCCGGTGACGGTCAAGTTCGACTGACTTTGGAAGGTCTTGAGAGCGCCGGTGAGGATCACGTTGTCGGTGCCGAGGACCCACTGCGAACTCAACGTCGTCGGCAAGTTTGGGTACTCCCAGGTGAAGGTCCCGTTCACCTGTTCCGAGGGACTCGTCTGGGCGGTGCCGGGCGTGAAGGTGAGGGGCAGGTAGTGCAACTCGGCCAAGAGCTGCGCCTCCCAGGTCAAGTCGGTCGCGACGCTCGCGACCTGTGGCCGGAATGCGGTGAAGGAGCACGTAGCTGCGCAGCGCATCTGGGTGGGCGCGCTGATGACGTAACTGGTCGAGGGCGCGAGGGCCGACGTCGCGACGGCTTGGACGGTCGTCGGTCCGATCTGTTGCCACTTGACGNNAGACGCCGTTTCACCTCACCAGCGTAGTGAGGGGTCGATGACCGTCTGCTTTCAGGATGATGACGGTGGGCTTACAATTGGATGCGAAAGAGGTGGAAGATGGCCATTCTTAAAACCGTCGCCGTGGTTGTGGGCGTCTTGGTGGTGCTGTGGATCGTCTTCGCGATCATCGGCGTCTTGACGGCGATCATCAAATCGGTACTGGTGGTCTTGATCGTGGTGGCGATCTGTTACGGCGTGTACCACCATTTCACGCACCGAAAGGCCTGAAACCTTGGTCCAGTAGGCTTGTCAGTTCTGGCGGCGTGGCCGAGTGGTTAGGCAGGGGCCTGCAAAGCCCCGTACTCCGGTTCGAATCCGGACGCCGCCTCGAGGTCACGTGTTCTGCGTCGGGCACCGCAATAATGGAGCCGTGGGAAAGACGTTCGACGAGATCGGTGACCAGCTGGCCACGTGGCTCACGAGCCAACCGGTGTTCTTCGTGGCGACCGCGCCACTGGCCGCTGACGGCCTGCTCAACTGCTCGCCCAAGGGCAACCGTGAGGAGTTCTTCGTCACGGGACCGCGGAGCGTCGCCTACCTCGATCAGACCGGCAGCGGCGTGGAGACCATCGCGCATCTGAAGGAAAACGGCCGCGTCGTGCTGATGTTCTGCGCCTTTGCGGGACCGCCTCGGATTGTACGACTTCACGGTGCAGCACGGGCAGTACTGAAGGATTCTCCAGAGTTCGCTTCGCTCGTGGGACTCTTTCCGGGAGCAACGGGTGTGGGTGTTCGATCGGTGATTGTGGTTGATGTCGAGAGAGTCTCTGACTCGTGCGGCTACGGCGTGCCGTTCATGAACTTTGAAGAGCACCGTCCGACGATGGACCAGTGGTCGCAGCGCAAGGGCCCAGAGGGAATTCGTGACTACTGGTCGGAGAAGAACCGCTGGAGCATTGACGGCCTTGAGGGATTCGAGGCGACGTAGACGGAGCAAGGCGCCGAAAAGCCTCGCACACCGGTTCGGTTCCTGACGCCGAGTCCAGATAGTGGGGACTCAGCGGATTCTGGCGGGGCGAGCGCCATCGGGCAACGATTGAGCCGAGGATTCGCGAAGTGGGTTGAGGTGTCGAGCGGACCTCTGACTCGATGGCCCGAAGGTTCAGCGGAAAATTCTTAGTTCGTACGTCCCCGGCATTGCACGCACGATTGACGAGAGAAGTTGCGGGACAACACATCTCATTGAATCAGTCGGCCCTGCAGAAGCTTGCGAGACCGTAGCGAGATTCTTTGCCCGGGCGCTGTAGCCCCTATGGCCCGAATTTGGAGTGCTCCGTTTCGTGACGAGCGCCGAGAATGCTCTCCGTGACAGCGCCCTCGACGGCAACAGAGAACGCTCAGTCTTCGATCATCGCCGCAAGTGCTCGTTCGACGTCCTCTTGAACGAGATCGGCATTGATGGCGATTGCTGCAGCGGAGCCAGCGCCAGCTGCCGTGATCACTTGGGCTCGCGGATCGGACACGTTTCCCGCCGTCCAGACACCGGGGACGTTGGTACGGCCCGTGGCATCGACGAGAGGGAATCCGCCGTCACTGAGCGCGCAACCCAAACCCGACAGGAGGCCGTCGTCGTGCGGACGACTCCCGGTCCGGAAGAACACCGCCGTCCGAGGAACGAATCGACCATCGGACATTTCGACACCAGTCATTCGGTCGTTCTCAACTACCAACTCCGCAACATCGCCAGCCACGATCTGGATCCCCCTCGCCTCCAGTTGGGTCCGTTCGGTTGACGTCATGTCATAGGTACTGACGAAGAACACGACGTCGTCTGACCATTGGCGAATCAAGAGGGCGTGCTCCGCCGAGCCGGGAAGGGCACCCAGCAGACCAAGTGGTTGATCACGCACCTCCCAGCCATGGCAGTAGGGACAGTGCAGCAGGTCCTTGCCCCACCGCTCACGAACCCCCGCAACGTCGGGCAACTCGTCACCGACGCCGGTGGCGATCAGAACCCTTCGAGCGCCCAACGTGCGCCCACCCGCGAGCTGGACGACGAATCCAGTTTCGATGCTCAACACCTCATCGTCGATGAGCTCGACGCCGTAGCCGGCGACTTCGTCCCGACTCCCGGCCAGAAACTCACGCGTCGCCATTCCGTCGCGAGATAAGTACCCGTGCATGTGGGCGGCGGGGGCGTTCCTCGGCGCACCGCTGTCGATGACAGCTACTTTTCGGCGGGCGCGGCCGAGCACGAGGGCCGCGCTCAAACCGGCAGCTCCACCACCGACGATGACGACGTCGTATGTGTGTTCCTCCATAGCGAATCCCTCTTTCATTTCCTGTCCACGTCGGGGCCCTACACGACCACCGACAATCCCTTGCGGGGCTGAGAATCTTTAACTAGTGCGACTCGCGGGTCACGCGGTCGCCACTCGAACCCCGAAGGAAGTCCAAATCGGCACCCGAGTCCGCTTGGAGCACGTGTTCCACGTAGAGGAGTTCCCAGCCCCGCTCGGGCTTGGCGAACGCCGCTTCCATGGGGACACTCGGGCTGCGCTGGGCCAGTTCCTCGTCGCTCACCTCGAGGGTCAAACNNTCGGGCGAGACGTGCAGCACCACCGTGCCGTACGCGGTGCCGCTCATACGACCGTCACAGATTCGTACCATGTCGCGCACGCCCTGCTCGAGGAGTTTCTTCGGGAGCGGCATGTTCGCGACCTCGGGCATCCCGGGATAGCCACGGGGCCCGCAACCGCGCAGCACCAGCACCGAATCGGCGTCGACGTCGAGAGCGGGATCGTCGATACGCGCGTGCATGTCTTCGATGGAATCAAAGACGAGCGCCCGACCTCGATGTTGGAGCAGATGTGGTGACGCCGCAGCGGGTTTGATCACGGCGCCCGTTGGCGCCAGGTTTCCTCGCAACACCGCGACGCCCGCCTCGGGCGCGAGCGGCGTCTCTCGAGTGGAGATCACGTCGCGGTCCCATATTCGTGCGTCGTCTAAATAGGACACCAGGGGTCGACCCGTGACCGTGAGGGCGTCGGGGTCGAGCAGGTCCTTCACCTCACGCAGCACCGAGAGCAGGCCACCCGCGCGCTGGAAGTCGTCCATGAGGAAACGACCGGCTGGTTGCAGGTTCACGAGCAACGGCACGCGCGATCCGATCCGGTCAAAGTCGTCGAGCGTCAACGGAATGTTCAGTCGCCCGGCGATCGCGAGCAGGTGCACGACGGCGTTCGTCGAACCGCCAATCGCCGCGAGCGTCACGATCGCGTTCTGAAACGATCCCTTGGTGATGATGGAGCTCGGGCGACGTCCCGCGTCGATCAGTTCCACGATGTAGCGCCCGGTCTCGTGCGCGTGTTCGAGCAAACGGCTGTCGACGGCGGGCGTGCCCGCGATGCCGGGAATCGTCATGCCGAGAGCCTCGGTGACGAGCGCCATGGTGGAGGCGGTGCCCATGGTGTTGCAGTGGCCCCGGCTGGAGATCATCGACGACTCGGAACGCAGGAACTCCTCCTCGCTCAACGTGCCACCGCGCATCTCCTCGCTGAGGCGCCAGACGTCCGTGCCGCAGCCGAGCGCCACGCCTTGGAAGGTGCCCGTCTTCATCGGCCCACCCGGTACGACGATCGCCGGCAGGTCGACCGACGCCGCCGCCATCAAGAGTGAGGGAATCGTCTTGTCGCATCCGCCTAAGAGGACCACNNTTGGCCCGGATCATCTCCTCGGTCGCCATCGCGGCCATGTTGCGCCACAGCATCGCGGTGGGGCGAACGTTGGTCTCACCGAGCGAGACCACCGGAAGGTTCAGCGGCACGCCGCCGGCTTCGTAGACGCCGTCTTTGACACTGCGCATCACTTCATCGAGGTGCGCGTTACAGGGCGTGAGATCGGAGGCGGTGTTCGCAATGGCGACGTGGGGTCGTCCGTCGAAGGCGTTGTCCGCGAGGCCGCGACGCATCCACGCGCGATGGATGTAGGCGTTGCGGTCGGTGCCCGCGTACCACTGTGAACTTCGGTGTTCGGCCACGACTCTCAGTTCCGCTTCT
>PKZN01000158.1 GCA_003133075.1 Acidimicrobiaceae bacterium | reverse complement strand
GGCGGGTGTGGTGACCGACGTGCTTGCTCGTCTGCCCGAGACGGGCGTTCGGGTCTACACCCTCGACGCCGCCACGTTCGCCCGGGTGTCGGACGCCTCGACCCCCCAACCGCTGCTCGCGAGCGTCCCGTTGCCCATCAGCGAGCTCGACTCAATCACCCTCGAGGGGCTGGTGCTCGTGCTCCACGACGTTCGAGACCCTGGCAACGCGGGGACGCTCATTCGCAGCGCCGACGCGTCGGGGGCGAGTGGGGTGGTCTTCACCGGGCATTCGGTCGACCCGTTCAATCCCAAGACGCTTCGCGCGAGCGCGGGCTCGGTCTTTCACGTGCCGGTGGTGGTGGCCGAACTGGACGACGCGCTCGAGTCCCTTCGCGCACGCGGCGCACGGATCTACGCCACGGTCGTGCGAGGGGGACTCTCGCACCGCATCATCGACTTCACGACGGCGAGCGCGGTACTGATTGGAAACGAAGCTGAGGGACTCAGCGACGCGGTGGTGGCCGACTGCGACGCCGCGATCTCGATCGAGATGGCGGGTGAGAGTGAGTCGCTCAACGCTGGGGTGGCGGGTTCGCTGATCGCCTTTGAGGCGCTGTGGCAACGACGAGGCACAACCTCACCGCCGTCACCTTCTAGCCTTTAGGGGTCATGGCCACCTCACCACTCGCTCACCTCGACGACGAAACCGCCCGGCTGCTCGCGGAGATCGACGCCCTGACCTCGCTCGAAGAGCTCAACGACGCCGAGGCCGCCTTGACGGGTCGTCGCTCGGTGCTTTCGACCTTGCAAAAGTCCCTGGGCTCGCTGGAACCGGAGGATCGAAAGGCCGCGGGGGCGCAGCTCCAAGCGGCCCGGCGAGCAGTCGAGTCGGCGCTCGAGGTGCGGCGAAGTCTTCTCGAAGNNGTCGGCCACCCCGGACTCGTCGCGCTGACCCAGCGCGCGCTGGAGGACGTCTTCGTCGGCATGGGCTTCACCGTCTCCGATGGTCCCGAGGTCGAGAGTGACTGGTACAACTTCGAGGCCCTCAACATCCCGCCGGCTCACCCGGCACGGGGTCTATGGGACACCTTCTACGTCGAGCTCGGAGAACCCGAGACGGTGGTGCTGCGCACCCACACCTCGCCGACGCAAGTGCACCTGATGGAGGCGGCGGTGGCGACGGGGACCTTGCCAATCCACTCGGTGATGCCGGGGCGCTGTTATCGACGCGACACGCCCGACGCACGACACCTCTACACCTTCCATCAGATTGAGGGGCTCGTGATCGATCGCGGGATCACCTTCGCCGATCTGGCGGGCGTCATCGAGACGTTCACGCGCGCGTACTTCGGTCCCGACATCACCTCTCGACTTCGCCCGGGGTACTTTCCCTTTACCGAACCCTCGGCCGAGTTCGAGGTCACCTGCACGATCTGTCGGGGCGAAGGATGCCGCACGTGCTCCTTCACGGGCTGGATTGAACTTGGTGGCTGCGGCATGGTGGATCCCGCGGTGCTCGCGGCAGTCGGTGTCGACGCCCAAGAGTGGAGCGGCTTCGCCTTCGGTTTCGGGATCGACCGCTGCGCCCAGATGCGCCACCAGTTGAGCGACATGCGCGCACTCACCGAGAACGACGCGCGATTCCTCGAGCAGTTCTCGTGAAGATCTCCCTCGCCTGGCTGCGCGAGTTCGTGGAACTCAACGAATCACCCGAAGCGTTGCGCGCGGTGCTCGACGACCTCGGCCTCGTCGTCGAAGGCGTGCAGGTCGTGGGGGAGGGTTTAGAAGACGTGGTGGTCGCCCGTGTGGATGAGATACGGGCGATCAAGGGCGCGGACCGCGTGCGACTCGTCGTCGTTGACGCCGGCGGCGATCCTTTGGAGATCGTCTGCGGCGCGACCAACTTCGAGGTGGGCAACTACGTCCCGCTCGCGCCGATCGGTGCGGTCCTGCCGGGGGGCTTCGCCATCCAAGAGCGCGTCATGCGCGGCGTCACCTCGCACGGCATGCTCTGTTCAGCGCGCGAACTTGATCTGAGCACTGACCACGAGGGTCTGATGGTCCTCGATGAACTCATTGAACCCCGCGTCGGCGAGCACCTCACCGCCGCACTGCACATCACGCCGGACGTCGTCTTTGACATCTCGGTCGAGGGCAATCGGCCCGACGCGTGGTCGGTGGAGGGAGTGGCCCGTGACCTGGCTGCACGACTCGGGCGGCCGCTGCGGGCCCCCGCGGTGGCGGGCCCGAACGCGGGCGAAACGAGTCAGTCCTTCGCGGCCGCGTCGATTGAGGATCCCGACCTCTGTGGTCGCCTCACGGTATCGGTCCTGCGTAACGTCACGGTCGCGCCGTCGCCCGCCTGGGTCGCGCAGCGCCTGACGACGGCGGGCATGCGGCCCATCTCGAACGTGGTCGACGCGTCGAACTTCGTCATGCTCGAGCTCGGTCAGCCGACCCACCCCTACGACGCGGCCCACGTCGCGGGTCACACGCTGCGCGCTCGCCGGGCGCGAACGGGCGAGACCTTGACCACGCTCGACGGCGTCGAACGCACGCTCGCGACGAGCGGACGAGGTCTCGGTGACACCGGGGAAGACTGCGTCATCGTCGATGGCGACGATCGGGTTCTGGGTCTGGGCGGCATCATGGGTGGTGCGGCGAGTGAGATCAGTAACGCCACGTCGGACGTCCTCTTAGAAGCGGCGTTCTTCGATCCGATGACCGTGGCGCGTTCCTCGAAGCGACACGGTCTGCGCAGTGAAGCCTCGAATCGATACGAACGCGGCGTGGACCCGCAGTTGGCGCTGCGCGCGGCGGCGCGCTACGTCGAGATCCTGCGCGAGAGCGTGCCCGAACTCCGGTGGCTCGCCGACCCCTTGGACGTTCGGGGCACGCTGCCGACACCCCCGACGATCACGCTGCGCGACGTTGACGTTGAGCGCCTCTTGGGCGTGTCACTCGCGAAGGACGAGATCACCGAGGTCTTGTCGGGCCTCGACTTCACGGTGGTCGATGACGGAGCCGCACTCCAAGTGACCGCACCGAGTCGGCGCCTCGACGTGCGCGAGGGCGCACTCGGCCGGGCCGACGTGATCGAAGAGGTGGCTCGGCTCTACGGCTACGGCCG
>PKZN01000160.1 GCA_003133075.1 Acidimicrobiaceae bacterium | reverse complement strand
TTCTTCACGCCGTGCTCCATGGCTGCGCGAGCGCACTTTTCTGCGGCCAACTGTGCCGCGTAGGGCGTGGACTTGCGCGAGCCCTTAAAGCCGACTTGACCCGAAGAGGCCCACGAAAGCACGTTGCCCTCCGGGTCGGTGATCGAGACGATGGTGTTGTTGAACGAGCTCTTGATGTGCGCGACACCGAAGGCGACGTTCTTGCGTTCCTTCTTGCGGACCTTGCGAGCCGTCGTGGGTTTTGCCATTACTTGGTGACTTTCTTCTTGCCGGCGACGGTGCGCTTGGGACCCTTACGGGTGCGGGCGTTGGTACGGGTGCGCTGACCGCGCACGGGCAGGCCCTTGCGGTGGCGAATGCCCTGGAGCGAATTGATCTCCATCTTGCGCTTGATGTCTTGGGCAACGTCGCGTCGCAGGTCACCCTCGACGGTGACGTTCTGGTCGATGAAGGTACGAAGCGAGTTGACCTCGGCCTCGGTGAGGTCCTTGACGCGCGTCGACTCGTCGATGCCCGTCGCGGCGCAGATCTTCTGGGCGATGGTGGGACCCACGCCGAAGATGTAGGTGAGGGCGATCACCACACGCTTTTCGCGTGGAATGTCGACACCGGCGATACGAGCCATCTCTTCTCCTAACCCTGGCGCTGCTTGTGGCGCGGGTTCGCTTCACAGATCACGCGAACGACCCCGGCCCGGCGGATGACCTTGCACTTTTCACAGATGGGTTTGACGCTCGCGCGAACTTTCATTGATTTACTTTCTCGATGTCGAAGAAACTGAGTTATCGGTAGCGGTAGGTGATGCGGCCGCGGGTCATGTCGTAGGGCGTTATCTCTACCTGGACCTTGTCGCCGGGCAGGATACGGATGCGGTGCATGCGCATCTTGCCCGAACTGTGCGCGAGAACGGTGTAACCGTTCTCCAGTTCGACGCGAAACATGGCGTTGGGTAGGGGCTCAACGACGGTTCCCTCCACGGTGAACGCGTCTTCCTTTGGCTTGCTCAGGTTCTCTCTCCTTGTTACGTCACTGCGGGGCGCGCAGGAGCAGCGCTCCTGAACGGATAGACCTCAAAGCCGTGCCCCGAGGTCGGCTTTCCATTCTACCGGAAAATCCCGAAAACGCAAAAACACGGCTACTTTCACGGTGCATCGACCGCCGGAGCGGACGAATAGACCACTGAAAATTCTAGTCGGCGCAACGCGAGTCCCCAACGGCGAACGTTCGGTGGGGTGCGTCCGTCGATGCGGTACACGAATTAGAGCGGCGGCGACTCGGGAGGCGACGTTCGCACCGAGCACCACTCCCAGAGTTCAACCTGGTCAGCGGTAGGGTTCGTCGCTCTGGTCCGTGGCACCTTGTACTCCGAACGCACGCGTCGATCGAGCCAGAAGTCGCCATCGCGGCTCGCGAGCTCCGCGTCCGCCGCGAGCCAGATGATGGTGTCCGCGCCCTGGGCAGACGAACGCAGGAGCGGCCCCATCACCCGGTGGAACCGCGGCAGTGACGATCGAACCCCCGGGGTGTCGACCCAGCCCGGGTGCATCGTCGCGAAGACCACCTCACTCGCGGGGATCCGGCGGGCCCACTCGTGGTTCACCACGACCAGCGCCCGTTTGACCCGGGCGTAGGTTTTGACGCCGTCGTAGGGCTCGACGCCCTTGGTCAGCCGTCCGATGTCGAAGCGCTGGGAGTACATCCCTCCCGACGAGACCGTCAGTACCTTTCCGGGCGCGGCCGCGCGCAGGCGCGGCAGCAGTAACTGCGTCAACAAGAACGGACCAAGCAGTTGTGCGGCGAGCGTAACTTCGACGCCGTCCGGCGCGAAGGTCAGCGTGGGCGCGATCGCCCCCGCGTTGTGCACGAGAACGTCGAGACGGTCCGTACGGGCGAGCAGTCGATCGGCGACGTCGCGCACCGAATGGAGGTCGGACATGTCCGCGATGAAGTACTCCACCACACCCGAGGCACTCGCGGCGAGAATCTGCTCGCGCGCCGCTCGCGCGCGGGGTTCGTCGCGAGCGACGAAGTACACTGACGCCCCCAAATGCGCCATGGTGATCGCACTTTCGAGTCCGAGACCCGAGGTCGCGCCAGTGATCAACACCGACTTCTCGAGCATCGAGGACGGTGGCGCCCAGTGAAACAGTCGGCGACGAGCGTCGTAGCCGACGCGTGTGAAACTTCCCACGACCGACGTCTCGAGCAGTTGGTCGAGAACCTCTGCGGTCGCGCTCAAGGGTTGAGCACTCGGAGGAGACCGTCGCGAGCGGCGTCACCGATGTGCTTGAAGAAGATCCCCAGTACGGGGTCGGCGACGCGCGCCACCCCCTGTAAGGCGAGGTACGCGTCGTAGGTCATCTCGCTGCCACCCTCGCGGGACTCGACGGTGATCGTGTCGCGTGAGAGGAGCCTCGGGGTGCGCGCGGTGAGCACGACCTGCCGCGGGGCCTCGTACGTCGTGATCTGGTAGCGGAGCGCGACCTTTCTGCCGCGAAACTCGGTGACAAGGTCAAACTCCGTGCCGTTCCCCACCGGACCCGGACCCACCGTGGCGGCGCTCACCACGCTCGGGTCCCACAGGGCGGCGTTCGCGAAGTTCGCCATATAGGAGAAGGCGTCTTCCTTCGAAAGTGTCGAATTCACACTGGTGCGGTAACGAGCCACGAAACCCCTATCCTGAAGACGTTTTACGAGCAACGACATCCGAAACGCCGTCGGTACCGAATCTTATGGGTAGTGCTCGAGCGAGGAGTCGTACCAGGTGCGTGTCGCCATAGTCGGAACAGGGGTCGCGGGGCTGACCTGCGCGCACCTTTTGCACCCCGAACACGACATCACCGTCTTCGAGTCGTCCGCGCAGCCCGGCGGTCACGCCCATACCATCGGCGTTCGTGAAGGGGGGCGCGAGCACCCCGTCGACACGGGATTCATCGTCTACAACGAGCGCAACTATCCAATCTTCTCATCGTTGCTCCGCGAACTCGGGGTCGCCACCCGCGCGAGCGACATGAGCTTCGCGGTCTCGGACGAACCAGCCGGCATCGAGTGGCGCGGTTCTTCTCCCGCGTCGATCTTCGCGCAGCCTTGGAACCTCGCTCGCCCCGCGTTCTTGCGCATGCTGCGTGACGTCACGCGATTCAATCGCGCCGCGCGNNTTCCACGACTGGTACTTGATTCCCATGGGTTCGGCGATCTGGTCCGCGGACCCCGACGTATTCACCGAGTTCCCCGCGGTCGCCTTTGCGAGGTTCTTTTACAACCACGGTCTGCTCGGCCTCGGGGATCGCCCCGAGTGGCGAACGGTCCTCGGCGGCTCGCAGACCTACGTGCGAGCCATCCTCGAGCCCCTCGGCGAGCGCGTTCGCCTCGCCACCTCCGTGTCTCGCGTGATGCGCACGTCACGGGGCGTGGAACTGACCACGTCGCGAGGCGCCCTCGAGTCCTTTGACCACGTGGTCATCGCGACGCACTCGGACCAGGCGCTCGCGTTGCTCGACGAACCAACCGACGACGAGCGCGAGATCCTGGGCGCCATCAAGTACCGCTCGAATACCGCGACCGTGCACACCGACGAAGCACTGCTGCCAACTCGCGCGCGTGCTCGAGCGAGCTGGAACTGGCGTCAAGGTCCGAGTGGTCAGCCCCCGACGCTCACCTACGACCTCTCGCGCCTCCAGGGCATCGCGTCAACGGGGCCGATCTGTCTCACCCTGAACGGCTTCGACGCCGTGCGACCGGAGCACGTGCTCGAGACGATGACCTACGAACACCCGGTTTACAATGTCGCCACGATGAAGGCACAACGCCGTCACGGCGAGATCGATGGGCGCAACGGCGTCTCCTTCGCGGGCGCCTACTGGGGTTACGGCTTCCACGAAGACGGCGCCCGCAGTGCCGTGGACGTCGTGCGGCGACTCGGGGCGTCGTCGGTGAAGGAACAGTTGTGAGGAGCGCCATCTACGAAGGCGTCGTGACGCACCGGCGCCGTCCCACCGCGGCCACGGCGAACGTCGATCACGCCTTCGAGCACCCCCTCACGATGGCCTTCCTCTACCTCGACGAGCTCGACGAGTTCTTCGCCCAACACCCACTCTGGTCACAGCATCACCCGAGTCCGATACGGTTCCGTCGTGACGACTACCTCGGTGATCCCGCGGTCCCCCTGGCGGACGCCGTACGCGACGTCGCGGCCCAACACTTGGGCCGACGGCCCACCGGCGCGGTCGCGATGCTCGGCCAACTTCGTACCTGGGGTTGGCTCTTTAATCCCATCACGCTCTACTACTGCTTCGACGAGGACGGATCGACCGTCGACGCCGTCGTGCTCGAGGTGACGAGCACACCCTGGCACGAACGCCACGTCTACGTGGTCGACGGCCGCGAGGGTACGCACCGCTTCGCCAAGGAGATGCACGTCTCCCCCTTCATGGGAATGGATCACGACTACGTGATGAACTGGTCGACGCCCGGCGAGCGCCTCTCGGTGCACCTGGGGAATCGCCAAGGCGAGGAGCGGCTCTTCGACGCGGTGCTCGCCCTTCGTCGGCGAGAGCCCTCGCGCGCGGAACTCTCACGCATGGTGTGGCGCGGAGCGCTCCAGACCTACAGCGTCTCGGCCGACATCTATCGCCAGGCCTGGCGTCTCTTTCGAAAGAGGGCGACGTTCCACCCACGCCGGAGGAGTGACGCCGGCCGCGAGCTCGTCGACGCCGCGTCACTACCGAACCATGACTGAGTCGATCGTCCCCCACGGGCCCGCGAACCCGGCGACCCTCCCGGCGACGGCGCACGGCGATGCGCGGTTCTCTCGTCTGGTCCTGACGCGCCTGCTCGGGCGCTTGCGTGACGGCACGCTCGTGATCACCGACGACCACGGGACGCGTCGCTACGGCGCCGGACTGCCCGAGATCCACGTTCGGATCAACGACCCTCGGGTCTACTCCTCCCTGCTGCGATCAGGGTCGTCGGGCTTCGGCGAGACCTACGTCGAAGGATGGTGGGACTGCGACGACCTCACCAACCTGGTGCGGGTGGTGGTGCACAACATGTCCTGGATTAGTGGGCACCTGGACCGGTGGGCGCGCACGACGGCCCCTCTGTTGGCGCCGCTTCGCGCACTCTCGGGGATCGACAAGGTCAAGGACCGCGAGAACATCCGAGCACACTACGACCTCAGCAACGACTTCTTCGAACTCATGTTGGACGAGACGATGTCCTACTCCTGCGCCTTCTTCGACGACCCGTCGGTTGCACTCGCCGACGCGTCGCGCGCGAAACTCGACCGCATCTGTCGCAAACTCGACCTCGGTCCGGACGATCACGTCCTGGAGATCGGCACCGGCTGGGGCGGCCTCGCGATTCACGCCGCCTCCAAGTACGGGTGTCGGGTGACGACGACCACGATCTCCGACGCGCAGTACGACTACGCGACACGACGAGTCGCCGAGGCCGGTCTCGCGGACCGCGTCGTCGTTCTCAATCAGGACTACCGCGACCTCACCGGGGTCTACGACAAGTTGGTGTCCGTTGAGATGATCGAGGCGGTGGGCTGGCGACAACTCGACACGTTCTTCTCGACGTGCGCGTCGTTGCTGCGACCCGAAGGCGTGATGGGCCTCCAGGCGATCGTCATCGACGACCGTAGCTACGAGCGCGCGAAGCGTCGCGAGGACTTCATCAAGCACCAGATCTTCCCGGGCGGTTTTCTCCCCTCCCTGGAGGCCATGATCGACTCGACGACCGCGAAGACCGATCTCCGGGTGGTCGACGTCGAAGACATTGGTCGCCACTACGCCGAGACCCTCTCGAGGTGGCGTGAGAACCTCGTGGTGCACGCGGAGGCCGTCGAACAACTCAACCTCGGTGAACGCTTTCACCGGCTCTGGGACATGTACCTCAGTTACTGCGAAGGGGCTTTTCTCGAGCGACACATCAGTGACGTGCAAATGGTGTTCGCGCGCGATTCTTGGCGAGGTCCGCTCGGAACGATGACGGCGCGCGCTTAAGGGAGCGCAAGCACCACGGCGTTCGTTCGTTCATTAAGTGCCGCGACTCGAGCCCACTCCCCACGCCGATTAGGGCCGTAGGAACTTCCAGATGAAATCCGCGCACTGGGTCACGGTGGAGATGCCGTAGTTCTCCTCGGGGTTGTCCGCGGACATGATGGTGGCCAGATAGAAGCGGCCCTGGTAGTGAACGAAGCCCGTCGTGTTGAGCTGCCAGCCCGTCGTGGTCTCCAGGTAGTAGCCGTCCTTCACACCCACGAGCGCCTTCGCCGGTGATCCCCAGCCGAGACCGAAACGCTCGCTCGAGATGGTGTGTTCCATCAGACTCATCTCGTAAGCGCGCGACGCCGCGTCGAGTATCGAGTTGGGCAGGACGATCACCTTTAAGAGTTGCAGTTGGTCGAGGGGGGTCGTGTCGATATCGCCCCAGGAGTAGCTCGGAATCGTCTTTTTGAACCCCACCAGTTCGTTGAACTCGTTGATCGCGTCGTACCCGCCGATCTCGGACCAGAGACGATCGGTGGCACCGTTATCCGAGTCCTCGACCATCTGGCTCGCGAGGACTAACTGTCGCGGGGTCAGTGCCACGTGCGAGCGCTGGGACTCATAGAGGAGATCGGCGAGGATGTCGATCTTGACGATCGAGGCGGTGCGCTCGCGAATGCCGTTGCGGTACGTGTAGGTGATGCCCGACGTCACGTCGTAGACCGCGGCCGTGACGTCGTTGGTGCGGTGGGCGAGGTAGGCGGCCATCGCGGGCGACGTGAAGGGATTGGCCTCATCTCGTCCCGGCTGCGTCGTCGTGGTCGTCGTGCTGCTCGAGGTCGGCACCGTGCTCACCGGCGCGCCCCCGGTCGACCCCGCGGGGTTCGACGTCGAAGCGAAGAGCGCCACGAACAACGCGGCGGGCACCACGACGCCGAGAATCGCTCGCGTTCGCACGTTCACCCCTTCCCCTCAGCGATAGTACGAGGCCACGGACGACGACGTGGGTCACGCGGCGGCGAAGTCCTCGGGGACCCTCGCCGCAGAATGTTCGTCGAGTGATCTCCTCGATGTTGTGTTAGTCAGGCCCGAAGGGAGCCCCACGCGGCGCTAGGCGAGCGTGAAGACCTCGGGGCCGTTCTCGGTCACGGCGATGGTGTGTTCGAAGTGTGCGGAGAGTTCGCCGTCCTCGGTCAGGACGCTCCACTCGTCGTCCAGCACGTAGGTCTCGTAGGTCCCGACGTTCACCATGGGCTCGACGGCGAAGACCATGCCCGCTTTTAACTTCGGTCCGGGCGATCCGGGCCAGTAGTTGGGGACCTGCGGGTCCTCGTGCATCTCGGTGCCTATCGCGTGACCGACGTATTCGCGCACGACGGAAAAACCCGCCGCCTCGGCGACTTGTTGCACCGCACGGCCGACCTCGTACAGTCTTTGGCCGACGACGAGTTGATCGATGCCCGCCCAGAGTGACCGCTCGGTCACTTCGAGGAGCCGTTTCGCGGTGGCGCTGACCTCGCCCACGGGTGCGGTGTAGGCGGCGTCGCCGTGGTAGCCCTCGACGATCGCGCCCGCGTCGACCGAGATGATGTCGCCTTCTTGGAGCACGTACCCGCCGGGGATCCCGTGGACGATCATGTCGTTCGGACTGGTGCAGATGACCGCGGGAAACCCGTGGTAGTTGAGGAAGTTCGAGCGCGCGTTGCGCTTGGCCAGGACTTCGACGGCCAAGTTGTTGAGGTCCATGGTCGTGACCCCGGGGCGAATCGCGTTGCGCGTCACTTCGTGGATCTCGGCGACGACCTTGCCGGCCTTACGCATCTTGTCCAACTCGTCCTTAGAGCGAATCACGTGAGACCTCGACCGTGCAGTAACGCGTCGATGTCGCTGGCGACCTTTTCCACCGACTGGTCGCCGTTCACCTTGACGAGGATCCCGCGCGACTCGTAGAAGGAGAGCAGTGGCAACGTGTCGCGTTCGAAGGTCTCGAGGCGCTGGCGAATCACCTCGGGCTTGTCGTCGCTGCGCTGGACGACGTCGCCGCCGCAGACCTCACACGTGCCCGAGATCGCCGCGATGTCGGTGTCTTTGTAGATGGTCCCGCACTCTTGACAGACCCGGCGCGACGAGAGCCGCCCGATCACGAGTTCGTTGGGCAGTTCGATGTCGACGCAGAGTTTGATGCCACCTTCACCAAGGATCCGCTCGAGGGCCTGGGCCTGTTCGATGTTGCGGGGAAAACCGTCCAGCACGGCGCCGCGCGCGGCGTCCGCCTCTTTCAAGCGGTCGTCGACGAGTTTGTTCACGAGGTCGTCCGAGACGAGTTGGCCCGACTCCAGGACGGACTTCACTTCGAGACCGAGCGGCGAGCCGGCCTGCACCGCGGCGCGCAGGATGTCGCCCGTCGAGACGTGTGCGAGTGAGTGGCGGTCGCACAGGAGTTGACTCTGCGTACCCTTACCGGCGCCCTGTTTCCCCAGGACCACAAGATTGAGTTGGCCGCTCATGGCTAACGCTTCAAGAAGCCTTCGTAGTTACGCATCATGAGCTGGCTGTCGATCTGTCGCATCGTCTCTAAGGACACGCCCACCGCGATGAGCAGCGTGGTGCCGTAGTAGGGGAAGCGGTTGATGTTCCACAGCGCCATCAAGATGCTCGGGGTAACCGCGACGCAGGCGAGGAAGAGCGCGCCCACGACGGTGATGCGAGAGAGCATGCGCGCGAAGTACTTCTCGGTGGGCATGCCCGGTCGGATGCCCGGCACGAAGCCGCCTTGTTGGCGCAACATCTCGGCCTGTTGGTGCGGCTCGAAGGCGATATAGACGTAGAAGAACGTGAAGGCGATGATCAAGAGGAAGTCGCCGGTGATGTAGAAGAAGTTGGTGGGCGTCAAGGAGGTGGAGACGAAGTGCTGGAAGCTCGCCCACGGCACGATGTTGGAGAGCAACACCGGGATATAGAGCACCGAGGACGCGAAGATGATCGGGATCACCCCGGACTGGTTCACCTTTAAGGGTATGTAGGTCGAGTTGCCACCCATCTCCCTTCGACCCACCACCCGTCGCGCGAAGGTCACCGGGATACGGCGCTGCCCGTTGTCCATGAAGACGATCAGGAAGAGCAGCCCGATGGAGACCGCGAAGATGACGAAGAACTTGAAGGGACCGCCCTCTTCCCATACCGCCTTACCGCCCGAGGGCAGGCCCGCGACGACGTTGGCGAAGATCAACAGGCTCATACCCTGACCGATGCCGCGCTGGGTGATGAGCTCCGCGAGCCACATCACGAAGGCCGTGCCGGCGGTCAAGATCAAGACCATGAAGAGTCCGAGCCAGAGGTTGAACTTGGGGATCAGGTCGATGTCGAAGCCGAGCAGCGCCTGGTCGTGACCGTGGAAGGCGTAGATGAGTCCGGTCGACTGCAAGAGCGCCAGACCGATGGTGAGGTACCGCGTCGTCTGGGTGATCTTCTTCTGCCCCACGGCACCCTGGTCGCGCCACTCGGTGAGTTTCGGGATGACCGTCGTGAGGAGCTGGATCACAATGGAGCTCGTGATGTAGGGCATGACGCCCAGGCCGAACACGGCGAGACGCGTCAGCGCGCCACCGGAGAAGAGGTTCAAAAAGCCCAAGACCCCGCTCGCGCCCGCTTTGGCCTGGAGGAGCTTGACCTGGTGCCAACTGACCCCGGGGATGGGGAGGTTCGCGCCTAACTGGTAGAGGCAGATGATCCCGATCGTGAAGAGGACCTTGTTGCGAAGGTCCGGAACACGAAAGATGTTCGCAAGTCGACGCAGCACGCTACGACCCTAACGGTTCTGGTGTTGGTTACCCGATGCGGCCGGACGAACGGCGAAGGGCAGGTCCAACACGGTCACCGTGCCGCCGGCGCCCTCGATGGCCGCCTTGGCCGAGGCGGAGAATCCGTGCGCCGAGACGTTGAGCGCCGTCGTGACCTGACCGCGGCCGAGTACTTTGACGAGGTCCTTCTTGCGCAGTAGTCCGCGCGCCACCAGCACGTCCGGGTTCACGTCCGCGACCCCGAGCGCCAAGAGCGCGTCCAGGTTCACCGGTGTGTACTCCACGCGGAACGGGTTGGTGAAGCCCTTCAGCTTGGGAATTCGCTGGAGGAGAGGAATCTGTCCGCCCTCGAAGCCCTGGGGGATCTGACGACGGGCCTTTTGACCCTTGGTGCCACGGCCGGCGGTCTTGCCGCCCTTGCCCGCGATGCCCCGACCGACGATCTTCTTGCGGTGCGTGGAGCCCGCGGGTGATTTGAGATCGTGCAACTTCATCCCTCAACCTCTTCCACTTTGATTAGGTGCGGCACCCGAGCGATCATCCCGTGAATCTCGGGACGGTCGGGCAACACGTTGGACTGTCCGATACCGCGCAGACCCAGCGCGCGGAGTGTCCCGCGGTGCTTGGGCTTGGTAGCGATGGCGGAACGAATTTGAGTGACCTTCAGCATCTCTAGCCTTCCGTGACCTTGAAGAGGTCGCCCTCACGTTGACGTTCGCGGTACGCGCGCAGCGTCCCCGAGGGGACGATCTCATCGGCCGGACGACCGCGCAACGCGGCGAGCTCTTCGGGGCGACGTAGCTGCTTCAGCCCCTCGATGGTGGCGTGGGCCACGTTGATGCCGTTAGAACTGCCGAGCGACTTCGCGATGATGTCCTTGACGCCGGCCATCTCCAAGATGGCTCGCGCGGCACCACCGGCGATCACGCCGGTACCGGGCGCGGCGGGCTTCATCAACACGCGGCCCGCGCCGGAACTACCGATTACCGGGTAGACGATCGTCGAACCCGCCAAGGGCACGTCGAAGAGGTTCTTGCGCGCCTCTTCAATACCCTTTTGCACCGCGAGGCCGGCTTCTTTGGCCTTGCCGTAGCCAAGTCCCACCTTGCCCTTGCCGTCACCGATCACCATGAGGGCGGTGAAGGAGAAACGACGTCCACCTTTGACGACCTTGGACACGCGGTTCACCTTGATGGTGCGCTCTTCGTACTGCTCTACTTCGCTCATTAAAACTCCAGTCCACCGGCACGGAGGGCGTCGGCGAACGCCGCCACTCGGCCGTGGTAGTCGTAGCCACCGCGGTCAAAGACCACCGTGGCGATGTTGGCTTCTTTGGCGCGCGTCGCCAGCAACTCCGCGACGGCCTTGGCGCCTTCGATGTTGCCACCGGTCGCGCCCTTGAGCGCTCCTTCGACCGACGAGGCGGCGGCCAGCGTGCGACCGGTCGTGTCGTCGATGATCTGCGCCGAGATGTGCTTGTTGGTGCGAGAGACCGCGACGCGGGGACGCTCGGGCGTGCCCGACAGCGTCTTGCGCAGTCGACGGTGTCGACGTTGACGGAGTTCGCGTGTGGTGCGTGCCATTACTTTGCGGCCTTTCCTGCCTTGCGCGCCACTCGTTCTCCGAGGTAGCGCACGCCCTTGCCCTTGTAGGGCTCGGGTTTGCGGAGTTTGCGGATGTTCGCGGCGACCTGGCCGACGATTTCCTTGTCGGGGCCCTTGATGATCACGCGCGTCGGAGTGGGCACCTCGAAGGTGACGCCCTCGGGGGCGGTGAACTTGACGGGGTGGCTGAAACCGAGCGCCAGGTCGATGGCGCCCGGACCGGCCGCCGCGGCGCGATAGCCCACGCCGATGATCTCGAGTTCCTTCGTCCAGCCGTCGGTGACGCCCACGACCATGTTCGACACCAACGTGCGGGTGAGTCCGTGCAGGGCCTTCTGGGAGGTCTCTTCACTCTCACGCTCGATCGTCAGCGTGTCGCCCTCTTGGGCGAGGGTGATGCCACCGGGGACGATGCGAGTCATGGTGGCGTTGGGACCCTTGACGGTCACGACGTCGCCGGCCACACTCACCGTGACGTTCGACGGCACGGTGATCGGGTTACGTCCGATACGTGACATCAGATCACCTCCGGGTTCGAGCGACTACCAGACATAACAGAGCACCTCACCACCGAGCTTGGCCTTGCGGGCTTCGCGGTCGGTCATCAGGCCGTGGCTGGTGGAGACGACGGCCACGCCGACGCCGCCCAAGACCTTGGGCATCTGGTCGGACTTCTTGTAGATACGAAGTCCGGGCTTGGAGACGCGCTTGATACCGATGATGGTCTTTTTGCGGTCCTCGGAGTACTTCAGGGCGATCTCTAACTGCGCGCCGGGCTTGTTCTCGAGCTTCGTGACGGTGTAGCCCGCGATGAAGCCCTCCTTCTGGAGGACCTTGGCCAGGCTCTCTTTGAGCTTGGACGAGGGCATCTTCACGGTGTCGAACATCGCGGCGTTGGCGTTGCGGATACGGGTGAGCATGTCGGCAATCGGGTCGGTCATCGTCATGGCTGATTACCAACTCGCCTTCGTCACGCCGGGGATCTCACCGGCGTGGACCATCATGCGCAAGCAGATACGGCACAGGCCGAACTTGCGGTACACCGAACGCGGACGGCCGCAGCGCTCGCAGCGCGTGTAGGCACGCGTGGAGAACTTCGGGGTCTGCTTCTGCTTGATACGGAGGGCTTTCTTAGCCATTTATCGATTCTCCTGCTTGAAAGGGAAGCCGTAGGCGCGCAGAAACGCTCGCCCCTGCTCGTCGGTCTCGGCCGTGGTGACGATCGTGATGTCAAAGCCTCGCGGCGCGTCGATCTTGTCGTAGTCGATCTCGGGGAAGATCAGCTGGTCGTTCACACCGAAGGTGTAGTTGCCGTGACCGTCAAAGGAGTTCGCAGACAGCCCTCGAAAGTCGCGGATGCGCGGGATCGCCATGGACAAGAGGCGGTCGAAGAACTCCCAGGCGCGGTCCCCGCGCAGGGTGACCTTGACGCCGATGGCCTGCTCCTCGCGCAACTTGAAACTCGCGATGGACTTCTTGGCGCGCGTGACGATGGGCTTCTGGCCGGTGATCAACTCGAGGTCGCGCTGGGCGCCTTCGAGCAAACTGGCCTGCTGGGTGGCCCGACCGACCCCGGAGTTGAGGACGATCTTCGACAGGCGCGGGACCTGCATGATGTTCGCCAATCCGAGCTCTTCTTTGAGCGCGGGGCGGATCTCTTGGTCGTAGCGGACCTTCAGACGCGGACGAGTGGTCGTCGTGTTGATGGTGGTCATAGCTGCTCCCCACACTTGCGACAGACGCGGACTTTCTTCTCGTCCACGATCTCGTAGCCGACCTTCGCGGGTCCCTTGTGCTTGGGGCACCACAGCGCCACGTTCGAGGCGTTGAGCGGCATGAGTTTGTCGATGATGCCCGCCTGCATGGTCGAGCCGGACTGCTTGGTGGCGCGCTTGGCGATGTTCAGGTTGTCCAGGATCACCTTGTTCGAGGTGGGTAGAGCCTCTTCGACGTTCGAGCGCTGCCCGCGGAACTTGCCCGTGAGGACGATCACGTCGTCACCCTTGTGAATTTTCATTACAACACCTCCGGCGCGAGTGAAATGATGCGCATGAACTTTTTGTCGCGTAGTTCGCGACCGACGGGTCCGAAGATTCTGGTCCCGCGCGGCTGGAGCTGGTCGTTGATCAGCACCGCGGCGTTCTCGTCGAACTTGATGTAGGAACCGTCGGGGCGACGCTTCTCCTTGGCGGTGCGCACGACGACGCAGCGAACCACGTCACCCTTTTTCACCGCGGCGCCAGGAATGGCGTCTTTGACCGTAGCGATAAAGACGTCACCGATCGAGGCGTAGCGACGACGGGAACCGCCGAGCACGCGGATGCAGAGGACTTCTTTCGCTCCGGAGTTGTCGGCCACCTTGAGGCGGCTCTCTTGCTGAATCATCGGGCACGCTCCACTACTTCGGTAAGTCGCCAACGCTTGAGCTTGGAGAGGGGTCGCGTCTCTTGGACTCGCACCTTGTCGCCGACCTTGGC
>PKZN01000087.1:24944-39796 GCA_003133075.1 Acidimicrobiaceae bacterium | reverse complement strand
GCGTGCAACGTCGCGCCACCCACGCAGTCAACCGCGCCATCCCAGCGCTCAGCGTCGAGGACGCGTTCGGGTCGCGCACTGATCTCGTCGCGTCCAATGACCCCTACCGCCCCGAGGTGTTCCAGCCACGCCACGTGTTCGCGTGATCCGGTCGAGGCGATGGGACGATATCCCCGTAGGGCGAGGAAGTGAACGGCTTGGGATCCCACTCCACCGGTCGCCCCGGTGACCAGCACCGTGGCACCGGCGGATAACCCTCGATCTTCGAGGGCGAGGACGCTGGCCATCGCGGTGAAGCCCGCCGTGCCAATGACCATGGCGTCACGCGCCGTCAGCGGTGCGGGCAACACCGAGAGATAGCGCGCAGGCGCGTAGAGCTGTGTGGCGAACCCGCCGTCTCGTCCGACACCGAGGTTGCCGCCGTGCACCGCGACCAACTCGCCCACGGCGACCTCATCAGTCGGCGAGACCGCGACGAGGCCCGCGGCGTCGACGCCCCCCACGAGTGAGGCGACCCGTCGAACTCGGCTCGGCGCGGTCGCCGCCATCTCGTCTTTGAAGTTGACACTCGAGTACTCGACCTCAATGAGCACGTCACCGTCGTCGCTCGCCACGGCGTCACGTTCGCGAACCTCGCAGTGAACTTCGCCGGACGTTTCTTCAATGACGAACGCTCTCACCGCTCCAGATTAGGCAGTGGCGCCACGGGGCTCTCGCAGCCAATACCATGCCCGGGTGACGCGAATTCTCCTCAACGGCCACCCCACCTGGGCGCGACTGCCCAAGAAAAAAGGTCGAACCGTCGTGCTCTTGCACGGGGGACTGAGCTCGAGCGAGAGCCTCCTCTCGGTACTCGAACGACCGCTGAGCACGTCCTTCGCCGTTGCGGCGTTCGATCGACGCGGACACGGCCGAACCCCGGACACGGATCAACCCTTCAGTTACGACGACATGGCCGAAGAGACCATCGCGTTCTTGAGCCTGCTAGATCGTCGGGTCTACCTGGTGGGTCACAGCGACGGCGCCAACGTGGCGTTGCTCGTCGCCCTTCGTCGGCCGGACCTCCTGCGCCGAGTGGTACTCGTCGGGGCGAACTTCCACCACGACGGGCTCGTGCCGATGCCCGAGTTCACTCCGACGAGCCAGGGTTTCGAGGAGTTCGCCCAGGACTTCGCGACGCGCTCGCCCGACGGCATCGATCACGCGGCCGCCGTCGTCGAAAAGTCCCTTTCGTTGGTGAAGACCCAACCGACGTTGCGCGTCGACGATCTCCGCGGGGTCAGTGTGCCGGTGCTCGTGATGTCGGGCGACGATGACGTCGCGCGACTCGATCACACCGTCGCGCTCTACGAGGCGATGCCCGCTGCGCAGCTGGCCGTGCTGCCCGGCGCGTCGCACGGGGTCCTCAAGGAGCAGACCAAGGTCTGTGTGCGGATGATCACGCGCTTCTTCCTCGGTCCGGTTCCTCCGGTGACGAAGTATCCGTTGCGGCGAGCGCACCGCGACGCGCTCGAGTAACCAACGGTGGTGCGCCGGCCACGCGTCAGTACACTGGGCCTCATGTTGGCGCGGGTCTGGACGGTGCGCGACGGATTCATGGTGCGCTGGAATGCCTTGGGTGCCGTCACGGGTGACGCTGTGCTCTACGCGTTCGCGTCGATCTTCGCCCTCGTCCTGGCGCTGCGGTCGACCCAGCCCGCGCAGTGGCAGTGGGGATATCTCACGGTGGGTCCCTACGCGCTCGCCGCCGTGCTCGCCTTCTTCATCGGGCGCCGTCTCACGAACCGGCGACACCTCTTCCGGGTAGGGCTCGTGGGTCTCGTCATGCTCGGGGCGGTGTTCATTCCCTTGGGGCTCGAAGCGCACTGGCGCCACGCCCAGCCCGAGGTTGGGGTCATCTCACGGGCGGGTCAACTCTTGAGCAAGGGCCAGGACCCCTACCGCACCTACGACGAGCACGGACGCGTGATCAACGAGATAAAGGGCATCCCGGCCTTCGAGTCGTTCTTTCCCTACTTTCCCCTGATGGGCATCTTCGGACTGCCCTCGGCCGCCAGGCACGAAAGCAAGGGACTCACCGATGCGCGGATCGTGATGACCTTGATGACGCTCTTGACGAGTGGGTGGGCGCTCGCGCTGCTGCGACTGTCGAAGGATCAGAAGATCCGGGTCGCCCAGGTATTGATCGCCCTGCCGACGGGCGCACTCTTCCTTTCGACCGGTGGCGACGACATGCCGATCCTGGCGTTGTTGCTGCTCGGGGTGGCGGCGCTGCAACGTCGACAAACCAATCTGGCGGGCGTGAGCTTCGGGCTCGCGGCCGCGATGAAACTCACCGCCTGGCCCATGGCGGTGGGCGCGTTGCTCGTGACCCGCGACCGCGAGGACCGATCGACCTGGAAGCGACTGTTGACGTGGATCGTGGCCATCGTGGCGGCGACCACGGTGCCCTTCGTCTTTCGCGCACCGGCCGCGTTCATGTCGAACGTGTTCGCGTTCCCCCTGGGGCTCGCGGGCGTGAAGTCGCCGGCCGCCTCGGCGCTTCCGGGTCACATCCTCACGACGTGGGTCCCCGTGCTCGGACACATCCTCGCCCCCGTCGCGTTCGTGATCGGCGGCTACTTCACGACCAAGTATCTGCGACGTCACTGGCCCTTGACGTTGTCACAACTGCTCGGCGTGATGAGCGTGATATTCGCGGTGCTCATGTGCGTCGCGACCGCGACGCGCATCGGCTACCTGATCTACCCCTTGAACTTCGCGCTCTGGTCCTCAGTGACCCAAGTGCAACCGGCTCCCGTACCTGAACTGGTCCATCAGGCTTAGACGGTCTCGGAGTTCTGGTAGATCTGGAACGTCCAGTCGACGCCGCCCGCGTCGGACTTGGTCACGGTGACCCCGACCTCCCAATAGAAGCCGTCGTTGCCGGCCTTTTGATAGAGGGACTGCGCGTCACCGTTCGACGCACCCTTGGAAAAGAGGCTCCACCCGCGCGCGCCCAGTTGGGCGTTGAAGAAGTCAATGAGCGAGGTGGCGTTGGTCTTGCCCGTCGCCATCGGCTGGACGCAGTCGAAGTCACCGGCCCCGAGATTGGGGGTGTTCGCGCCGGGCCGCGGCGTCGTGTTGAGCGGCACGATGAAGGCGTCATCGATGTTCGAGGGGACCTCTTCGCCCTGGCGACAGTACTGCAGCGCCGGTCCCGGGCTGAGGTCGCGGTGGAGGCCGCCGACAACGACCGCAATCGTCGTGGTCGTCTCTTTCGTGACGCCTTGACTGGTGGCGAGATTGATCACCATGAACACGATCAGCATCACCACGGCGAGACCGAGCACCGCGGCGGCGGGCCAGATGCTGGTCGTGGTGGTTAACGGGGGTTTCCGGGGGCCCGACGCGTCACTCACTCACCCCATCCTAAATGGTCAATTGGCCCGCGTCCGGCGCCCAAGTGCCAGCCCGCCGCACTCGCGAGTGCGGCTAAGACGAAGGACTTCGCGTCGCGCACCGCGTCGGGTACGTCGCGACCGAGCGCGAGTCCGGCGGCGATTGCGGCGGAAAGCGAGCACCCCGTGCCGTGGTCGTTCTTCGTCGCCACGCGCACCGCTTCGAGCACCACCAGCCCGTCGCGACTGAGCAGCAGATCAGGCGCACGCTCGGGCGATGAGGAGGCGAGCAGGTGTCCGCCCTTCACCAGCACGAACCGCGGACCCATGTTCAAGAGCGTCCGCGCGAGGTTGGCAACCGCATCCAAGTCCGTGACGTCGCGTACGTCGACGCCACAGAGCACCGCGGCTTCGTGAATGTTGGGCGTGACGACTTCAGCGAGTGGGAAGAGCGCCGTTCGGTACGCGTCGACACCGCCGTCGCCCATCAAGACGTCGCCACTCGTTGAGACGAGCACCGGGTCGACGACGAGGTGGGGGAGGAGACCGTCGCGCGCGAGTTCACTGACGCGCTCCACGGTCGGGGCTTGGGCGAGCATGCCGGTCTTGACGGCTCGGATGTCGAAGTCGTCGACGACGGAACGTATCTGCGCCTCGACGACGTCGGGCTCGAGCATCGTCACCGCACGCACGCCCAAGGTGTTTTGGGCCGTGACGGCCGTGAGGGCGGTCGTGGCGAAGACGCCAAACGCGTTGAGTGATCGCAGGTCCGCTTGGATGCCCGCGCCGCCGCCCGAATCCGAACCGGCTATCGATAACGCGGTCACGGGTTGCACCGTCTAACACTAGTAATCGGTGTTACTCGGTACGCTGAGAGCGTGGGAGAGCTCTTTCAAGTCGGTAGCTTCGCCTCGCCGTCGCGACTCGTCGTGGGTACGGGAGGATTCCGGTCGATGGACGTGCTCGAAGCGTCGATTCTCGCGTCGGGGTCATCCATCGCCACGGTCGCGTTACGACGAGTTGACCCCAACGTCGAAGGATCGATTTACGACCTCTTGGTGCGACTCGGCGTGACCTTGCTGCCCAATACCGCGGGCTGTTACAGCGCCGCCGAAGCTCTCAAAGTCGCCGAGCTCGCGCGCGAAGCGTTTTCGACGTCGTTGATCAAGCTCGAAGTCATCGGTGACGATTTGACCCTGCTGCCCGACACCACCGAGACACTGGTCGCGGCCGAAGAACTCGTACGTCGCGGTTTCGAGGTGTGGGCCTACACCTCGGACGACTTGATCGTCGCCCAACGCCTCGAGCAGTTGGGATGTGTCGCGGTCATGCCGCTCGGCTCGCCGATCGGTTCTGGGCTCGGGATCCGCAACCCGCACGCGATCTCACTGATCACCGATCGCGCGACGGTGCCGGTGTTGCTCGATGCGGGCGTGGGCACCGCGTCCGACGCCGCCCTGGCGATGGAACTGGGCTGCGATGGTGTCCTGGCCGCGTCGGCCATGAACAGGGCTCTCGAGCCGGTGCTGATGGCCGAAGCCCTAAAAGAAGCGGTCAAGGCCGGCTACCTGGCCCGACGTGCGGGCCGGATCCCGACGCGGCTGCACGCGGAAGCGTCCTCACCGGCACTCGGGCGGCCAGATTTATTTGCCGGCTAGGCACTCGCGTAACTACACTGATGTAGTCCATCGAGATAGTCTGGTCAAGCCTCGGTCGGGAGGACACACAAGATGAGTGACACTGCAACGTTTGGTTTTAGCGGACCGACGGTCTGTCGCCTTACTGGGGTGACGTACCGTCAGTTGGACTATTGGGCGCGCACCGAACTCGTGACGCCCTCGATCACGCCGGCGAACGGCAGCGGCTCGAAGCGCGCCTACTCCTACGGCGACCTCCTTGAGGTGAAGGTCATCAAGTCCCTCCTCAGTTCAGGGGTCTCCCTCGCTCGAGCCCGTCAGGCCGTGACCTGTCTTCGTGCGTCGCTCGGCGCGGACCTCGCCTCGAGTTCGTTGGTGCTCTCGGACGCCGGTTCGGTGCTGGCGCAGAACGACGGCGAATTGGTCGACCTCCTTCGTGGAGGCCAGGGCGTCTTTAACATCGTCCCACTGGCGCAGGTGGTCGCCGAACTCACGACTACCCTGCGTCAATCAGAACTCTCAACGTCGGAGAAGGGGGCCGCCTCGGCGTGAGCCATCCGACACGTAGCGACGACGCCCGTCGTCGCCACCCGAGCGTCACGCCCACCAGTACGGGTGCGTTCGCGCACCCGAGCGAGCGGCTCTTTTCACAACTCCTCACGCTCTACGGCCACCAGTGGATCTACGAGCCGCTGGAGTTCCCGTTGGCGTGGGACGAGAAGGGCACGCCCACGCGCGGCTTTCGTCCCGACTTCTATCTACCCGAGCTGCGTCTCTTCATCGAGTTAACCGTGCTCGACCAGCGCCTCGTGACCAAGAAGAATCAAAAGGTCCGACGCTTTCGCCAGCTCTACCCCGAGATGTCCCTGCTCGTGGTCTATCAGCGTGACTTTCACGCGCTCCTTCGCCACCACGATCTGCGTATCGTGGACGGACAAGCAGCCTAAGGAGCCCATGGACGATCGCCGACCGTTTCTCTACGATCTCCACGTCGAACTCGGCGCCAAGATCGTGCCCTTCGGGGGCTGGGCCATGCCGCTGCAGTACGGCACCGGTACGGTCGCCGAGCACCTGGCGTGTCGCCGCGACGCGGTCGTCTTTGACGTCAGTCACCTCGGTACCGTGCGCTGTGACGGGCCCGGGATGCTCGAAGCCCTCCAGCGCACGTTGACCAACGACTTAGCGAAAATTGCCCCAGGTCGCGCGCAGTACACCCATCTGTTGACCGACGACGGTTTCGTCGTGGACGACATCATTGTGTGGTGGGTGGGTGAGGACGAATTCGACGTCATGCCCAATGCGTCGAACACCTCGGGCGTCACCTCGGCGCTGCCCGGGCGTGACGTCACCTCCGAGCGCTGCATCCTCGCCGTGCAGGGTCCGCGCGCTCGAGAGAAGGTCAACGCCGTTGACGCGCGTTTCGCGGCGGTGGGACGGTTTCGTGTGGAGCGCTTTGACTACGAGGGCGTTGAGGTACGAGTCGCCGGCACGGGCTACACCGGCGAGGCGGGGCTCGAGATCGCGGCGCCGAACGAAGTGGCCGAACGAATCTTTCGACGTCTGGTCGCCGCCGACATCACGCCCGCGGGCCTCGGGGCACGGGACACGCTTCGCCTCGAAGCCGCGCTGCCGCTCTACGGCCACGAACTCACGCTGCACTCGACCACGTTAGAAGCGGGGCTCGGCTGGGTGCTCGGGTGGCAGAAGGAGACGTTCCGCGGTCGCGACGCCGTCGCGGCCGAACGCGAACGCGGCGTGCGTCGCATCTTGAGCGGTGTCGCAACGGCCGGTCGCCAACCACTGCGCGACGGTGGCGAGGTCGTCCTCAGTGGCACCAGCGTGGGCACCTTGAGCTCGGGAAATTTCTCTCCCGTGCTCGGACACGGGATCGGCATGGGGCTCTTGGAGCCGGATCTTCCCGTCGGACGCGAGGTGACGGTCGTCCTGCGCGAGAAGGAGATGCCGGCGCATATAACGGCACTGCCCTTCGTCAAAAAGGAGTCGTGATGGCGGACTACCTGCCGCACACCGAGGACGACGTCGCCTCGATGCTCTCGTTCCTCGGCATGGAGTCCTTGGACGACCTCTTTGCCCATATTCCTGACGCGGTTCGACTCTCGGGTGGCCTCGACGTGGAACCCGGTATGAGCGAACCCGACGTCGCCGCGCTGTTCTCGCACTACACCGGTGCGAACGCCGCCAAGGCAACGGCGATGACGTGCTTTGCGGGTGGTGGCGCCTACGACCACGAGGTGCCCGCCGTCGTCAAGATGCTCGCGAACCGCTCCGAGTTCGTCACCGCCTACACGCCCTATCAACCCGAGGTCGCCCAAGGGGTGCTGCAAGCCGTCTTTGAGTACCAGACGCTCGTCGCGCGCCTGAGCGGGCTCCCGGTACCGAACGCCTCGCTCTACGACGCGGCGACCGCCCTCGTCGAAGCCCTCAACATGGCCCACGGCGCCACGGGCCGCCAGACCATGGTCATCTCCTCCGGGGTCCACCCACACTGGCGTCAGGTGGCGCGCACTTTCGCTCGCGGCACGGGTCACCGCATTGTTGAAGTACCGCTGCGCGACGGGGTGACCGACTGGCAGAGCGTCGAAGCAACTGACGTCGCGGCCGTCGTCGCGGCGTATCCGAACTACTTGGGGATCGTCGAAGACCTCTCGGACGCCAAGGCGCTCGCCGTCGAGCACGACGCGCTCTTCGTCATCGGGGGTGATCCGGTCGCCGCGGGAGTGCTGAAGACCGCGGGACAGTGGGGCGCGGACGTGTTCGTCGGGGAAGGCCAAGCCTTTGGAACGCCGCTCTCCTTCGGTGGTCCCTATCTCGGTCTCTTCGCCTGTACCGAGGCGCAAGTTCGTCGCTTACCGGGGCGCATCGTGGGTGAGACGGTCGACTCGAGTGGCCGGCGCGCGTTCGTCACGACGCTGCGCGCGCGCGAGCAGGACATCCGACGAGAAAAAGCAACGTCGAACGTCTGTACGAATCAAACCTTGATGGCGGTCACTGCCGCGATCCAGCTCGGCTGGCTCGGTACGCAGGGTCTGCGCGAGGTCGCGACGCGCTGCGCCCAGGGCGCGCACTATCTCTACGACGAACTCATGGGCGTCGACGGGGTGAGCGCCGTGTCGAGCCAACCGTTCTTTCGCGAGTTCGCCGTGCGCCTGTCACGTCGCGCCGACGAGGTCATCTCGACGATGGCCGAAGGCGACGTGCTGGCGGGACTCTCGGTCGCGACGCTCGCCGGTGGTGAGGACCCCTCCGTCGACGACGGCATTGAGCACGTCTTGTTGGTGGCGGTGACCGAGCGACGAACGAAAGAAGAGATCGACCGCTACGTCGAGTTACTGAAAGAGGCGTTGAAGCGATGAGCACGAACGCACAACCCGGGGGTCGCGCGGCGTCCGCACCGATCATGGGACACGAAACCGAGCCGACGCTCTTTGAGATGTCGGTGCCCAGCCGCTCGGCCTACCAACTGCGCACGACCGGCGTACCGANNATCGCCGAGGTCTCCGAGCGCGACCTCGTGGCACACTTCACGCGACTGTCCCACCGGCAGTTCTCGGTGGACCTTGGTATGTACCCGCTCGGCTCGTGCACCATGAAGTACAACCCGAAGTTCTGCGACGCGGTGGCGGCCGATCCGGGTCTCAACGCCGTGCACCCCGGCGCACCAGCGTCGCTCTGCCAGGGTTGGCTGGAGATCATGGTGACGCTGGAGGCGAAACTCTGCGCGATCACCGGCATGAGCGCCGCCACGTTGCAGCCGGCCGCGGGCGCGGCGGGGGAGTTGACGGGGCTGCTGTTGATGCGCGCGTTCCACGAAGCCAACGGCGAAGAGCGACGGCGGGTGTTGATCCCCGACTCGGCCCACGGCACGAACCCCGCGTCGGTGACCCTCGGGGGGTACGAGGTGACGACGGTGCCCTCGAACGACCGCGGCCTCGTGGACCTAGAGGCGCTGAAGTCGGCCCTCGGTCCCGACGTCGCGGGCATCATGTTGACCAATCCCAACACCGTTGGGCTCTTCGAAGAAGAGATCACCGAGATCGCCAAAGCCGTCCACGACGTCGGTGGGCTCCTTTACTACGACGGGGCGAACTTGAACGCCATCTTGGGCGCGGTGCGCCCGGGCGATATGGGCTTTGACATCGTGCACATGAATCTGCATAAGACCTTCGCCACGCCCCACGGTGGCGGCGGACCGGGCGCGGGACCAGTAGCGGTGGCCTCGCGTTTGGTCGAGTTCCTCCCGGGTCCCCAGGCTCGCCGCGTCGAGGACGGAACCTTCGACTGGGTCGCGCCCGCGAGGTCGATCGGACGCGTCCACGGGTGGCAGGGCAACGCGATGGTCCTCGCGCGAGCGCTCGCTTACATCGACGTCCACGGGGGTGACGGCTTGACTCGCGTCGCGCGTCACGCGGTGTTGAACGCCAACTGGCTGCGNNCTGATCGTCGAAGAGGCGCTGATGTTCGAACCTACCGAGACCGAGAGTGTGCAAACCCTTGAGGCGCTGGCCCAGGCGATTGAACGAATTGCCCAGCGCGCGAAGGATGACCCGGACTCGTTGCATCGAGCGCCCCAGAGCACACCGGTTTCGCGGGTGGATGAGGCGCGCGCCGCCCGTCAACTGATCGCGACCGCCGACGCCGTGCGCTGAGGGTCTCGGCACGATATTTTCAGCCAAGTAGGTAGTGACTGTCGATTTGGGGGATGTTGCTACGTCGATACGAGTGAGGCCCGAGGGGCGGGTCCAATAAAGGAGCACGAGATGTCTGAATACCTGGTACTGATCTACGCAGATCACGAAGCAATGGAAGCGGCCGAACCGGCGGAGGGCAACACATTGATGAAGGAACACGAGGAGTTCGGCAAGAACAACGCCGCTTCGCTGCGCGGGGGTAACGCGCTGCAAGCAGTCACCACCGCGACCTCGCTGCGACGCGACGCCACCGGCAAACTCGTCGTGACCGACGGCGCCTTCACCGAAACGAAGGAAGCGCTGGGCGGCTACTACCTCATCGAAGCGCCCGATCTGGACGCCGCCATCTCAATCGCCAGCCAGGTACCGGCGCCCCACGGTGGGGTAGAGGTACGTCCAATCTGGGTGCTCGGCTGAACCACGTGCGCCGCGACGACGTTGAAGCGGCGATCGCTGACGCGTACCGTCACGAGTGGGGCTTCGTCCTCGCCGCGACGGTACGCGTCACCGGGGACATTGACGTGGCCGAAGAGTGCGTACAAGACGCCTTCGGGCGAGCGGTAGCGGCGTGGGCGTCGCGGGGAGTTCCCGAGCGACCCGGCGCATGGCTCACCACCGTCGCTCGTCGACGGGCGATTGACGTGCTGCGCCACGAAGCGTCGAGGACCCGGGCGCACGCCGTCGCGGTCGCGAGCGAGGACGTAGTGGAAGAAGACGTGCGCGACGAACGGCTCCGACTCATCTTCACCTGTTGTCACCCCTCACTCGCCATTGAGACCCAAGTGGCCTTGGCGCTTCGTCTGCTCTGTGGCCTCACCACCAGCGAAGTCGCGCGTGCGTTTTTGGTGAGTGAGACGACGATGGCGGCGCGTCTGACGAGAGGGAAGAAGAAAATCCGCGACGCGCGGATCCCGTTCCGAGTGCCCGAGCGCGAGGAGTTGCCAGAACGTCTAGACGCAGTGCTGTCCGCAATCCACTTGGTCTTCACGACCGGGTACACCGCTCCGAACGGTTCAGAACTGGTGCGTCGCGACCTAGTTGAAAACGCTCGGCAACTCGCCGCGTTGCTGCACCAACTGCTTCCCGATGAGTCCGACGTCGCGGGACTCCTCGCCTTGATCTGGCTCACTGACGCCCGTCACGAGGCGAGGGTTGACGATGAGGGGAGTCTCGCCCTCCTCTCAGAACAGGACCGCTCACGCTGGGATCGAGCGGCGATCGCTGAGGGTCAAGCGCTCGTTCGACGCGCGTTGGCCGCGGGGTCGACGGGCCGTTTCGTGCTGATGGCCGCGATTACCGCGGTCCATTCGGAAGCGGCGAGTTGGGAGGAGACGGACTGGCGCGAGATCGTTGGCCTCTACGACATCTTGATGCTCACCTGGCCCTCACCGGTGGTGGCGCTGAATCGAGCGGTTGCGGTCAGTTTCGCCGAAGGTCCGGAGGCGGGCTTGCTGGCCCTGGCGACGCTCGCTGACGAGCCGCAACTGGCGAATTACGGTTACCTCGCGAGCGCCCGTGCCGACTTTCTTCGCCGTCTGGGTCATCGGGCCGAGGCGCGCGCCGCGTACGAGGAGGCACTCGCGCAGCAGTCCAACGACGTCGAGCGTTCGTTCCTGCGTCGTCGTCTTCGAGAACTCGAGGTATAGGCGGTGGCGTGGCCTTCGTCCGTCTCGCCACATCTGCGCAGGCGCCGAAGCGGCCTCAGGGCGTGACGACGCCCTCGTTCTCGTCGACGTCGTGGATGTGCGCCAGGACAAGGCGCAGCAGTCGCGCGAGCTCTAACTGATCGGTGGCGCTGAGTGTGCTCACTGCCAGGCTCTCTTGCTGGTTGAACTGCGGGAACACTTCTTCGATCATCCGAGTTCCCGCTCGGGTCAGACCGATCGAGACGCGTCGCCGGTCATCGCGATGGGGGATGCGCCGGATGAGTTTGCGAGACTGAAGGGTCTTGATCACACCCGTCAGTGTTCCCTTCGTGATGCCCGCTTCCGCCGCGACGTGGCCCGTCTCCTGGGCGTTCCAGATCCACAGAACCCACAGCACCGTGAAGGCCACCCAACTGAGGTCGTACTCGGCGAGCACGGTGCGCTCCATGTGGTTGCGCACGGCGGCACCGGTGCGGTAGATGTTCGAGACCGCGCTCATCGCGACGAAGTCGAGTTCGTGGCCCTCTAAGCGCGCACGGATGTCGCGTTCGGCCCCGGACACGACCGTCGCCTCGGAGCTCGCGATTCGTCGAGACACGTCTATGTTTCCATGGTTGTGCCACCGTTGAAAGTGGTGCCGACGGAGCGAAAGTAGCCGCCGATGATCTCGCGAGGGGCGATCGAGACGAGTTCCTCACTCGGCGAGTCGAAGACCTCGAGCGTCGCGCCACCCCCGTAGGCCGGACCGAGATCGAGATCGACNNCCGTTGGTGGCCCGGTCGCCTTCGATGGTGACGGTCGCTTCCGCGAGTCGACGGTCACTCGCGGCCAGGGTCATGCCGAATCGTCCGCCGACTTCGAGCCGGGGCCCGGCGCGGCCTCGGCTGACGGGACGGGTCTGGTGAATCGATCCGAGCTTTTTGGGATAGCCCTGAAGGTACCCGCGCACGAGCGCGAAGTCCTTGTCGACCCAGATGAACAAGCACCGGCTAAAGAGTTGGTCCCCGTAGCGACAGCGCACGACGACGAACGCCTCCTTGTACTGCGCGCGTACCGGATCGAGCAGCTCCGCGCCGTCATCACCGCAACTCTGCCAGTCGGCCCAGATGAAGGCCACGGCGCCCGGGTCCTCGTCGTCGTGGGGGAGGGTCACGCCCTCGGGCAACAACGCGGCGATTGCGGAGGGGTCCGTGCGGTACTCCACCGTCAACAGGTCGCCCGAGTAGTGCCACGGCAGCGGCGGCAGGAGTGACGCCCGACCGCTCGGGGTTCGAGGAAAGGGCACCCCGCGCATCGTCACGCGTCTCGCTCGGTCCACCCGCCGCTCGGGCGATCGAACCACACGTGGACCTGACCGGTGCCGATGGAGTTCTCGTAGNNAACCAGGCGTCGATGACCTCGTGGTCCGCACGTCGCGCGGCTTCGGAGTAGATGTGTTTCTCGTCCGCGGCTTCGTGGTCGCGCAAGGTGCGCAGCGTGTGGAACGTGTGACTGAGGGCGCCTGAGGCGATCAGAATGACCCGGCGATCGCTCTGGGCGATCGCTTTGGCGATGACCTCGCCGACCAGCGCGAAATCTCGTGGTTCGGCGGTCTGGCACGTGCTCACCGAAAGCCAGGCTTCGTCGCCTTGAAGAAAGGGGAAGAAGTTCGTCGTGGCGTACATGATGGGCAAGTGCTCATTGTCGATCGGCGTGATCCAACACTGCGGTGTGACGTCCGCGATCTCCCCGACGAGTTTGGCGAACGTGGCGTCGCCCTTGACGTCGTAGGGGACGCTCGACATGCCACGCGGCAGTTCCTCGGAGGTGAAGAACCCGAGCCGTCGTTCGGCGGAGGTGATGACGAACTCGACGGTGGTGAACCAGTGGCTGTCAAAGACGATCACTAGGTCGGGGCGCAGCTCGTCAAAGACCTCGCGGCGAAGTCGATGCAGGCCGCTATAGAGCGTGCTCTCTCGGCCTTCATTAAGAGCGCGACGTTGCGCGTCGGGCAACACGATGGTCGGGACGTGGGCGAGGAAACCGGCGCCGACGATCTCACCCATGAGTCGTCTCCTCTTTCACCTGGAACGTCTTGAGGTCACTGTAAAAGTCGAGTGCGTAGTCGCCACCTTCACGGCCGATGCCGCTGATCCCGGTGCCACCAAAGGGCGCCGTGAGATCACGGACCAAAAAGCAGTTCACCCAGATGGTGCCGGCCCGCACGCCCAGGCCGAAGCGCTCGGCCTTCTTCTGGTTTGACGTGAAGACCATCGCCGAGAGCCCGTAGGGCGTCGAGTTCGCCATCGCAATCGCGTCGTCCTCATCGGTGAAGGTCTGCAACGTCAACACCGGTCCGAAGACCTCGTTCTGGACGATCTCGGCGTCGTTGGATCGTGGTTCGATGAGCGTCGGCTCGAACCACAGGCCGTCGCGACGAAGTCGTTCGCCTCCAAAGACCAGTGTGTCGCCGGCCGCCAAGGAGCGCTCGACGAATCCCTCGACCCGGCGGAGGTGATCGGGGTGGATGAGTGGTGAGATCGTCGTGACCTTGTCGCGGCTGTCGCCGAGTACGTGTCGCTCGGTGGCTGACGTGAAACGATCCAAAAAATCGTCGCGGATTGAGTCCTGAACCAGGAGTCGGGTGCCCGCCAGGCAGACCTGGCCGGCGTCGTCGTACATCTGGGCTGCCTGTCGAGCGGCGAGTTCGAGATCCGCGTCGTCGTAGACCACGAACGGGCCCTTGCCGCCCAGTTCGGCCGTGAAGGGCACCAAGTTGTTGGCCGCGGTGACGCCGATCGCTCGGCCCGTCTGCGGCGAGCCGGTAAAAGAAATTCGGCGCACTCGTGGGTCGCTGACCAGTGCGGCACCGACCTCATCACCGAAGCCCTGCACGAGGTTGAGAACTCCCGCCGGAAACTCAGCCTCAAGGACGAGGTCCATCAACAACGAACAACTGAGCGGCGCCCACTCGGCGGGCTTGAGCACGACCGTGTTACCTGCGGCGAGCGCCGGCGCGATCTTCCACGTCGAGAGGAGGAACGGCGCGTTCCAGGGCGTAATCACCACCGTCGGTCCGGCGGGCATGCGCAGCACGGTGTTGTGCGTGCCATTCGACGCCCAGCGTCGTGACTGGTAGTCCTCGGCGAGGTCGGCGTAGGCGCGGAAGTTTCGAGCCCCCCGTGCGATCACGCGACGCCGCAAACTCTCCTCGAGCATCGCGGTATCGAGACACTCAACGATCGCCAGTCGCTCGACGTTGTCGTCGATGAGTTCCGCCAACCGACGAAGATACTGGCCTCGTTCTTTGACGTGAAGTCCGGCCCATCCCGCGAAGGCTTCGGTGGCCGCCGAGAGCGCGAGGCCACTCTCCTTCGAGGTGGCCCGTGCGACGTCGGCGAGTTTGAGCGACCAGTCGAGCGGCGAACGCACTTCGAACGTCGCGGCCGAGGGCACGCGCTGATTGTTGATGAAGTGATCGGTCGCGACGTCGACGCCCCC
>PKZN01000087.1:0-24932 GCA_003133075.1 Acidimicrobiaceae bacterium | reverse complement strand
TCACTAACGGGCTCGGGTGATGCGACGACGTGGTTGGTGAGCGCCCCGAGACCTTCGACCTCGACGGTGACGACGTCGCCGGGCTCGACGGGGCGAGAGAAGGCCGGCGTCCCAGAAAGGATGACGTCGCCGGGCACCAACGTGATGAGTCTCGCCAAGTCCGTGACGAGGTAGTGCATGTCCCAGGCCATCTCGTCGGTCGATCCGTCTTGTCGTACGACGCCGTTCACCAACGTGCGCAGTGACTTGCCCCTAAAGTCCCAGGAGGTGATGAGGCCCGGTCCTAGGGGACAGAGCGTGTCGGCCCCTTTCACGCGGAGCATCGATCCCGCGTCGGTATCGCGAAAGTCGTGCAGTCCAAAATCGTTGGCGATGGTGTAGCCCGCGATGTAGTGCTCGGCGTCAGCCAGTGCGATGTTGCGCGCGGTTCGGCCAATCACGATGGCGACCTCACCCTCAAAGTTCAAAAAGCGACAGTTGGCGGGTCGCACCACCGCGCCGTGGTGGGCGTTGAGTGAAGAGACGGGCTTTTGGAACCAGGTGGGGGCGGGCGGTAGTTCTAGCTCAAACTCGCGAACGCGCGAGACGTGGTTGAGGTGACAGCACAGGATCTTGCTGGGCGAGACCGGCGAGAGGTGCGTGGCGCTCGCGGCTTCGACTCGACGACCGTCGGCCGCGACGAGGGTTTCGCCTTCGCGGGTGACCTCGACGACGTTGCCGTCGAGCAGTATGCGTCGAAACTCCACCCGGCCTCCGAAAATCGTTTGTATTCAAATGACTCCTTCACATTACAAACCTCTCGGGCGGGCCCGTGCTACGTTCGCCAACGTCACCCGAGGAGGCGTTATGGCTAGTGCTCTTGAACGCGTGCGGGTCCTGTGGCCGGACCACCTCGGCCTCGCCCGAGGCAAGTACGTCCCCGCGGACGTGGGTCTGCACGGGGTCCGTCACTGTACGGGCACCTGGGCGCTGGGCTACAACCGAGGGATGACGCCCGAGGCTCCCGGTAGTTACTGGAATGAAGGCCTGCCGGATTTCGACGCCGTCTACTCACTCGACGACGTTCGACCGAGTTGGGAAGCGAACACGTCGGTGGTCGTGGCTTCCCTCGAACGCGCCGGTGAGCCCGTGGCCGTGTCGCCGAGGTGCGCCCTCCAACGAGCCATCGAAGACTGGCGCGCGCTCGGCTACGAACCACTGATCGGCTTCGAGCTCGAAGCGTACGTGTTCGTGGCCGATGAACGTGGGGGATGGAAGCCAATGGACACGCCCGGCGCGTTCGTCTACGGAACCGGATCGGCGGTNNATACCGCGACGCCCTGCGCGCGGCGGATGACGCCTTCCTCTTTAAAGTGCTCGCTCGCGAAGTGGCCCAGCGCCTCGGTCTGTTGGTCACCTTCATGGGTAAACCGTTGAGCGATCGAGGAGGATCGGGTCTTCACGTGAATTTCTCATTCACCAATGACGACGGTGAGAACGTGATCAACGACGCGTCGGCCACCGATGGGATCTCGGCGCTGGCGAAGAACTCCATCGGCGGACTGCTCGAGCATCATCAGGCACTCGCGGGACTGTGTGCGCCGACCGTGAACGCGTACAAGCGACTGCGACCGGCGTCGCTCTCGGGATACTGGGCGAACTGGGGTTACGACCACCGCGGCGCGACGATTCGCGTGCCGGGTGAGCGTGGTCGTGGGGCTCGCCTCGAACATCGACTGAGTGATGGCGCGGCCGTCATCCACACCGCCGCCGCGGCGGTCCTTCAGGCCGCGCGATTGGGCGTGAACGCCAAGACCGACCCCGGACCTCCCGAGCGTGGCAATGGGCTCGACACCATTGACGCAACCGTCGGCGTGCCGGCCTCGCTCGCGCTCGCGCTCGACGCGCTCGAAGCTGACCACGAGTTCAGCGAATCGGTCGGTGCGGACCTGGTCGCACAGCACGTCGCGATCAAGCGCACCGAGTGGGAGAGTTTTGTGGCGGCGACAACTGATTGGGAACTGCGCGAGTATTTGCCGTTTCTCTAGCGCCAGGTCACCCGTAGGGGCAACGTCTTCATGCCGCTGATGAAGTTCGACCGCAGGCGCTCCGGCGGCGCCATCAGTTCTACCTTCTCCCATCGCCGCGCCAGTTCTTCGAACAGCACGCGCAGCTCCAAGCGGGCGAGGTGCGCCCCGAGACAGAGATGCGGGCTGTGGAGTCCGAAGGCCACGTGATCGTTGGGGGTTCGATCCGCTCGAAACTCATCGGGTTGGTCGAAGTGCGTCTCGTCAAAGTCGGCCGACGCAAACCAGAGGACGACCTTGTCACCCGCCTTGAGGGTCTTGCCCCGAAGTTCCACGTCCTTCGTCAACGTCCGGCGAAAGTGCATCGTCACCGTCGTCCAGCGCAGCATCTCTTCAACGAGGCTCTTGCGCTCCTCCAACGACATCGTGGGAATCCGTGCGAAGAGTTCTGGTCGCTCGATGAGCGCGAGGAGACCGCCGGTCATCGTGTAGCGCGTCGTGTCGTTGCCGGCCGCCACCATCAAAGTGAAGAAGTTCTTCAGGGCGAGGTCGTCGAGCGTGTCGCCGTCAACGGTGGGTGCGAGCAGCGCGCTGAGGACGTCGTGGGTGGGGGACAGGCGACGCGATTCGAGCTCCTGCGCGGCGTATTCGAAGAGTTCGAGGGCCACGGGGGAGCGGAAGGGGAGGAGTCGGTACTCGCTGGTGTCGACCTGATCAATGACGTAGTCCGTGAAGTCAGCGTCCGTGTTACCAATGAGTGCGTCGCCTCGTTGGACGAGCCAGTCGAGGTCGGCGTCGGGCAGNNACCAAGCGTCGCAGCCGGGTGTGCTCGGGCGCGTCCATCTCCATGAGGGTGCGTCGGGCTTCGGTCTCCTCCTCGTCCATGTCCTCGAGCCGGATGCCGAAGCGGCTCGAGAAGACGTCGGTGTTGCGGCTGGCGACGAGAATGTCGTCGTAGGTAGTGAGACTCCAGAACCCGCGACCCTCCGCCTCCTCGGTCCAGTGCACCGGGTCGTGTTCACGAAGGTACGCGAAGGTGTCGTAAGGCACGCCCGCGACGTAGGTGTCGTGGGACGTGATGTCCGCGAGCGCGTCGGTCACGAATCCTCCAAAGATGTTTGCGTCCAAACGACACGCCCATTACAACACGATTTGAACGCTCCACGTACACTGGGTTTATGGCTCGACCGCTGATTGGCATCTCCGGGCGCCGATGGCCCGCGTCGGCCCTGGGCGCCCACGTTCCGGTGGCGATGAGCACCATCGAGTTCGATCTCCACTTCACCGACTATCCGCGCTCGATCGCCCTCGCCGGGGGCTTGCCGGTTGAGCTGACGCGCGACGCCGATCCCGAAGAGATGGTCGAGCACCTCGACGGTCTGGTGCTGTCGGGGGGCGCTGATGTGGACCCGGCGAACTACGGGCAGACCGCGGAGGAGGATTTGGGACCGATTGAGCCCGATCGCGACGCCTGGGAGATCAGACTGTTCGCCGCGGCCCAGCGCAAAGGTATCCCGGTGCTCGCCATCTGTCGTGGACTGCAGCTGGTGAACGTCGTCTACGGCGGCACACTTCGCCAGCACGTGGAACTCGACGAAGGCGTTGGCCACCCGCAGTGGGACGTCGACGGCCACGAAGCGACGCACAGCGTGCACGTGGTCGAAGGAACCTTGGCCGCAGAACTGTTCGCGGGGGAGATTGGTGTGAACTCCCTCCATCATCAAGTCGTCGACGAAGTGGGCGAGGGCTTGTTGGTATCGGCCAAGGCGCCCGACGGCGTCGTCGAGGGTCTCGAGAGTGCGGATCGGCGTCTCCTCGCCGTGCAGTGGCACCCCGAACTCTTGGAGAAACCCGACCCCACGTTCCTCTGGCTCGTGAGGAGTGCGAGCGGAGCTTCGTAGTCGCGCGCGCAGGCTGGAGGGCTGAGCGTTACGACGCGGAGGCGTACGTCGTGGGCGCGACGACCTTGACGGTTTCGCCCCATTTTGAAAACGTCGCCTTGGCCGTCAGCGCCTCGTCGTCCGAAGAGACCCGCAAGGAATAACCCAACGGCAAATACGGTGCCGTGGTGGAGATGTAAATCGTCTGTGGTGATCCGGGAGCTGAAGACGACGTGGGGAGTTTCGCGGAGATCTTGACCGCTTGGTGCCCGTAGTACTTCACGACACCCTCGAGTTTCGGACTGCTCACGTCAAACACGCTCTTCGCCAGCGAGTTCAGGAGTTCACCGGTCTGGTTGTAGTGATAGAGCGAACTGGAAGAATTCACCAAGACCCATCGATCCGCGAACTTAGGATTCTCCTTGCCCGTCGCGCTGAGGTAGTACAGCTCATTCCCGTAGATGAACACCTTTGGGCCGATGACGAGGACGATCTCGTGTTGGCCGGAGCCCTTGCCCGTCTGGGTTGACTCGTCCGCGGCGCTGTCGAGGACCGAAGCCCACTTCGACCCGTTAGAGAACGTCTCCAGCCCCGTCACTCGCACGCTGCCTGCGGCGACGGTCGCGGCCTCTGATTTTGCGAGCAGCGCCGTGGCCGAAAAGTGCGTCGCGGGACTCGTGGATGCCGCGTTCGCCGGGAGTGACAGGCCCGCGGTGACCAGCGATAACAGGCAGGCGACCGTGAGTGGTCCGCGTCGCTTCACTCTGCCTCCGTTACTCCCATTCCGAGACTGGCTCACGAGATGGACGCCCAAAGTATTACATGGCTGCCCATCGACCTCTACCGCGCCCACCGCTACCGCGCGAACACCGTCCCCAAGAGAAACGCGCCCGTACAGAGCAGTGGGGTAGTGGCCATCAAGGTCACCGAATAGACCAAACGGTGCTCACGCTGGAGGATCATTGGAATGGCGAAGGCCGACGAGAACGTCGTGAGTCCCCCGCAAAAGCCCGTGATGACAATCGATCGCAGGTGAGCGTCGCTCGCGCCGATGAGCCGGTACGCGGCGTAGCCAGCGACGAGACAGCCGAGGGTGTTGGCGGCGACCGTCGCCCACGGGCGAATCGTGGGGTGGTGTCGTCGCAGGGCGTACTCCATCAAGTACCGCACGACGCAGCCAACGGCTCCAAGAAGTGACACGAGCACGAGGGTCACGTCGACACGCTCCTGAGCCCTAGCCACCCCGCCAGGACGCCGCTCAAAATGGCGCCTACGGCCACCAAAAGACAGCCGAAGGGGCTGACATGCCAGATTGCGGCAAAATCAACGAACAAAGCGGAGTACGAGGTCAGTCCACCAAAGAAACCGGTGATGACCAGCACCCGAGTACGGTCGTTGGGATCATGGTGGCGCAGGTGTCCGCGAAGGAGACGAGTGGCGAAAAACACGCCGACGAAGTTGATTGCGAGTAGCGCCCAGGGGATCTCTTGGGGCCAGGAGACCAGGTTCGTGGGCGACGGTAGATGCTCGAGCTTTAAGAGCAGATCGCGCAGCATGGTGCCGATAAAGCCGCCAATCGCCGCAGATGACAATGCCATTACAAATTCGCGCGGTTTCAGGGTCAGATTTGGTGGCATGGGTACTACGAACCTAGCGAACCCCCTCCAAATGGTGGGGAATTAAAGGGAAAACGGCTGCTTGTGTCCGTTGGGACGTCCAAATTACTAACTTTACATAACGAACATTATCGGCGTTATAAATTAGCCATCCTGTTATAGTCATTTCATGCGTCGGGGACTTTTGGCTGTGCTCTTTGTAGCATGCAGCATCGGATTTGTGGCTATTCCAGCCGGCGCTGACCTCACTATTCAAAACAGTGTCGTCCTTTCCTTCGATTTCAGTGATAATTCCGTACCCGCATCTGCGTCCAACGGAACTTTTAACGTGATTGCCGACGTGTTGCCAGAACACACCGGCGGTGTGGTTCGTATGGTGGCGATCGCTCCGGCCGCCGCTAACCAGCCCAATATCGTGTGCTCGTACCAGCCCGTCCAGCAGAGCCAAGTCGAATGCGGTTTTAACTTCAGCGCCGACGGCGTGTGGCAGATCCGCGCCGAGTATTCCACCGATACCAAGTCGACGGTTTCCTCCGTGTCGGTGACGGCGCTGCGCGTTTCTAACTAGTGGTGGGCCCAAACGGGCTCTTTCAATTCCGAGTTGTGTGGGGCGATCTCTCCAAGGGTATGAGTCAGGAGTTCGTGCTCGCCCACGACGTCGACGAAGCACTCGTCATCGCCCACGAACGACGACCTGATCTCGAGCGTCCCCGTACGGCGTTTGTCGTGACCACCATCGCCTGACCTACAATTCGCCCCATGAACTCACTGTTTGACGTTTCGGGCAAGGTTGTATTAGTCACCGGGGGTTCTCGGGGCATCGGTGAAATGATTGCTCGGGGATTCATTGACGCCGGTGCGATCGTCTATATCTCATCGCGCAAGGCGGCGGTCGGCGACGCGCTCGCCAAGGAGCTCTCGGCGATTGGACCGTGTACTTCCCTTCCGGCCGACCTCTCGAGCGAGGCCGAATGCAAGCGACTCGCCGAAGAGCTGGCGTCTCGCGAATCACACTTGGACGTGCTGGTCAACAACGCCGGTGCTACGTGGGGCGCACCGATGGTCGACTACGACGAAGCCGCGTTCGAGCGCGTGCTGGCGCTCAACGTGAAAGGTGTTTTCCACCTGACGAAGTTCCTGCGTCCGCTGCTCCAAGCCGCGGCCACGAAGGAAGATCCCTCGCGCGTGATCAACATCGGATCCATCGACGGGCTCCTCGTACCCAGTATGGAAACCTACGCGTACTCGGCGTCCAAAGCAGCGGTACACCAACTCACGCGCCATTTGGCAAGGTTCTTGGCGCCGACGACCACGGTGAACGCAATCGCGCCCGGTCCCTTCGAATCCAAGATGATGCACGCCACCCTCGAAGAGTACGGCGAGTCGATTGCCGAGTCGGCGCCGATGAAGCGCATCGGTCAGCCCTCGGACATGGCGGGCGCGGCGATCTTTCTCGCGTCACCCGCGGCGAGTTACATCACGGGAGCGGTGTTGCCCGTCGACGGTGGAATCGCGACCGTGGGATTAGCTGGCAGGTTCGTGCCCTAGGGTCACGTGAATCGAGATGTGCTTCGTGCCCCGCACGACGTGAAGGACGATCTCATTGCCCGGCTTGAGGCCGGAGATGACTTGGGTCACGTCCTGGGCGCTCTGGATCGCCGTTGAGTTGATGCCGACAATGATGTCGCCTTGCTTGACGCCCGCCGCAGCGGCGCCGGTGCCGGAAATAACGCTTATTACCACCGCGCCCGTAGAAACGGAGAAGCCGTATTGAGCCTGGAGCGACGGTGTGTTCGATTCGATCTCTACGCCGATGAACGCGCCGTGAGTGACCACGCTCTCCCCCGCCGCGAGGGACTTAAGGAGTGATTCGATCGTCGCCACCGGAATAGCGAAACCGATGTTCTGCGAGTTCTCGCCGTCCGACAACGTGCCCGCGACTGCGGTGTTCATCCCGATGACGTCACCACTCGAGTCGAGCAACGGACCACCGGAGTTTCCGGGGTTGATGGCCGCGTCGGTTTGAATCATGTTCTCNNCCCTGGGTAACGGTCGGCGTACCCGCGGCGAGGCCGAGGGCGTTGCCAATCGCGACGACGGCGTCCCCGGTCTGGAGCGCGTTCGAGTTGCCAAAGGTCACCGGCGGTAGGTTCGACGCGTTGTTGATGCGAATGAGTGCGACGTCGTCAACGGGGTTCGTGCCGACCAACGTCGCCGGCTCACTCTTCGTTGATCCGCTACGAGTGACCGTGATTGTGCCGCCGTTGACCGCCGCGGCGATGACGTGATTGTTAGTCACGACGAGACCACGTTTCGAGATGATCATGCCGGTGCCCTGGTCCTCTTCGCCGCTCCCCTTCACGTCGATGCTGACGATCGAGGGTAGGACGCGCTGCACGAGTTTGGGGATGCTCACGCCGTTGGGCAAGATGGCGGCGCCGGGCGCGGTACCCGACGCTTTGATCGTGAGTCCCCCATCGTTTGATGAACTCGGCGCGGCGAAGTGTCCGGCGAGTCCCCCCACCAGGGCGGCGACGAGTAAGAGCGAGAGGCGCGTCGACCAGAGACCCTTACTCTGTCGCGACTGCGAGGCGAGCGGCGCTTCGTCCACCACGGGCGTGCTCGAGGTCCCTCGCGCGGTGCTTTCGGGAAATGCGGCCGCACCAGCCGTAGTTGGCTCACCGTCATAACTCAACGTGCCGTGTGTCGCCTCCGGTGGCGGTTCGGTCTCGAACACGTGTGGCGGAGAGGGCTCGGGCGTGATCGCTGCGTCGGGAGTGGTATTCGAGTCGTGCTCGTCCCCACTGTTGTCGGGCGTGTCACTCACGGTGCCATGCTACGCATACGAAAGTAAAAATGAACTAAATCCACTCGAAATGTTTGCGTTTCATCGAGCGAGTAGATTAGAACCCTATGTCTCGTCGCATTGAGATCGAAATCACTAGTTTGAGTGGTGACCTCGCGACCTGGCGCGCCGCGGGGGCCAAGCTTCCGAAGGGCGTGTTGCAGGCCTCGCTGGTCCCGGGCGGACCCGTGATCGGCAACGTCTATCGGGCGGACATCGAGCAGTACATGGAGGGCATTGAGGTGCTCTCCGTCACGGCTCCAAAGACCGCCTCCCCGCTCGATCCCAAGAACGAGCGCGTTGAGCGCATCGCCGAACCGGCCAAGGGTCCCGATGTCGTGGTGACCTACGCTCCGAAGGGCCGCGGTCCGCGTCGCGACGGCGACGACCGCGACCGCGACCGTGGCGCTCGTCCGGCTTCGAAGCGACCGAGTGCTCGACGTGACTCCAAAGACGGTCCGACCACCGGTGAGCGCCCCGCGCGAGCCCCAAGGGGCGAACGGCCCGCCGATGGTGCTCCTCGCCCGGAGCGAACGCCTCGCGGGCCTCGAAGCGAGCGTCCCGGCGAGGGCGAGACTCGAAACGATCGTCCATCGAGAGGCCCTCGTAGTGATCGACCGGGACGGCCAGCGAGTGGTGCTCGAAGCGAACGTCCCCAGGGGCCCCAACAGCCGCCGCTGACCACGATCCACCGCAACGCGCTGCTCGCCACGCTCTCTCCGGAGCAGCTGCCCGTCGCCGAACAACTCTTGCGCGGTGGCGTCCCCGCCGTGCGCGCGGCCGTCGAACTGCAAAACAAGAACGCCGAGGCCCAAGGTCGTCCCATGGTCGATGCCACCACCATTGAACGCATCGCCGAAGAGCTGCGAAACCGTACCAACCTCGCGTTGTGGAAGGACCGTGCGGGCGGCGCGATTGGTGCTGGCCGAGAGTTGCGTTTGCGAGACCTCCGAGCGGTCGTCACGTCCGCCAAGACCGTCACGCTCGACGAAGAAGCGCGCGTGCAGTTGAAGGAGCTCCAGACCGCCCTCACCGCACGCGTTGAACACCTACGCACGCAGTGGAATGAGAAACTCGAGCACGCCATCACCGCCAAGAACGTCAAAGAGGCCCTGGCCCTCGTGGCTCGCCCCCCGGACGTCTCAACGAGATTGAGCGCGGACGCGGCGGTGCGGGTCGTAGCGCTGGTCTCAGAGTCGCTCAGCGCGGACCAGGACTCAAAGACCTGGAACGAGATCGTCGAGTTGGCCGCGGACACGTCAATTCGTCGCAACGTCAAGCCCCTGGGTATTCCGGCCGACGAGTCCAGTCACGCGGTCGCCGTGCACAACGCTGGCGCCATTCCTGAACTCGCGAAGCTCCTCGGCATGCGAGTGCCGCCCCCGCCCCCACCGACGAGAATCGTCCGTCGGCCGGCTACGCGCCGCGCATCGTAAGCAGTCGAGCCTTCCAACCGAGGGACTCGTAGAGGGACTTCATCGCCCTATCGCCGGGTAACGCGAGGGCGTCGACGGGTGCGTCATCACCATCGAGCAAGGTGCGTACAAGCGTCGTGGCTACCTTCTGGCGTCGAAATGCGTGCGCGACGTAAACAGCTTCAACGGCTCGGGCGCGACAGAGGCAGAAGCCCTTCAGTTCGCCTTCTTCGATGAATGTCCAAAGTGATGCGGTCGCCACCACGCTCGCGAGTAACTCGTCGTCAGAGAACGTTCCGCTCAACGTCGTCATGAGGGCTTCTCCCCCGCGCTTGGCGAGTACGTCCTTCAGGGCGTGTTTCCACAGCAGCGCCAACTCGGGCGTGACCACCTCAGCGCGCGAAACGCTCAAACGACGCAGCGACTTCTAAACGCAGTCACGACAGAGCATGCTCGTCTTATCAGCGAGTTGGCTCGTCTTCTTCAACAAGCGGCAGGACTTGCAGCGGAACTCATCGTCCTGTTTGGGCAAAATGGCCTCAGTCGCCTCCAGCGTGGTGTCTACTTCGAGGGGGGCCTCATCGTCGTCCTCGGGGACCGAGGTGCGCAGAATCGTTTCAGCCAGCACTTCATCTAAGGCCAGTTCGACGTCCGCGTCGTCGACGACGTCATCGTCGTCTTCGGCCACCACCACGACCACCGGCACCGCGTCATCGTCGTCGACGAGGTCGGGTACCACGATGACGTCGATCTCGTCAACCTCATCGGTGTCGTCTTCGAGTTCGTCGACGACATCTTCTAACTCTTCTTCGCTGACAATCTCTTCGTCGAAGCCGTCGGCGAGCTCCTCTTCGTCAAATACTTCCTCGCTGTCAACTTCACTTGCCATAAAATCCTCTTCTGTAGCGCAGGCATTGTACGGCCTTTTTCGCAGACCGTGCGCCTTTTGAACGTAAAGAGTGCATAAAAGTCACAATCCCTACCGATTCAGACGATTTCGCTCCGCCGCTCGTTCTGCGTCGAGACGTTCTAGGTCGGTATCGGAGAAATCGACGAAGCGCATCGCGTCACTAATCGCCTGATGACCGGCCTCTTCACGGATCAGTCGAGCCATTTCGTGCGCGATTCGGCGGTAACTCGGATGCCCCTGTGGTCCAGAGCGCAGCTCGATCAAATGCATCGCNNGCCTGATTGGGGAAGTCGTGGCGCACGTCCTCGAACAGATCAGCCGAGCGCGAGAGCGATTCGCGGTATCGAGCCGCGAGGCCCGCGTCCTCGACGACCTCGGGAACGTCGAAGCCGAGGTCCGTCGTGAGGGGCTGCCACTCGATGGTGAGGAGACGGTGGCGCTGGAGGTCTCGGAATGCCCCGTAGTCGCTGACGACTTCGAATCGGTAGTCGGTGCGTTCGAACGCGCGGCCCGGTCGATGACGGCGATTGTGGCGATCGCCGACGTAGGTCGCCATCACCATTCGACGCTCGTCGAAACTCATCGCGGCTACGAGGTTGCGCGCGCGCTCGTGCGAGATCGAGGAGTTAGCAAAGACGATCGCTTCGAGAATCCGCTCCTCGCCCGCCGGGTCATAGGCCACGAGTCGCACGTACTCCCCCACCGGCTCGTCGTCACCCTCGAGGTCACCGAGCAAGGTTCTGGTCGCGGTGCGAGTATCAGCGAGGTACTGCGTCCAGGCGAGTCCGCGTTCGGGGACGTCTAAACGTTTGAGGAATGAGGGGATCACCTTGACGAGTTCGTCGAGCATCATCTGTGCGTACTCGCGCACTTCGGGCAAGGGGTGCGCCCGCATACGCAACAGCAACGCCTCGTACGCCTGACCCGAGGCGTAGATGCCGAGATTGGACAGCGCGCTCGCCGGTAAGAGGCCGCGCAACCCGTCGAGTGCCTTGGCGCGAATGGCTTGTCGGTAGACGAAGTCGGTGTCCTCGGGGGTCTTGGGGTACTTCTGCGCCAGCCAGTCCGTGAGGACCGGTAGGAGTTCACGGTAGGTGTCGAACATCCGGTCCATCTCACCGATGTAGCGAGCACCGAAACGTGACTCGAGTAGCTCATTGTCCCGATAAAAGCGGTAGAGCCCATTCCCCAGACGTCGGTCGTAACCGAGGTAACGGGTGGACTGTTCGAGGTAGCTCATGAGCCGACCTCGTTCGAGCACCTTGGTCAAGACATTGCTCGCCTGCTCACAGGCCAGGTGTACCCCGCCGAGTTGCGCCACCGAATCGTCGCCGTACTCGAAGAAGATCTTCTGGTAGAGGTCATCCGCGCGCTCGAGGCCGATGGTCGCGTCGATACCGGCGTCGCCGGCGAGTTCGAGGTCACCCACGAACTCGTCCAAGAAGAGTCGCCGCAGGCTCTTCGAGGAACGTGAGTATCGCGCGAAGAGCGCGCCCTTGACGACTTCGGGCAGGTTGACGAGGGCAAAAACTGGACCCTCTAAATTGGTGAAGTAGCGACGAAGGACCGCAATTTCGGCGTCGGAGAACTCTTCGGCAACGTAGGGGTGCATGAAGTTACGAGGTTAGGGGCGAATCTAGCCGCGTGGGTGGACGCTGGAGGCCCCCGCCACGACGCTGCGCAACACCGCGTCACGGGCCGAATTCGCCACGTCCGCGACCTCCTCGAGGTGGGTCAGTCGGGCCAACTGTTCGCAGAGATCGGCTACTTGTTTCGCATTTCGCACAAAGTCACCGGGTGAGGTCTGGCCGATCTCCACGTCCGCCAGATCGAGCACGGTGCCCAAGGTCACCCCACGGGCCCAAGCCGCGATGACCGTGGCGAAGTGGCCGTCGGGCTCTTTGAAATGCGGGACCTTGTAGCGGTCTTCGACCTCGCGGATGGTGGCGTCGATGACGGCGATCTCGCGCAAGCGCTCGCTGATGCTCGCCCGACGGTCCTGGCCGAGGCGGTCGTGGTGCACACGTTTTTTCTTGGTAGAGACCTGACGTGCCGCGTTGACCGCACGAGTGGACCTGCGCGATTCGTAGACGAAACACGACAGCAGTCCCGCGAGCTCGGACGCTTCGAGGTTCTCGAACACACCCGCGCTGATGCTCTCGGCGATGAGGAGGTCGCACTCGTGATAGATCGAACGAAGTAACTGTCCTTGTGGGGTGAGCGTCCAACCTTCGGCGTAGCCGAGTTCTTCTAACACGTGGTGTCGCGCGACCATCTGGTCGGTCAGGGGTCGCCGGTGCCCGGCGGGACGGCGTTCGTTCTCGAACTGAGCGAATGACCGCTGCACGACGTCGAGGGCCGTTTCGTAGTCGAAGTGGTTGACGAGGTTGGCCGTGAAGTTATACGTCGGTCGAAAGGACGAGTGGAGATCGGCGGGTGGCGCGAGGGCGACGCGCCCGACGTCTTGTAGGGAAAGGTCACTCGAGAAACAGGCAATAGCGTGACCCTCGTCGTCGAGTCCGCGGCGTCCCGCGCGGCCCGTCATCTGGGCGTACTCGGCGCTGGTGAGGAACTGTCGGCCCGAGTCGGAGTACTTCGTGAAACGCTCCAGCGCCACCGAGCGCGCCGGCATGTTGACGCCCAGCGCCAGTGTCTCGGTCGCGAAGACCACGGCCAAGAGGTTGCGCTCGAAGCACGTCTCGACGATCTCTCGAAAGGCCGGCACCATGCCGGCGTGGTGCATCGTTATGCCGCGTCGCAGGGCGTCGACGAAGTCCGCGTACTCGAGGGCGACCAGGTCTTCGGCCGAAAAGTCAACGAGTCGCTCCTCGGCAATGCGTTCAATCTCGCGCCGGTCCTCGGGCTTCGTGAAGAGCAGCCCGTCGCGACGAAGTTGGTGCACCGCGTCGTCACACGCGGCGCGCGAAAAGATGAAGACGATGACCGGCAGGAGGTCCTCTAACTCCAGGGCTTGCATCAACTCGGAGCGTCGCGGGGCGCGGTAGGGCGGGGGCGGCGCGCTTGATTTGGGCCCTTGCCACTTCACGCCTGGTCGAAAACGCTGCGAGGACTTCATGACGTTATCGATCTTGCGCGCGTCTTCGGACAGCCGGCTCCCGTCGAGGAGATCGTGAATTTCCGCCGCGGGTTGTCCGCGCTTGACGACCGCGACGTGGTTGTGGAGTTGAATGGGCCGCTCACTCTCGACCACGATCACCGTGGGGCCGCGAACCTGGGTGAACCACTCGCCGAGGAAACTGGCGTTGCCTATCGTCGCCGAGAGCGCTACGAATCGCACCGCCGACGGCGTGAGGATCAGCACCTCTTCCCAGACGCCGCCGCGAAAGGGGTCTTGAAGGTAGTGCACCTCATCGAGAATCACGAGTCCGAGCGTGGTGAGTTGGTCGGACTCGGTCAAGAGCATGTTGCGCAGGACCTCGGTCGTCATCACCACCACGGGTGCCGTTCGATTGATCGACGTGTCGCCGGTCAAAAGACCGACGCGAGAGGAACCGAAGAGTTCGCTGAGCTCGTGGTACTTCTGGTTCGACAGCGCCTTGAGGGGCGTGGTGTAGAACGTGCGCTGCTCGCGTTCGAGTTCCCGGCCGATGGCGTAGTTGGCCACCAACGTCTTGCCCGAACCAGTCGGCGCACTGACGAGCACATTTACTCGCTGATCGACGGCCTCAATGGCGTCAAGCTGAAAACGGTCCAATCCAAAGCCCAGCCCGTCGATGAACCGGCTTCGATATTCGAGAATGCTCACTTATGCAGCAACTTACCCACTCCAATGGAGCCAAAGTAGAACACGATGAGGGGCACGGCCAGCACGCACATCGACAGCGGGTCGCCGCTCGGTGTGAAGACCGCCGCCGCAACCACGATCGTGATCACCGCGTAGCGCCATCCGCGCAGGAGTTGCGCGGGCGTGACGAAGTTGATCATCTCGAGTGCCACCAGGACCACCGGAAAGAGGAACGTGATTCCGAAGATGAACATCATGAGCAAGAACAACGTGAGGTACTGGTTTGGGTTGTACTCGGTAATCAGCGTGTGGCCTCCGATGGCCTTTAGGAACTTGATGGCGTGTCCGAAGCTGTAGTACGCCACCACCACCCCGGCGCCAAAAAAGAGCAGCGAGGACCCCACGAAGGAGACGACGTAGCGGCGCTCCTTAGCCTTGAGTCCGGGAGTGATGAAGCGCCAGACCTGCCAGAGGATGACCGGTGACGAGAGAAGGAATCCTCCGAAGAACGCGATCTTGATGCGCAGGTTGAGTCCGTCCAGCGGGTTCGTCGCGAGGAACTTGCAGTGATGCGGTACAGCGGAACAGTAAGGATCTTGCAGCACGCTCAGAAGGTGGGAGTAGAAGATGAAACCTAGGACGCCGAACACGGTAATGGTGATGGCCATGACGAGGAAGCGATGGCGTAACTCGGTCAGGTGTTCGGCCAGCGTCATTCCGCTTTCGGCGCGACGAAATTTCGACACGGCGCTTTAGTTGAGCGACGGATCGAAGGACGGGGGTTCGTCGGTGCGTTTTGTCGGCAACGGGGGTGGCGTTAAGAGCGGTGGTGGTTCGGACATTTTGGCGGGATCCACTCCCGTCACCGCCGGCTTGACGGCCGCCGCCGCGGCTTCTTTCGCGTCGACACGGTCGGCCAGCTGGTTGAGGAGGTTCACCGGGCTACGAGCAATGCGCGCGATGTCGCCGGTGCTCGGGAGATCGGGAATCGCCTCGCGCACTTCGGACTCGATCTTCTCTTGAATGTTCTTCAGGGCTCGCCACGCGGCGCCGAGCTTGTGCGCCACCTCGGGCAACTTGTCCGGGCCCATCAGGAGCATGATCACCCCGGCGATGACCATGAGTTTTATGGGACTCAAACTGAACACGCCCCTAGTGTAGGGCCGCGTTCTGGCTTTCTCGAGGCGAGGCGCCGCCGAGACGGATGTCGATTCTTAAAGAATTCCTAGCAACGCCGACATCTCGGGGTTCGGGCCCGCCAGAGCGCCACCCCGCCCACTCGGGGCCGAAGCGTCGTCTCAGCCGTGGCGTTCGAGCGACGCCAGGAGTTTCTGGAACCGTTCGTCGGTGCTCTTGAAGGGGTCCTTTAAGAGCACCGTGCGCTGCATCTCGTCGTTCAATTTGAGGTGTACCCAGTCAACCGTGTAGTCACGGCGCCACTGTTTCGCCGCTTGGATAAAGGTTCCGCGCATGTGCGCCCGGGTGGTCGCGGGAGGGGTGGTGGTGGCCTTTTCAATCTGCTCGTCGGTCACCATCCGTTCGAAGTGCCCCTTCAGTGAACGGCGGTAGAAGAGTCCGCGATCGAGGTTGGTGTCGTGGAACAACAAGTCGATGAGGGCAATCTTCGGGTCACTCAACTCNNTCCTCTTGGATCTCGAGTGCGGTCAGGTCGCGCCCGTTCATCAACTTGACGGGCTCCTTGCTCCAGAGGTCGTAGGAGATGTCGCGCAGGGCGTTGATCGGCGAGGCCATGGTGTAGTCACGCAGTTGGACGATGTCGTCTTCGATCATGGCGAGTACGACCGAGGCGGTGCCGACCTTTAGGAACGTGGCGAACTCGCTCATGTTCGAGTCGCCCACGATGACGTGGAGGCGGCGGAACTTCTCGGGGTCCGCGTGGGGCTCGTCGCGGGTGTTGATGATGGGACGGCTGCGGGTGGTGGCCGAGGAGATCGCTTCCCAGATGTGCTCGGCGCGCTGGCTCATCGAAAAGGCGGTGCCCTTGGCGTTGGTGACGACCTTGCCGGCGCCCGTGAAGATCTGACGGCTGATGAGAAAGGGGATGAAGACGTTCTCTAAGCGGCTGAGGTCTTCGATGCGTTCGATGCAGTAGTTCTCGTGACAACCGTAGGAGTTGCCCGTCGAGTCCGTGTTGTTCTTAAAGAGGAAGATATCCCCACGGATTCCCTCTTCACTCAACTGCGACTGCGCGTAACCGACCAACTCACGCAGGATCGACTCCCCCGCCTTGTCCTGCGCCACGAGGTCGCGCAGACTGTCGCACTCGGCGGTCGCGTATTCGGGGTGACTGCCGACGTCGAGGTACAGGCGGCTCCCGTTCTCTAAGAACACGTTGGACGACCTACCCCAGGCGACGACCTTGCGAAAGAGGAACCGCGACACTTCGTCCGGGCTGAGTCGACGCTGTCCCCGCAAGGAGAAGGTGATCCCGTATTCGGTCTCTACGCCGTAGATNNCGATTGCCGCGGTCTTCCAAGATGCACGCTTCGATGTCCTCGGCCGGCAGCACGCGGTCCGGCCCGGCCAGCGCGGCCACGGCGTTTTGCAGCGTGGTGGCGAGGGAGTGGAGCGCTCCGTCGGTGAGGGCGAAGCGGTCGCGAATCGTCTCCGCGTCCCCGCCGAGGACGGCGAAGTGAGGTTCGTCAGAGATGGTGCCCTCGTAGGCCACGCGGTAGAGCTTGGTGGGCCGGAGGTTGTTACCGAGTTGCGCGACGAGGATCTCGACTTCGAGCGGCTTCTGGCCCTCGGTGAACATGTCCCCGAGGTGCTGGGCGTAGTAGTTCGCGAGTGCCCTCGCGTCGACGTCCTCACGCGAGTAGGTGAAGCCCGTCGAATCGGCCCAGCGGATGCCGGCTTCTCGAAGTCGATCGAACTCGTTGTACTTGCCCACACCCGCGAAGGCCAGGCGGTCGTAAACCTCGGAGATCTTGTTGAGCGACGCCGAAGGGTTCTCGGCCACCATGACCACGCCCTGGTCGTAGATCGACGCAACGAGCGATCGCCCGCGGGCGATGCCCTTTTGGGCGAACTCGGCGCGGTCTTTGGTGAGTTGTTCGGGCGAGACGTAGAAGTAGTTCGTCATCGCAGCGTCCCTCCCGCCACGCCTCGCGATTCGGTACGGCGCTCATTGATCAAGCGGAAACGATTCCCCACCTCGGCCGCCGGGAGTTCCTGGAAACCGTTCTCGTCCACGACGACCATCATGGGGAAGATATTGCGCACGAAGTCCGGTCCGCCAGTGCTCGGGTCGTTGTCCCCCGCCTCGTAGAGCGCCAGCGCCCCGAGTTCGAGGGCCCCTTCTCGATCGAGGTCCTCGCGAAAGCCCAGGCGCAGCGCTCCTTCGGCGAAGGGTGAACCCGAGCCGATGGTCGCGAAATCCGCACGCTCGTAACACCCGCCGGCGCCGTCGTACTCAAAGACGCGACCCGCGAGTCGACTCTGGTCCCAACCCGCGAGCAGCGGCAGGACCAACAGGGGCGACGTGAGGTTGTTGCGTTGGACGATCGGCGAGAGGTAGTTGGCCTTCCCCTCCAGGCTGAGCGCCGAGTCGGTCATCTTCTCGTAGTGCTCGAAGGAGAGCTGAGCGATCTTTAACAACTCCATGCCGCGTGCGGCGCTCCCCGATATCGCGAGTGCGGTAAAACGGTCGGCCGGCTCAATCTTTCGGACGTCGCGACTCGCGATGTAGTTGCCGGTGGCCTGGCGGTCCCCCACCATCACAATCCCGCCCTGGTAGCGAACCGCGATCACCGTGGTGGCGTGGGGCACCTCGCTCGCCAGCGATCCCGGCAGCGTGGCGAGGCCCGTCGCTTCGGCGTAGTGCCAAAATGAGGGTCCCGGGTCGCCGTGGGCGCTAAAGAGCGGCAGACCCACGTTTACTCGCCGCCTTTTTGCACGTAGTTACGTACAAACTCCTCGGCGTTCTCTTCAAGGACTTCATCAATTTCGTCGAGCAAGTCGTCGAGGTCTGCCTTCAACTGATCGCCCTTGGAGGCGTCCACCGATACGTCCTCGGCGGTGTCGCTGGCGCGTTCGCTGCGCTGCTTTTGGATTCGCTCTTGTTCACTCATACGTCAGTTCTACCTGTCTAGTGCGTCAAGAAGTTCACTTGCCGTTGCACTCGTTTCTAGCAACTCTGCGGTGAGCGCATGGGTACCCCTTAAGGGGTCGAGCATGGGGACTCGCTGAAGGGGTCCCTCGCCGAGGTCGAAGACGACCGAATCCCAGTTCGCCGCGACAATCTCGTCGGGGTACCGAGCGACGCACTGACCGCGAAAATAGGCCCTGGTGCTGCGCGGTGGATTGTGAACCGCTTCACGAACTGCGCTCTCATCGCAGAGCGAACGCAGTCCCACCCGTTGGGCCAGGGAGTGTGAGGGACGAAGGTCGTGGTACTGGAGGTCGATCGCGCGTAAGCGGGCGTCGTTGCTCGTCAAGTCGTAACGAGCCTGGTAACCCTTCACGACGCGCCACTTAGCGACCCAGTCGACGCGATCGGCGACCGCGTCGTGGTCGTCGCGCACACCGTCGAGCATCTCGCGCCACTGCGTGAGCACGAGCGCCACCTCGGCTTCGTCGCCCACGGCGCTCGCGCCGGTTCGTTCCACGTAGGAGGCGGCCAACGTCCAGAGTTCGTCCTGGAAGTCCCAGGCGCTTCGGGTGCGCTCGTCTTCGCACGGCACCGATTCACGCAGCGTGACGTCGAGCGAGAAGGCGCGCACCGCGTGGACCGGTGCGCGCGGCATCGCCGGAAAGACGTCCGTCCCGAGNNTGAAACTCTGGTGCGTGTTCGAGCGCGGACTCGGTCTCCGCGCCGACTTTGCCCGCCCCGACCACGACCTGACGAGAGACGAAGTGTGGCACCATGGCCCGCACCAGATGCCCGAACTCGACGTCGCGGCGCACGAGGTAGTTCTCGTGGGTCCCGTAGGAGTTGCCCTTACCGTCGGAGTTGTTCTTATAGAGCGTGATGGCGTGGTGGGGGTCGAGCGCGTCGTTGGCGATGCCCAGCGCACGGCGCATGATCTCCTCGCCCGCTACGTCATACAGGGTCGCCTCGAGCGGCGTGCGGCACTCGGGCGAGGAGTATTCGGGGTGCGCGTGGTCGACGTAGAGCCGCGCGCCGTTGGTGAGGACGGTGTTGGCCAAGTGCGTCTCGACCACCGGCGCGAAGGATGTCAGGTCGACGCGGCCGCGCGCGTCCATGTCGGGGGTCTCGCCGTCGAAGTCCCAGTTGATGCGGGTGCGACCCTGTTGGGCGTACGCGTTGACGATGACGCTCGAGGAGGTAATGGGGTCGCGGTCCGGCCCACCGGCAATTCCGTACTCCGTCTCAATGCCGAGTACCTTCGAGATCGCTCTCGAGCTAGAGATACTGACCCGTGCCCACGTGCTGGATCGAACGCCCACCCTTCACGTCGTCCTCTTCGCGGTTGATCAGCGTGCGGATGAAGATGATCCGTTCACCCTTCTTGCCCGAGATGCGCGCCCAGTCGTCGGGGTTGGTGGTGTTCGGGAGATCCTCGTTCTCGCGGAACTCCTGGCGGATCGATTCGAAGAGGTCGTTCGCGCGAAGCCCGCGCCCCTGGTCGGCGATCTCACGCTTGACCGCGATCTTCTTCGCCCGGCGCACGATATTTTCAATCATGGCGCCCGACGCGAAGTCTTTGAAGTACAGGACTTCTTTGTCGCCACCTTGGTAGGTGACTTCGAGGAAGCGGTTCTCGTCATCAATGCGGTACATGTTCGTGACGGTCTCTTCGATCATCGCCTGGACGGCCTTGGCGCGGTCACCCCCGCCGAGTTCGCGGACCGTTCCCTCATCGAGGGGCAGTTCACTGTGGAGGTAACGAGAGAAGATCTGCGCGGCGGCGTCCACGTCCGGTCGCTCGATCTTGATCTTCACGTCGAGTCGCCCCGGTCGCAGGATCGCGGGGTCGATGAGGTCTTCGCGGTTCGTCGCGCCGATCACGATCACGTCGCGCAGCGACTCCACNNTCCATCTCGTCAAAGAACACGATGACCGGCACACCCTCTTCGGCCTTTTCTCTCGCGCGCTGGAAGACGACGCGAATCTGGCGTTCGGTCTCACCCACGTACTTGTTCAACAACTCGGGACCCTTGATGTTGAGGAAGTAGGAGCGCACGTTGCGGTTCCCCGTNNTTCTGGGAGAGCGAGTTCGCCACCGCCTTGGCGATCAAGGTCTTGCCACAGCCCGGGGGTCCGTAGAGCAAGATGCCCTTGGGCGCCGGGAGGTCGTAGTCGTGAAAGAGCGCACGGTGCAGGTAGGGCAATTCGACGGCGTCGGTGATCGCTTCGATCTGTGCGTCGAGACCTCCGACGTCGGCGTAACTGATGTCGGGCACCTCTTCGAGAATCAACTCTTCGGCCTCTTGGCGAATCAGTTTCTCGGTCAGTAAGTTCGATCGGAGATCGAGCAGTAATGCGTCACCACTTCGAAGTTTGACCGACCGCAAGGCTTCGGCGAGCTCGACCACCCGCTCTTCGTCCGCGCGCCCGTAGACGAGGACCCGGCGCTCGTCGAGCACTTCCTTGACGGTCACGACCTCGCCCTGACCGTCGGAGTCACGAACCCCAATCACCGTAAAGGACTCGTTGAGCACCACCTCGTCGCCTCGGGCGATCTGAGCGGGGTCGAGCCCGGGGTGCAGCGCCACGCGCATTTTGCGTCCCGAGGCGAAGATATCGACGGAACCGTCCTCGTTAAAGCCCGTAAAGGTCCCGTAGACCGCGGGGGGCTGGGTGAGCTTCTCCACCTCGTCACGGAGGGCGGCGATCTGGTCCCGGGTCTGCTGGATGGTGATGGTGAGTTTCTCGTTATTCGAACGGCTCTGGGACAGCTGTCCGCGTGCCTCGAGCAGTTTCTCTTCGAGCACCTCGATACGCCGGTTGGCTTGCTCGACCTCGCTGAGGTTTAGATCTCTCGTGACGCCCGGGCCGAAACCCTCATCGCGCTCTTCACCTGCAGCCGAACTACTTCCGTGGGAACGGTCCATACGCCAACCCTAGGGGAGCGGGGCGATAACGCGTGGGTCACGATTCGAACCGCTCTCCCACTAGAGTAACGAGACGTAGATTGCTCGGGAGGACACGCGAATGAAGGTTTGGATTGACCAAGACCTCTGCACCGGTGACGGGCTGTGCGAAGAGATCTGTCCCTCCGTGTTCACTCTCCTCGACGACGGCCTCGCGTACGTGAAGCAGGGCGCGGACGTCAAGAGCAACCCCGGTGGCGCCGACGGCGTTGCCGTGGTGCCCAGCGAATTCGAAGATGCCGTCATCGAGGCCTCCGAGGAGTGCCCCGGTGAGTGCATCTTCATCGAACGCGACTGAGCTTCTCTTCCAGTAGACGTTCGCGGTCCTCGCCGTGGTGCTGGGCGACTAGCCGTTTTCCAAACGACCCACCAGGCGCCGCGCCGACGTGAGAAAGCCGGTGTGGGCGACCATCCGGTGATCGGGTCGGACGGAGCGTCCGTCGATGTGCCATGTGCGACGCAGTATCTCGACGGTCTCTTCGAGGCCGAAGGCGTGATGGTGCAGGGACTCGCGTAACAGTTGGGTCTGATTGATGGTCGGCAGGTACGACAAGAAGATGCCGCCGGGACGCAGGGCCCCTTCGGCGTGCTTGACGACGTCCCACGGTTCGGGCATATCCAAAATCACTCGGTCGAGATCGGTTTCCTCGATGCCCTGGGTGACGTCGCGGATCTTTACGTCGTAGTCAACGTCGTCGCCGAGAAAGTCGCGCACGTTTTTCTTCGCGTGCTGCGCAAAATCCTCTCGGATCTCATACGCGGTGATCGACGCCCCGGCGCGCAGCAGCGTCATCGACAAAGCGCCAGAGCCGACACCGGCTTCGAGGACTCGCATCCCCGGTCCGATATCCGCCTGCATCAAAATCGCCCCGAGGTCCTTCGGGTAGATCACCTGGGCGCCGCGAGGCATCTTGAGGACCACGTCGGAGAGCGTCGGACGGAGCACCAAGAACTTTCGCTCGGAACTCGAGTTGACGAGTGACCCGTCGAAGGAGCCAATCACGTCGTCGTGCTGCACGATGCCGGCGTGGGTGTGAAACGCCGCGCCGGAGGTGAGCGTGATCAGGTAATGGCGATCCTTCGCATCAATCAACATGACGCGCTCGCCTTCGACGAGCACCGCCGTGCTCACGATTGCGCGNNTCCTTCTGTGCCCACGCGCGCCCCAGCGTCGCGGCGATCGCGATGCGAAAGATCCGTCGCAGCACTACGCCTTCTCTTTTGACTTACGTGCCCGACGACCCCGAATCCTGCCCCACACGTAGCCGGTCATGACCCCGCCGACGCCCACGGCGGCGACGACGGGTTTCGACGACGTGATGGAGTTACCCACTTGCAACTGCTCGGGCAAGAAGGAGCGCAGCGACGCTTCCAACTCTCGACGGGTCTCACTTCGCGAGGTCACTCGCTCACCTTGAGACGGCGTTTGGCCGTGCCGCTGACGACGCGCCACGCGGTGAGGCCGATGACGATGAGTGAAAGGGCCGCGACGATGACGTAGGGCAGCCACGACAAGGAACCGTCGAGCACCGGGAACTGCCACTGGAGGTAGCGCAACGATCCCAGCAGCAACAATGCTGCGCCGAAGGCCACGAACACACTGCCAATGGTGCCCCAGAGCAGGAAACGACCGAGGTCCTTTAAGGGCTTGATGGTCTCTTCTTTGACGTAACGGACGAGCAAGCTACGCAGTTCTTCGAAATCACGCTGCAGAGAGGCCCCCCGCAAGAACCGGCGCCACGACTTGTTCTTCACGTCCCAAGCCTACTCAGTACGTTCTTTTACGAGGTAGGTGGAACTNNGCCGTGGCGACGAGACGCGCGTCCTGGTCGAGGATCCTCGCTTCGAGAAACGAGATGACGCGACCGGGCTTTAGCACCGTGGCCACGCAGGTCAACACGTCGCCGACCCTCGCCGAGCGCAAGAAGGACACCTTCATCTCGGTGTTGGCGACGATCACCTTGCGCTCGCCCACCACCGTTACGGCCGAGGCGCCCATGGCCGAGTCGAGGATGGCGGCCAAGAACCCACCCTGGACGACGCCCGCGGGGTTGAGGAACCGCTCGTCGACGCGTACGCGCCAAGTGGTCGAACCGGGGGTCGATTTGTCGGTGCAGACCATGCCNNCGAGTGATTCGTGAGATTGTCGCGGTCGCCATGGACGCACCCGCCAAAGCCAACTCTGGCCACAGCGGCACCGCGATGGCCCTCGCGCCCCTCGGCGTGATGCTCTGGTCGCGAATCATGCGCCACGACCCGACTGATCCGAAGTGGAGCGATCGAGACCGGTTCATCTTGAGTAACGGGCACTGTTGCATCCTGCAGTACGCGCTCGCCCACGAGTTCGGCTACGACCTCAGCGTTCAGGACCTCATGGAGTTCCGCCAGATCCATTCGAAGACCCCGGGCCACCCCGAACGCGGCGTGACCCCGACCGTCGAAGTCACGACCGGACCACTCGGACAAGGTGTCGCCAACGGCGTCGGCATGGCTATCGCCGAGCAGATCTTGCGCAGTGACTACGGCGAAGGCCTCGTCGACCATCGCACCTGGGTCTTCGCGGGCGATGGCTGTTTTGAAGAAGGGATCAGCCACGAAGCGGCGTCGCTCGCCGGCGCGCTCGGCCTCGACCGACTGACGATCTTCTACGACGACAATCACATCACCATCGACGGCGTCACCGAGCTGGCGCTTCGCGACAACCCCGCTGAACGATTCGCCGCCTACGGGTGGCACGTGATCGATCTCGGCGACCAGGCGAACGACTTGGATGCGCTCGAAGCGGCCACCCGCGCAGCCATCGCCGAGACGGCGCGACCCTCACTCATCATCGTGCGTTCGCACATTGGCTTCCCCTCACCCACGATGATGGATACCCGCGAAGCGCACGGCTCGCCCTTCTCCCCCGAAGCTATCGCCAAGGTCAAAGAGATCATTGGCGTTTCGCCAGAGGCGTTCCACTTTGATCCCGAGATTCAGCACGAGCTCTTAGAGCTCGTCGCCCCGAACCGGGCCGAGCGCGTCGCCTGGGAGGCTCGCCTCCTGGCGGCGGGCGAACGCGGCGTGCGACTCCTCGAACAACTCGACACCAACGGTGTCGCGGTCATCACCACCAAGGCCGAACTCTACGCGGGGGGCACGATGGTCGCTACGCGTAAGGCGATGGCNNCGCCCGGCGGTCGCCAGTTCCACTACGGGATTCGTGAGTTCTCGATGAACGCCATCATGGTGGGCCAGGCGCATCACGGGGGTCTGCGACCGGTCGGTTCGACGTTCTTTGTGTTCAGTGACTACGGNNGGCGCCATTCGCTTGGCCGCGCTCTCCCACGCCGCGGTCATGTTCGTCTACACCCACGACTCAATCGGGGTGGGCGAAGACGGACCCACGCACGAGCCCATCGAGCACCTCATGTCACTGCGCGCGATGCCCGAACTGCA
>PKZN01000098.1 GCA_003133075.1 Acidimicrobiaceae bacterium | reverse complement strand
GCCCCGCCCCCACCACCGTGCATGCTCATTACCGCTCCTTCGCACAGGCCAGTGTAGGAATCCTTCGCTCCTTCGCGATCACTCGCCCCTCAGCTCAGGAGTGCCCCCGCGACAATGACGACGCCCAGGGTCATCATGACGCTCGCCCCGACGGTGCGCAGCACAACCAGGCGATTGGGGGAATCCGCGAGCCACTCCCGCGCGGTGCCCGCGATGAGACCCCAGGTGCTGTCACTGCAGAACGCCATCACGCTGAAAATCACTCCGAAGACCAGTAGCTGTTCGGTGACGTGGCCCTTCGATCGTTCGACGAAGTGCGGGAACACCGCGGCGAAAAAGACCAGCGCCTTTGGGTTGAGCACGCCAACGACGAAACCCTGTCGGACGATTTTCACGTTATTGGGGCGACGACTTTCACGTTCGGTCATGGCGCGGGCGTGTTCGCGTCGATGACGCAGCGCGTCGTAGCCGAGCCAGAGCAAGTACACCCCACCGACGAGTTGCAAGACGACGCCAAGCACCTTGGAGTGCGCGAGCAGCGGCCCGAGACCGACCGCGACGATAACCGAGAGCACTAAGGTCCCCAGGCTGTTACCGAGCACCGTGAGCACCGCGACCGCACGCCCCCACGCCACGCCGCGGGCCAGTGTGAAGAGCACGCTCGGCCCCGGCACCATGATGATGAGCAGCGACGCCGCGAGAAACGTGACGAGCCGCGCGCCCCCGATCACGATGGCGAACCCCTCGCTTCTTCGCCACGGGTACTCATAGTGCGAGCCACGTTACCGGAGGTCCTCGACCACGATGAATGAACTGGGCGAGCGAAGTGTCGTCGCTCTAGGTTGTTGCGATGAGCACACGCAGCGCATCGTTCCTCTGGGGCACGTCCACGTCCGCGTACCAGATCGAAGGCGGCAACACGAACTGCGACTGGTGGCGCTACGAACGTAGCGAAGGTACCCACGCGGTCGAAGTCTGCGGCGACGCGTGCGACTCGTGGAACCGTTACGAGGAGGACCTCGACATCTTGGCCGGACTCGGCCTCAACGCGTTTCGACTCTCGGTCGAGTGGGCGCGCATCGAACCCGAGCACGGCGTCTTCTCGCGCGAAGCCCTCGAGCACTACCGTCGAGTGCTCGAGGCCTGTCACACTCGAGGAGTCACCCCCGTTGTGACGTTGCACCACTTCACGTTGCCACTGTGGGTGGCCGACGCGGGCGGGTTCGAAAGTCCCGACATCGCGTCATGGATGGCGGCCTACGCACGAGTGGTCGCGGCCGCCCTCGGTGACCTGATCGGCGTCGCGTGCACCATCAACGAACCCAACATCGTCGCCATCATGGGTTACCTCATCGGACTCTTCCCGCCCCAGGTCACGAGTTGGGACCGCTTCGTTGCCGTGAATGCGACACTGCGCGCGTGTCACGTGGCGATGCGCGATGAACTCAAGGCCGGACCGGGCGACTACCCCGTGGGGCTACCCCTGTCGATGCAGGAGTACGAAGCGGTTGCGGGGTTCGAGGACCAGCTCAGTTCCTTCCGCGAGGAGATGGAGGACAAGTATCTGACGTCCTTGCGAGGAGAGGACTACGTCGGCGTCCAGTGCTACACGAAGCTCGTCGTCGGACCCGATGGTGTCGTGACCGAACCCGACGGCGAAGTCACCGACATGGGCTACCTCTACTGGCCGCAGTGCGTCTACTACACGGTGCGTCGCGCCATCGAACTCTCCGGCGCACCGATCATCGTCACCGAAAACGGCATCGGCACCGCCGACGACACCCAACGGATTCGCTACTTAGACGAGGCCCTTCGAGGGGTGCGCGCGCTCCTCGACGACGGGCTCGACGTTCGGGGTTACTTCCAGTGGTCACTGCTCGATAACTTCGAATGGACCTTCGGGTATCGTCCGCGTTTTGGTCTGATCGAGGTCGACCGAACAACCTTTGTGCGCACGCCAAAGCCCTCAGCGCAGTGGTTCGCTCACGCGGTGAGCAACTTCTTTACAACTGCGTGACATCGGTTTACAACTAGATGACAAAGCAGTTATCGAAACGAATTCTGCGCGACGCGCACCTACGATTGTGAGTGCGGCACGTTCACTCATCACCGTCGCGCAACTCCAAGGAGGTGCGTCATGCACCGTCTCACTCCCCTCAACCGAATTCGTCGATCGACCAAGATTCTCGCCGTTGCGAGCACCCTCACGCTCTTCGCGAGCCTCTTCGTCTGGAGCCTCCCGAGCACGCAGGTACTCGCCTCGGGCGCGGGGACGCCAGCCTGTACGACGGCCAACCTCGACGTCTGGCTCAACACCCAGGGCAACGGCGCCGCGGGCAGTTCGTACTACAGCTTGAACTTCACCAATCTTTCGACGCACTCCTGCACGCTCTACGGCTACCCCGGTGTCTCCGCCGTCACCCAAGCGGGTATTCAACTCGGTAGTCCGGCCGCGAGGGACGGCGAGCACGCCGCTTCGGTCATCACTCTCACGAGCGCTCGAACCGCCAAGGGATTTGACCAGGACACCGCGCGCAGCACCGCGACGGTCGTCTTGCAGATCACAGTCGCCGAGAACTTCCCCACCGCCGCGTGTTCGCCAATTACCGCCGCGGGCCTACGGGTCTACCCACCCCTTCAAAAGGAGTCGACGGTGGTCCCCTTTCCCTTCATCGCCTGTGGCACGAGCGGCCCTCGTTACCTCCACGTCGAATCCGTCGAGAAATACCTCACCGGGCAGTAACTCCCCGAGCCAACGAGCGAGCGCTGTTATAGTTCACTAGGAGACTAGTGAAATAGGTGCAGCGTGATCGAGTTCTACATCGACGGACACTCCGGTGTACCGCCCTACATGCAGATAGTCCAGCAAGTCCGAAGAGCCCTCAAACTCGGGCTCCTCTTTGAGGGCGACCAACTCCCCACCGTAAAAGAGGTCGTCGGTCACCTCGCCATCAACCCCAACACCGTCTCGAAGGCGTACCGCGAACTCGAGCACGAAGGACTGGTGAGTGGCCGGGCCGGGGTGGGTACCTTCATCGCGAAATCCCTCAACGAATCGACCGCCGCGCTCGGACCACTTCGCCACGACCTTCAGCGCTGGGTCGCCGCCGCACGCGAGGCGGGACTCGACGACGACAGCATCGAAGCACTCGTTCGCGAGTGCTTTCGGTCAACCTCGGGGACGGTAGTGGCGTGAGCGCCGTCCTAGCGACCGAGGCCCTGACCAAGCGGTACCGACGCCACGACGCACTCAGCGACTGCTCCCTCGAGATTCCCGAGGGTCACGTCGTGGGACTCGTCGGCCCCAACGGCTCGGGCAAGAGCACGCTGTTGAACCTCGCGGCGGGGTTGATACGACCAACCTCGGGCACCGTGCGCGTACTGGGCGAAACCCCCGCCGCAAGTCCCGCGCAACTGTCGAAGGTCGGCTTCGTCGCGCAGAACACTCCCACCTACGAGGGATTGAGTGTCAGCGATCACCTTCGCTTTGGCGCCCACACCAACCCCGGTTGGGACCATTCGCTGGCCCAGCGTCGCATTGCGCAATTGGGTCTCGACCTCACTCGCCGCGCCGGCAAGCTCTCAGGCGGTCAGCGCGCGCAACTCGCCCTCACCTTGGCCATCGCCAAGCGACCCGACGTCCTACTCCTCGACGAGCCGGTCGCGGCATTGGACCCACTCGCTCGAAGGGAGTTCCTGCAGATCCTTATGGAAACCGTGGCCGATCACCAGGTCAGCGTGATCCTCTCATCACACCTGGTCGCCGACGTCGAGCGGGTGTGTGACTACCTGGTCATTTTAATCTCCTCACGCGTGCAACTAGCGGGAGAGGTCGATGAATTACTCGCGTCGCACCACCGTCTCGTTGGCCCACGCGAGGGCGTCGCCGCGGCGCCAGAGAATCAAGTGATCGTCGACTCGAGCTACACCGAGCGACAGGCCACGCTGCTCGTTCGATCCGACGGGCCAATCACTGACCCCGCGTGGATCGTCGAGGCGGTGTCGCTGGACGACCTGGTGCTCGGGTACATGAGTCAGGGGAAACGTGGTGGTGGCCCGGCAACTGCGCCGGAGATCCCGCGATGATGTGGCTCGCCTGGCGACAGTTCCGCGCGCAAGCCGTCATCCTCGCCGGGGCCGTGGTGGTCTTCGCCGTGATTTTCGGTGTGACGGCTCCCCATCTCTTTCACGTCTACGACACGATCGTGAAGTCCTGCACGATGCACGGGGACTGCAACTCGACGCAGGGTGCGTTTCTCAACAACTACAACTTCTACGAGCACCTCGTCCAAGATTCCATCATCTTTCCAGCGTTACTCGGAGCCTTCCTCGGCGCTCCCCTGGTGGCGCGCGAGTACGAACACGACACGTTTCGACTCGCCTGGACCCAAAGCGAGACCCGTACGAAGTGGTTCGCCGCGAAAATCTGCGTCGCGGGTATCGGTGGCATCGTCGCGATAGGACTGTTCAGCCTCATGGCGACCCTGTGGTCGCGGCCTTGGGATCACGTGAACAACCTCCCCTTCAGCACGTTCGACACCCGCGACCTCGTTCCGGTGGCCTACGCCGCCTTCGCCTTCGCCCTCGGCGTGGCCGCGGGCGCTGTGCTGCGTCGCACAGTGCCCGCCATGGCGGTGACCCTCTTCGGTTACGCCGCCGTTCACTTCTTCTTCAGCGAGAACGTTCGCCCGCACTTTTTGGCGCCCCTGCGATTCGTGTCGAAATACACACTGCCGTTCTTCAGCAATGGCAGCGTCGTGGTGCGAGCCACCCCACAACAGTCGGACTGGATCGTCACGGACCAACTCATCAACAAATCTGGTGTCGTCATTGGCGAGCATGGGGGCGTCGGATCCAACGGCAACATCAGTTTTCGAAACCTCGGCTTCGACCGCGCGTCCTTCGAGGGTGTGGGGCGATGCCCGAACAAATTCCCTGCGCCGCCAGCGCGAGTGGGCGGTGGAGAAACCATCATCCACGGCGGGCCGAGTCACGCGATGCTCGACGCCATGCAGAAGTGCGTGGCGTCTTTTCACTTGCGCACGATCGTGACGTACCAACCGGTCAGCCGATTTTGGACGTTTCAGTGGATGGAGTTTGGTAGTTTCCTGGTCCTCACCGCAGTGCTGTTCGCCTTCTCCCTCTGGTGGGTTCGACGACACTGACCCACGTCCCGTAGGGACTCCGGCGCAGCGCCGGAAGTAGAATTGACCGGTGCCGCTCGAAACCGAAGGAAACGGTGACGCGCGCTCCGAGAAGAAGATCGCAAACCACGAGCGCCTCGTCGCGATGGGCGACGCCGTTGATCGTCGGTCGCCGAAGCGGCGACGAGCCCCCCGCAACAGACGCCGAGTGTGGATACGCCGATCGATCATTACCGTCGGCGTCGTAGTCGTCCTCGTCGTCGGTGGCGTCGTGGCTGACTACTACTACCTCGGTTCGCTGGTCCACCGGATCGAGGTGACGACCATTCAATCGAGTGGTAACGCGGGGGCTCCCCTCAACATCTTGCTCGTGGGCTCGACGAGTCGCTGCGCCCTCAAGGTTCAGAACCCCGCCTACGGGCTCTGCGCCGATGGCGTGAACGGCGTCAACAGCGACATCGACATGATCTTGCACCTCGTGCCGAGCACCGGCGCAGTCTCGCTCCTCTCGATCCCGCGCGACCTGTTCGTTCCCAACGCGCGAATCATCGGCGCCAACAAGATCGACGCCGCGCTTTACGAGGGACCGAGCCAACTCATCAGCGCGATCGAAGAAGACTTTGGTATCCCGATCAACCACTACGTCGAATTGAACTTCGACACCTTCGCCAGTGTCGTGAACGCCCTCGGCGGAGTGAAGATGTACTTCCCCGTGCCCATCTTCGACGCCGAGTCCGGGCTCAACATCGAGCGCACGGGCTGCTACGACCTTGACGGCTATCGCGCCCTCCAAGTGGTGCGCGCACGACATTTGCAGATTCAACCCGATCCATCGAATCACGATCCACGCTCGTGGCCCTACGAAGCGCTCTCGGACCTCGCGCGCATTCGCCGCACGCACGAGTTCTTGCGAGTGTTGGCGTCGAAGGTCGCGGCGCGCGGGCTGAGCGACCCCTTCACCGACCAGAGCATCGCCACCGCCGTGTTGCCCGACCTCACCGTCGACAACGGTTTCTCCGAGGGCGAGATGGTCCATCTGGCGCGTACCTTCGCCCACACTCAAATCGGCAACGTCCCCCAGTTCACCTACCCGGTGACCGACGTCGAGACTGGATCACTGCTCTATCAGGGCTACTACTACGGCGACGTCGTCTTCCCCGTGCAGCCCAATGGCGTTGAGGCGGTCAACAAGGTCTTCGACGTCGCCCCGGGCGACAGTTCCTTCACGGGCCAGAAACTCCCGACGCCGTCAAGCATCAAGGTCACGGTCGAGAACGGCACGGGCGTCACTAATCAGGCCGCCGTGGTCGCAAACCCGCTCCACCGACTCGGCTTCGACGTCGTGTCGACCAGTGACGTGACCCCTGACGGGCCCGTGAGCGAGACCGTCGTTTGGTACGGTGGCTCGCCGCCGCCGGCCAACGGCGACTGGAAGAGCCCCCAACTCGCCGCCGCCCAAGCGGTCTTGGCGGCGCTCCAGGGACCTGCGATTCTGGGTTACAACCCCAAAGAAGTCACGACCGGCGCAGAGGTGACCGTTCAGACGGGCACGGGGCTCAGCGTGAGTGCGCCTGCGGCGAAGACAACCACGACGAGCACGACGCCCAAGAAGCATTCCGGTACGACCACCACCATCGCATCATCGGTGACGACGACGACCATCTACGTACCACCGGGCATGAGGGGCAATGGTGACTTCACTCCTCCGAGCTCGGTGAATCCGGCGCTTGAGCCGTGGGACCCGCGGGCGTGCAACGCGGCCGGAAACGGACCCGCCTAATTCCCGGCACTTCGTTTCTTCGACGACACCGCGCAATCGTCGCGCGGCGGTGCTCTATCGAAACGTTGAATGTCTCGCGCGCAACCCGTACGCTGAGACGCGGCACGCGAGCGCTGTAGGGCTCTCGCCATCGATCGAAAGGGATTCTTCGTGACCCAAAAGACCTGGTTCATTACCGGAAGTTCACGCGGTTTTGGCCGCGAATGGGCCATCGCGGCCCTCGATCGAGGCGATCAAGTGGTCGCAACGGCTCGTGAGGTCGCAACACTCGCCGATCTCAAAGCGACGTACGGCGAACTGATTCTTCCCCTCGCCCTCGACGTCACGGATCGCTCGGCCGTCACCACGGTCGTACAACAGGCCATCAAGCGGTTCGAGCGATTGGACGTGGTCATCAATAACGCGGGCTACGGACAGTTCGGCATGGTCGAGGAACTCTCCGAGGCGGAGGCCCGTGAGCAGATCGAGACGAATCTCTTCGGCGCGCTCTGGGTGACCCAGGCGGTCCTGCCCCAACTCCGCGCCCAAGGTAGCGGTCACATCATCCAGGTGACCTCCATCGGCGGTATCACAGCCTTCGCGAACATCGGCATGTACCACGCGTCGAAGTGGGCCCTTGAAGGACTGAGCCAGGCCCTCGCTCGTGAAGTCGAAGCGTTCGGTATCAACGTGACGCTCGTCGAGCCGGGGGGCTACGCCACCGACTGGGGTGGCTCGTCGGCCAAACACGCCACGCCCATCGACGCATACGACGAGGCTCGCGAGCAGAACGCCCGCCTGCGGGCTCGCCGGGGGGCTAGCCCTGGGGATCCCTTCGCGACTCGTGCGGCCATATTGACGGTCGTCGACGCCGCCCGCCCACCGCTACGGATCTTCTTCGGTGACGGACCCTTGGCTCTGGCGACCGCCGACTACGAGTCGCGCTTGGCCCTGTGGCGCGAATGGGAACCCGTCTCGATCGAGGCGCACGGTCACACGAGCTGAACGCTCGCTCCTCGCGTGGCGAGTGGCACGCGCGGAGCGAGCGGTCCCCCTTACATAAGGCACGCTCTTCGTCAGTGACCGCTACATCGTCGTGGTGACCTCTAAATCAACACGTTCACACAACGCCCTCAGTGACAGCGCAACGCGCGTCCTTCTCAAGAATCTCAAAAGAATCTCGAAGCGATTCCCCAGTGATCTCACATCACCGTCACAATTCTCTTTTCTACGGTGACCGTTGTTCTTGTGAAAGGAGAACTTATGAAGAGCATTGCAACCAAGTCCCTTGCGGTCGTCGCCCTCGTCGCCGCCATGGGAGTCAGCGTTCCCGCAGTGGCGTTCGCCGCCTCAACCACGGCGTCAACGAGCAACACGGCCACGGCGTCAACACCGTGGACGACGTGGCGCGCGACGTGGGTCACCTACGTCCAGGGCATCAAAGCCATCAACGCCACGTTTCACACGTCAATCGGCGCTGCGCGTTCCACCCTCCAAGCCGCGTTAGCTGCCTCGACGACCAAAGCGGACCGTCAAGCGGCGATTGCCGCCTTTGAGGTGTCGGCGGAAGCGGCGTTGAACGTACGCGTCGCGGCGATCACCGCGGCGGGCGATCCCCCAGCGCCGCCCGCGGGCTATAACGGCACGGCGTACGTCGACGGCATCCAGGCCGCCAACGAGGCGTTCCGCGCGACGGTCGCGACTGCGCAGTCCACATTGTCGGCGTCGTTGGCCGCAGCGACCACCGGTCAGGCGGCCAAAACGGCCCACCTGACCTACGAGCAGACCGTCGGTACCGCGGTCTCTACTCGTGCGGCCGCACTACTGGCCCTCGGGACTCCCCCGTCGAACCCGGGTCAACTGCTGTAATCATCTGCTCCAAAGACTGAGCGGCGTGTCCCGAGATGGGTCACGCCGCTCAGTCTTTTTGACGTCGGTGCACTCTCACGTGGCGTCCGAGCATGGCCGAGAAGACTTTCGACGGCTGAATCACCTTTGGTCTCGTGTGCGCCCTCGCGATGATCAGTCGTCTTGGAACATCGTCGAGATGCAAAACGGATGACCCGCGGGATCGAACAGCACGCGCCATGACTCCGGTGATGCCTGCGACGACGCGCGGGTCGCCCCGATCTTCACCGCGGCCGCTTCGGCGACGTCGAGGTCGTCGACGGCCATCTCGAAGTGCATCTGTTTTGGCACCGATCCCTCGGGCCACTCCGGCGGTCGATATCCGTCGATGAAGAGGGTGGCGACGTAGATGCCATCACCCTTCAGCACGGTGGAATCGTCCGATTCGTAGACGACCTCGAGGTCGAGCAACGCTTGGTAGAACGCCGCGAGTTCTCGGTGATCGGCGCAGTCCAGTGAGACGCCAGCGATGCGGGCTATGGGTGACATGCCACGAACGATACAGCGACATGACATCGCCCACTAATCGACGGCATCGCCCTCGCGCCCGAGCTCTCTTGCCCCACGCCAACGTGGGACGACGTCGATACTCGTGGCGCTCAACACCGAACAACTCGGTTCGTCGTCGTTGAGAACTCACGCCACATCGTCGTTCATCAGGTATTTTCTGACCCACCACCACGAGGTGAGCGGTGGCTCCGCCACATCGACGCGGCGCCACGACGGCCACCTCACGAAATTCAGCGCAACAAGTGTCGAATTGCTCGTCGTCGTTCGACGTATGAGCATGACAAAGTGTCATCACCGCAACAAGGAGTCAGACCAATGACCGAGTACGCAATCCTCCTCTACGCCAATAGGGACGATCTCGTCGGAGACGGCGACGGAACCGAACGTGAGGAACACGACCGTTACTCCGAAGAGATGCAAGAAGGTGGAACCATGATCGCGGCGTTCGCCCTCGAGTCGTACGAGACAGCGACGTCGATCCGGGCCGGCGGAATTACCGATGGACCCTTTATCGAGGCCAAGGAGGTCGTGCTGGGTTTCTACGTGATCGAGGCGACCGACCTCGACGCCGCACTCACCGAGGCGCGACGTAATCCGATCATCCACCAGGGTGGTGGCGTCGAAGTTCGCCCCGTCGAAGGTTTCGTTGTGAGGCCCACTTCCACTGAGTAATGGAAAACGAAGCCCGACGCGCAGTTGCCGACACCTACCAACGGGAGTGGGCACGTGTGCTGGCGGCGACGATTCGCACGGCACGCGACCTCGACCTCGCCGAGGAGGCCGTTCAAGACGCTTTCGCCGAGGCGTTGACCACGTGGGAGCGTGACGGCGTGCCGAAGAATCCCGGTGCCTGGCTCACCACGGCGGCCAAGCGACGAGCGCTCGATTCCCTACGACGAGCCTCGACTTACCGAATGAAGCTGCAGTTACTCGTCGAACCCGAGCACCGCGAGGGGGACGACGCCGAGCTCGTCACCGCCGACACGGGCGGAGGCGACGTCGTGGCTGATGACACGATGCGTCTGGTCTTCATGTGTTGCCACCCGTCACTTTCGAGTGAAGCCCAGATGGCGCTGACGCTTCGGCTGGTGTGCGGAATGACCACAACCGATATCGCGCGTTGCTTCCTCGTGTCCGAGTCGACGATGTCGGCACGGTTGACACGCGCCAAGAAAAAAATCTCCATTGCTCGCATCCCGTTTCAGGTCCCGGGGCCAGCGGACTTGCCCGGGCGTCTCGGTGCAGTCCTCGGGGTCATCTACCTCCTCTTCACCATCGGACACACGGCGCCCACCGGCGAGGAGCTCATGAAAAAGGAGACGGTCGGCGAGGCACTGCGACTAGCGCTTCTTCTGCACGAATTGGTGCCAGAACGCGCCGAAGTTGATGGGCTCCTCGCCCTCTTACTCGTGAACGACGCTCGTCAAGCGTCCCGGCTTTCTGTGGATGGTCGCTCGCAACGAATCTCTGAACAGGATCGATCGGCGTGGGACCACGCAGCAATTCTCGAGGCCCGCGAACTTATCGCCGGCCACGTGCAAGCAGAACACCCAGATCAGTACACCTTGCAAGCTTCAATCGCCCTCCTTCACGCCGAAGCGCCCACTTACGACGAGGTGGATTGGCGAGAGATAGTTCGCCTATACGATCAGTTGCTGCTCGCGTGGCCGAGTCCCGTTGTGCAACTCAACCGTGCCGTCGCTCTCGCCAAGACACGAGGACCCCAAGCCGCTCTCGACGTGGTTGTGGGCCTAGAGGACGACGGGCAACTGAACAGATACCAGTACCTGCCAGCGGTCAAGGCCTACCTCCTTGACCAACTCGGTCGCAGTGATGAGGCACACGCGGCGAGGACTCGCGCTTTCGAGCTCGCCGCCAACGAAGTGGAACGCGATTTCATCCTTCGACAGAACGATTAGATCGCACCTCGCCAACCACGTTCCTAGGGACCGGAACGATCGCAAAACGATCCCCCGCCATTGTCCCAACTCAGTAACGCACGTCAACAACGAATGCATAGGAACTTGTGCGTTCGCGTCGAAGACGTCACATACCCTCGCCCAGTGCCTCCACATCTTTGATGCTCTCTAGGGTGCCTCCGAATCTAAATGCACCATAGGCAAGCAGTTGCTTGACCATTTCCTATCGAGCGCCTATACTAAAGCACATGCTTGACCAAACGATTGACCTTGATAGGACGTTCCAAGCGCTCGCCGACAAGAGCAGACGCTCAATGGTCGAACGGCTCACCGAGGGGCCCGCTTCAATCAGCCAACTGGCGGAGCCCCTTGACATGTCGCTCGCCGCTGTCGTCCAACACGTGCAGGTTCTCGAGGCGTGCGGACTCGTGAAGACCAAGAAAGTTGGCCGCACTCGGATGTGCCGGATCGAACCCTCCGCGATGACCGCCGCTGAGCGGTGGATGGCCGATCGCCGTCGGGGCTGGGAAGACCGCTTAAACCAATTGGGCGATGTACTAGCCGACGTCGCCACCGGAGAGGAGAAATCATGACTCAATTCAGCACCGCTCACGAAGCGTTCGTCATCGAAAAGACATACAACGTCCCGGTGCTTTTGGGTAGCGGAAAACGGACCATGGGGGGCTTGAGTGAGCGACTCGAACTGAAACTCACCGACACGTACGTCTACGGATCCGGTGTTGTCCTGCACTACTACTCCCCCGCTCGCACACCGACCTGATCGACATTTCGGAGCGACCTCGAGCAGCGACGCACGTGCCGCGCGAACTCGACGATCACGAGCTCCGGCCCGCCTGAGGCGCTCTTGCGCCGGCGTCACAAATCTTTAGAATCGGGCCATGACCCTGAGCGGGAGACGGCTGGCACGATTTGGTGCAGTGCTAATGATGGTCATTGTCGGCTTGACGTGGAGCCCTCTCGTGTCCTCACCGGTGCTCGCGAGTCCCCCCGCCCTCCAGGCGTGCACCGCCAACAATGTGAAGGTCACGGCGCAACAGTTAGGAGAGGTGCGCGGACAGCGACTTGAGGCGTTCAAGTTAAAGAACACCGGCCTCACCGAGTGCGGGATGTATGGCTACCCAGATCTCACGTTCTTCACCGCCTCGCGGCTCGACGCGCGCGTGAAGGTCGTCCACCGGACGTCGGCGTATGCCTCCGTCACCCCAAAACTCCTCGCCATCGGATCGAACGACGTCGTGTCGTTCGGACTGAGTTACCGAGGCGCCACTCCCACCACCGTCGCGCCGTCGAAGGACTGTCTGGTCGAAAGTATCCTCATCCAACTTCCTCTCGCACCGATCTCGTCTCGCGACTTCGCGTACCACGAGAGTTTCAACGCTTGTCGCGCTGGCAATGTAGTTGGTGTGACACCGGTAGAGGGTCGAGCCTTACCACAACGAAGGGTTACTTGACTTTTCGTTTTTTGTGACGGTCCCTCGCTCGAGAGTCGATAAATGAGGTAGTGGCACCACGGGCCACCTTGACTCGGTGAGCACGTCGTAACTCGTGTCCCCACTAGCGACCAACGAGACCGATTAGAACGAGCCAGTGACCGTTGACGTCTTCCCGTTCGAAGTGGTCGTCACGCTCCAGGTGTCGCCACCTTGATTGTGAACGGTCCCGTTGTCGCTGTACTGAGCGTAGACCTCACCGTTCGAGTAACCCGCGGCGATGACCTGTCCCGAGTTCAGTACGGTCGTGTAGGTAATGACACCACCGGAAGTTGTCGAGCTCTGGGTAACCACGCCCCCGGGGAAGCTGTTCGATTCGCTGCTGTAGGTGACGCCCGACGTTTGGGCGACTTTGATCACGATGGTCATGGCGGTGATGGAATACTTGTTGGTGAGTACCACGTCCTCTTGTCCTCCCGAGTTGTTGCTGAAGGTCTGGCTGGTCGGGGTGGCCGTGACGCCGTTGGAGACGGGGCACGGCGCCGCAACGTTCAAGGTGGGACCACTGATGCAGATGTCGCTGGCCGTGCCGGTGATGGTGTTGCTCCCGCCACCCGACACGATGCAGTTCCCACTGCCGGTGTCGGTGATCGTGTCGGCACCGCTGCTGCCGAGGAGCAGCACGTTGGAGGCACTGTTGGAGAACGTGCCCGATCCCTCTACCAACGTGGTGAGGCTCAGCGAGGCGCACCCGGCGGGCTCCAGCTGGGGGATGAGTCGGTGCTGGTTCGTTGCGCCGGCGGTGCTCGCCGGGACCGTGTTGCTCGCGGTGAAGCTCACGACGAGTGACGCGGCGATGACCACCACCACGAGACTGGCGGCCACGCGCGCGAAAAGCCATCCCCGAGAGCGATCTGGATCGCGTGCGGCGAAAGTGGCCCGCACGGGCTGGTTCGTAGCGCTGGCGACAACCAGCGGCTGTCGCGGCTCTACGGGAGTGTCATCCGAAGGTTTTGGCATCGCTGTTTGAAGTGGTTCATCGTCGGCGTGCAGGAAGATGTAGCGCTGCAGATCGTCGTCAACGACGTAGGTTCGCTGACCGCCATCCACCTCGTAAAGTATCGGGCGTTCCAAGAAGACGGCCAGTTCCGCGAGGTGGTCGAAGTCGGCGATGGCAATCGGGGTTCGCCCTCGGGCGTCGTCGAAGGAGCGAACCGGCACCAGCAACGCGTGGCGCCGTGCCGCCAGAATCTCCTCGTCACTGCGCGCGGTGTGGCGACGCCGGAACAGTTCGTGCAGGCCGAGCAGGAGGAGAAAGCATGCCGCGAACACCCAGCCGAGCAGGCGAATGAGTGGCACGCTGATCTGGTACTTGGCAACGGGCACGACGTTGGCCACCTGGTGGGGAATACTCTCGAACTGCACCGGATTGAGCGTGGACGTTGTTTCAGAGCCCACCGTTGGCACGGTGTAGGTCGCACCGGGTGGAGCTACGGGCGCCGTGACGTTCAAGGTGATCACGTTCTCGGTCACTATGAATGGAAGGATTGGCGCAAACGTCTCGTTGATTGCCTGTCCACCCACCTGCCCGCTCACGTGAACCACGGGCTCGATATCGGCCGAGTAACTCTCGCCCGCCACGTCGGTTTGCGTCGACACCTTGTCGATGAGGGAGTAGAGCCCCTTGAGTTTGAGCGTGCTGGTCACCTTGACTTCGTTGCCGGTGAAGGCGACCGGGGATTGAATTGTCGAGAGTTCTTTCCAGGTGTTGTCACCAGAGAGCAACAACGCTTTGAACTCAACGGTTCCGTGGACGTGGTGCGGCAACGACGACTTGAAGACGTAGCGAAATTTCAGGGTTACCGAGGAGACGAGGCCGGGATAGATGGGTTGGCCACTCTCGATGAATCCGGTCGGATAGACGGGCGTGGGTGCGTTCACGGGCGCGGAGTAAGAGAAGCGACCCGTTTGCTCGTAGGCACTTGCGAGGGGCACCTCGCGGTGGAGAGGTCGACTAAATCCCACCGCCACGCACAACACGGCCAGGGTCAGCGCCGCCGCGATAGCGATGAGGCTGGCGACTGGTCCATCGCTGAATCTCGGTAACTGACGGTGCGCGAGTTGTTGGGGGGTCATGTCAATGCCTGACCGGCGATCGCGGGCCGGACCAGAGCGGAACCTCTGCTGCCCGGCGTTCTGCGGTGCGCGCCGCCGATCGCCGTTCGACGGTGACGACGTCGCCCCGCGCCGCTCCGCGAATCGGGGCGCGGAGGAGGCTTGAACGCTGGTTCCCTTCGCGCTCGACGACGCGAGTGTCGCCACGCCGTGTCGCCTGCGCCGACGACGGCGCGGCGCGGCGCCCGCGAGCACGAGAAACATCGCGGCCGTTCCCGCGAGCAGCCCCGCGTGAAGCGGACGGCCGAGCCAGATGATCGCAGCCCCCACTTCGGGGACGTGCACCCAGAGCGCGCCCACCAATTCCGATCGAGTCGCGTAGCCCGGATCGACGAAGTCGTTGTTGTCACCTTTGAAGTAGTACTGACCGTTTTGAATCAAGATGATGCGGTGCAGCACGGGCTCGCCCAGCACGGCGCTGTGGTACAACACGACCTCGCCGACCCGGTACGTACTCTGGGCTCGAACGATGGCCAGATCGTTCTTGTACAGGAGTGGCTGCATGCTGATGCCCGACGTGACCGCGTAGGTCGAGGAACCACCCAGGTTGGTGGGGGCGAAGAAGATCCACGCAACGATGGCCAATTGGGCGACCACCAGCGCGAGCACGACTGTTCCAAAGCGGATGCGCATCGGGTCTCCTCTTAACCCCGTCGGCCTGGCAATCGCGCTCTTCCCAACGAGACGAGAGACACTTCAGCCGAGCGGTGTGGGAGGACTCTCTACTGGGCCGCAACGACCGTCACGCCGGTGAGCAGGGCGGCGGTTAACTGCGGGCTGGTCGTCGCGCAGGTGACACTCGCGCCGGTCGAATCGGTGGTGCACGCGTAGTTCGTCGGACCCCCCGTGCTCAACGCCGCCGAGATCACCACTTTGCCGGTCCCCGTGCTCGGCACGACGGGACTGATGGTGAAGGTGAGCGAGTCGATGTTGGCGGGGGTGGTGGCGTCGAGGACGTAGTGCAGGTTCGTGACGGTGTAACCCGACACCGCCCCGGTCCCGGCGCCGGCCGTTGACAGTGGCACGGTGTTCGAGGCCGTAAAGGCGTACGCGGCACCTCCGATGGCCAACGCGACCACTACCGCTACCGTAATTTTGCTGCTTCGTGTACGAAACATAAGAGATTCCTGGCCTTCGTTGTCATCGATGCGACGTCGGTCCCCGGCGGGGATAGATCGCCATCTTCCATGAGCAATAGCCATCGAACTGAACCTCGACGGACTGCCACCGGTGGGAGTCCAATCGGGCCTTCAAAATGAAACACCGCCGAACGGACGTTTGAAAGACCCATTACGACCTTACGGGTGCAGGACTCAAGCCATTCGTATTCCAAACAATTCGTCGACAATTCCAGGCTTCGCCCTCATGAGCTACGCCATCGGCGTCGTGACGCAACCAGGTGCGACGACCTCACAACGGTGCTGTGCATTCCCCTGTCGTGCGGGACCGACTACTGAACGGCCAACCTACGAGGGCCGAGCAAACGTGACGTGGACCGTGCCGCTTTCGGCCGTCTCGGTCGTCACGTCAAAGCCACTCTCGAACCCGCGAAGGTCGCTCCACAGGTTGATGCCGCGACCGAGCAGGATGGGTGCGATTGCCACGTGTAGCTGATCAACGAGACCAGCTTTGAGGAAGTCGCGCACGGTGCGGATGCCGCCTCCGACTCGTACGTCCTTCCCGTCGGCGACATCGACCGCGCGCTCGAGGACCTCCTGCGGCGTCAAAGTCACGAAATGAAACGTCGTGCCACCGCTCATATCGATCGAGTCGCGAGTGCGGTGGGTCAGCACGAAGACCGGCACGCGAAACGGTGGCTCGTCGCCCCACCAGCCTTTCCAGTCAGGCTCATCGGGGAAGTTGTGGAACCCGAACATGCCGGCGCCCATGACCTCGGCGCCGACCCCTTCGAAGTACGCCGCGGCGTATCGATCGTCAACGCCAGTGGTGCCGGCGCCCGAAGTGTCGTGAAAGACCCGCTCGCGAAACGTGCGCGTGGCAACGTACGCCGCGGTGAGTTTGTTCCAGTCCTCCCCCATTGGGTTATCCGGCGTGCCACCCTCGGTAGTGCCGAAACCATCGAGCGAGATGTTGAGGTCGACTCGTACGGTCATGGCGTTACCCCCAAGGTGACAGTGAACTGCAAGCACTATATGAGATTGTCCCGGCGAGATCGTGACGCGGGCCGCGAATCACGAGTGAGGATTACGCCGGCCGGGCCGGGAAAAAGATCGCGCCGTACTCCCGATTCTTCGTCAGGTGCTCGAACGTTCACGCACGAAGGACCGTGAAGATCGAGGGTTGGAGCGCTGACACTTTCGAGTATCAACGCACGACTGTTGCGCTGCCCCAGAGTGGGCGCTGGGGGACTCGAACCCTCGACCTCAGCCGTGTGAAGGCTGCGCTCTAACCAACTGAGCTAAGCGCCCTGGGTTCGTAATGCTACCGGCTCAGGGTCTTCACCGCTTTCGCAACCCGTTGTAGCCTTCATCCGTGCCAGATAACACCAACTCGACGTCATCACGTCTTTCGAGATTTGGTCGAAGCAAAAAGCCTTCAGTGGCGCCACGCGAAGTCGTCCTCGGCCTCGATCGAATCGAGTACCGAATCAGTCTGGTCGCGGTCGGCATCGCGCTCATTTTCGCCGTAATCACGGCGCTTGATTGGGCGCGCAACATCGCAGTTACCACGACCAAGGCCTACGTCAAGGGGACGTCCTGTCCGAAGAGCTACCCGGTACATTTCCAAACCGTGTGCGAGCACATTAATCATCACGCGCGCAGTTACTGGGAGGTCCGATTCTTTTTCGTCTTCGTCGTGGCGGTGCTGCTGTTGTACTTCACGATTCGTCGTAAGCGAGCGGGCGTGGCGTGTTTTGCGGTCTTCCTGGGTCTAGGACTCGGTCTCGGCGCGGGCGTCGTCTTTTTGTTCCTGGGCGTGTGGCTGATCCTGCGGGCCTACCGCTTGCAGAAGTACGGCGTCGCGAGCATGTTCGCTACCAATCGAATCGCACGCGATGGCGCCACCGCGAAAAGGGAAGGCCGGGCGCCGAGCGCCACGATCGCGCGTACCAGCACCGAGGTGACCAGCAAAGTAGCAACGCCGCCCACCGCCTCGAAGCGCTACACGCCCAAGAAGCCACCTCGTAAACGCCGTTAGGTCATGACCAAACTCGGCATGGACTTTCCAACGAAGTGGGCCCGCGGCTACAGCGCGCGGTCGCTGCGTCAAGTCATTCAGGGCGGCTTTATGGTGCCGTACGCGCGATTCCTCACGACGCTCGAAGTACGCGGGGTCGAACACGTTGATGGCCAACGACCCTTCATCTTCGTGGCGAATCACACGAGCCACGCCGACACGATTTTGCTCTTGTCCGCGCTGCCGGTGAAGGAGCGTCGTCGCACCGTCGTGGCGGCGGCGATGGACAGTTTCTTCATGCACTACGGCCAAGCCATTCGAACGGTGATCTACTTCAATGCGATACCCGTCGACCGCTTGAAGGTCAACCGCCGAAGCGCTCAACTCGCCCTCGAACTCGTGGAAGACGATTGGAATCTCGTCATCTACCCCGAGGGCGGACGCACGCCCGACGGACAGCTCCAAGAGTTCAAGGGCGGCGCCGCCTATCTCGCCGAACGATCCAAAGCCACCGTGATCCCCACCTACATCCACGAATCGGGCTTCCTCAAGGGCCCGAAGTACGCTAAGGCCCCCATCTACGTCGACGCACCGAGCCAGCGTCGCCATCACGTCATCATCACCTTTGGGACGCCGCTGCGCTGTGGGGCGGATGAGAACATGCGCCACTTCAACGTGCGCATCGAAAATGCGGTCGCCGAACTCGGCCGTGCGGTCAGCGGCGACGCGACCTACGGCGTGCGGGCCGAGGACCTTTAGCCGACCAGCGTTCGAACTCGCTCGGCGTAGAGCAGATCAGCCGACGTCTCGAGTGGTTCGAGCGAGACGCCGAGCACCTGCTCGAGCACCAGATCAGCGAACCACGGGTTCATCGCCAGTAACGGACCGTGCGCGTAACTCGCCCAGATCCTCGGTGCGCGAAACCCGTCCACCGTGCCCTCGTTGCCAACTCCGCGACGCACGACCCCGAGCGGTTGCACCGAATCGCCGAGCGTCGTGCGACCGCCGTGGTTTTCAAAGCCCACCAGCGTGCGCCCATCGACCTCCACCACGAGCTCACCCACGGCGCGACGCTCCCCACGGCGCGTCTGCGCGTCGATCAGTCCGAGCCCCTCGTACTCGTCGTCGCCCTCGACCGCGAAGGTGCGCCCGAGCAACTGCAAACCGGCGCAGACCGCGACCACAAAGGCTCCATCGCCTACGCGGGCGCCGAATGACGAGGCCCTCAGTAAGTCCGCGCCGAGTCGCTGCGGACCGTCTTCTCCCCCACCGAGGAGATAGACCGCGGCATTGGGCATCGCGTCGTCGATCCCCACGCGAAGCACCTCGGCGTCGATACCACGTCGCCGCGCGCGTTCGACCAACACCACCGCGTTGCCCCCGTCGCCGTAGGTGCCCAGCAGCTCGGGGTACACCAGCGCCACGCTCAACACGCGCTCGACCTCTCGCGCCAGTCCTGGAACGCGGTGTAGTTCGCCACGACGTTCACCACGGCCTCGCTACTCGGGATAGCTGACTCTTCGTCGGCGACGACGTGCTCAACCCCCGCGTAATCGAGCCGAGTCGCCAGGTCTAGCCTTCGATCACCGAAGCAGTAAACACGTCGTCCCCGAAGGACTTCAAAAGGAACGTCGTAGAGCCACGACGGGTCGTGACCGTCCGCGACGCGCGCGTTGATGGCGAGCCACACGTCTGCGGTGTCCGGCTCGAGCGCGTCCAACATCGCGGTGAATCCGGCGGGATTCTTCGCTAGCAACAAGCGAAGGCGATGACCACGCCAGCAGCGCACGCTGAATCGACCGGCCACACTCGTGAGGGCGTTGATGCGTGCTACTGCCACGTTGAGGTCGACGCCGAGCTCGTCCAGCGCCGTGAGCGCCATAGCGGCGTTGATTCGGTTGAACTCACCGGGCATCTGGAGCGCGAGGGTAACGGTTGCGCCGCGCACCACCACGTCGTCGCCGAGCGTGGTGGCGATGTCCGTTGGCTTCTTGAAGCCGCAGTCGCTCCACCACGAGGACTCCGAAAAATGCAGGGGCAGCGTGCAGTGCGGACACGACACGGCGTCACTGGTCCAGGGAGTTGGCACGTCGCACCATGCGACGTGCGCCGCAACTTCGGCCGCGAACACCACGAGGGGATCGTTGGCGTTCGCCACCACTCTCACCGTCGGCGCCGCAGCAAACAACAGTCGCCAGCGTTCAGCGATCCGTCGGACCTCATTCGCGCGGTCCAATTGATCCCGCGAGAGGTTCAAGAGCACCACGACCCCGGCATCCGTCGAGGAGGTCACCTCACCCAGCCACGCCTCATCGACTTCTAAGACCACCGCCGCGTTCTTCGAGGCGACGAGCGCGGCGACGTGCCCGGCGGGCATGTTTGAGCCGGTCGAATTAGTGGCGACCGGCCTCGCCCAGCCGGCGGCAATCATCGCCGTGGTGGTCGTCTTGCCGTTGGTGC
>PKZN01000010.1 GCA_003133075.1 Acidimicrobiaceae bacterium | reverse complement strand
CCGAGGAAGAACCGCTTGAGCCGGTAGTCCAACGATTCGGGGTAAAACTTCGCCAGATTGGCGTGCGAGGTCAGAATTGGCGAGCGCGTCGACGCTGGCTTTTCCTCATCTGACACGATTTCGATACTAAGTCATGGTTTCTTCGATGAACGCTGCTCGCCGAGTGCGTGGTGGGCGTGAAGTTGCAGCCAAAAGCCCAGGTGTGGTCTGATGAGACGGTGCACATCATTGTTGTCGGTTGTGGCCGCGTCGGCTCAGAACTGGCGATGGAACTCTCCGAAGAGGGTCACTCGGTCGTCGTTATCGACAAGAACCGCGACAATCTGCGTCGTTTGACACACTTTCACGGCAAGACCATCGTCGGATCGGGGTTCGACCGCGACGTCCTCTTCCAAGCCGAAGCCACCACCGCCGACGCCCTCGCCGCGGTCACCAGCGGCGACAACACCAACATCCTCTGTGCGCGCATCGCTCGCGACCACTACAACATCAAGAACGTCGTGGCGCGCATCTACGACCCCGCTCGCGCCGACATCTACATGAAACTCGGCATCCCGACGGTCGCCACCTCGCTGTGGACGACCCAGCAGGTCAAGCGCTGGATGATGCCGGCCGACGATTCAATTGAGTGGACCGATATGGCTGGCACGATGCACCTCGTCGAGCGCATCGTGCCGGACGCCCTCGCGGGTAAGCCGGTCACTACTTTCAACGTCGGCGAGGACGTGCGCTTGGTCGGTATCATTCGCGCTGGTGCTGGTCGAGTCGACATCGAGGGACTCTTCGCCCAGGAGGACGACATCCTCGAGTTCCTCGTCACCAACGATGGCCTAAAGCAACTCCACGACCTCTTGGCGACGGGGGCCTGATGAAGGTCGTCATCGCCGGTGGCGGATCAGTCGGGACGTCTATCGCGCTCGACCTCATGGACCGACACCACGACGTCACCTTGATGGAGCAACAAGCCACCACCGCCGAGCGTCTCAAGTCGATGCTGCCCGGTGTGTCCGTGATGGCCGCCGACGCCTGTGAGTACGCGAGTTTGACCGCGGCCGACGTTCGCTCGGCTGACGTCATGATCGCCGCGACCGGCGACGACGAGGACAACCTGGTCATCAGTTGGCTCTCCAAACAAGAGTTCGGTGTTCCGCGCGTCATCAGCCGCATCAACAACGCGCGCAACGAATGGCTCTTCAATGAGAGTTGGGGGGTGGACGTCTCGGTCTCGACCCCGGCGTTGATCACCTCACTCGTGGATGAGGCGGTCGAAGTCGGCGCGATCATCCAACTCATGACCTTGGCGCACGGACGGATGCGACTCATTGAGGTCACCCTCGACGCCAACGCGCCCGCGGTCGTGCAGAATCTCACGCTGGACGAACTGCGCCTGCCCGACTCGCTGCGCGTGGTCGCGGTGGTGCGTCACGAACAGCCCCTGGTGCCGAGTCCCACCATGCACTTCCTCGAGACGGACCACGTTGTCTTGATGGCCCGCGTCGACGCCACCGAAGACTGCACCGCCGCCTTCATTGGGTAGTCGCGGCCCGGAATTCTTATAGTTGCGACCTAGCATGACGGTGTGCGAGCCGCCTTTTTTGACCTAGACAAGACGGTCATCGCGAAGTCGTCGCTGGTGGCGCTCGGACCGGAACTCCACGCGAGAGGTCTACTGCACCGACGGACGTTGGTCAGGGCGGGCATTGGTCAACTGTGGTTCCAGCGNNGAGCCGCTGATCTACGCCGAAGCGTTGGAGCTGATCGACTTCCACCTGGCTCAGGGTGAAGAGGTCTATCTGGTGTCGAGCGCGCCGGCGGAGATCGTCGAGCCCTTCGCCGAACTCCTGGGCATCACTGGCGCTATCTCCTCGGAAGCGACGATCGACGAGAACGGGAAGTTCACGGGGGAGATGGAGTTCTTCGCCCAGGGCGAGAACAAAGCGCTCGCCATTCGCGAACTCGCCGAACGAAGGGGCATCGACCTCGCCGAGTCGTACGCCTACTCCGACTCCGAGACCGACGTGCCGATGCTCGAGAGCGTCGGTCGGCCCTACGCCGTTAACCCCGATCGCGTGCTCGCCAAGATCGCGCACCAGCGCGAGTGGCCGATACTCACCTTCAGCCATCCGGTCACGGCGTTTAGTCGTTCGAAGTCCCACACGCCGTTCTTCGTGAGTGCGGTGATCGTCGGCCTGGCGGCACTGTTGGGCGGGGCGAGTTTCCAGCAGCGCCGCTAGGAACGCTCCTAGAGCGTCAAGAGGTCGCGCGCACCGGTGTCGGACGAAGGGTGTCGCAACTTGCTCATCGCTCGCGCCTCAATCTGACGAATGCGCTCGCGCGTCAAGTTCATCTCCGCGCCCACGTCTTCGAGCGTGCGGATCTCCCCGGCACCGTCGAGACCGAAACGCATGCGCAGGATCTTCTGCTCGCGCTCGTCGAGGGGCTGGAGCAACTTCTCAATGGCGGCCGGCATCATCTTGACGGCCGCCACGTCGAAGGGCGACTCCGCGGAGCGGTCCTCAACGACGTCACCCAACTCCGCGTCGCCGTCTTCGCGCAGCGGCTCGGACAACGAGATCGGCTCGGAGCGGAAACGAAGCGCTTCGATGAGTTTGTCCTCGGGCATCTCGCACTCTTCGCAGAGTTCCTTGATGGTCGGCGGTCGCCCGAACTTGAGCTCCAGGCGGGACTGCGCCTTCTGCACGCGCGCGAGCGTGTCACCCGCGTGCACCGGCAGGCGGATCGTGCGACCCGTGTTGGCGATGCCGCGCGTGATGGCCTGGCGAATCCACCAAGTCGCGTACGTCGAGAACTTGAAGCCCTTACGCCAGTCGAACTTCTCGACGGCGTGCATCAGACCGAGGTTGCCCTCTTGGATGAGGTCGAGCAGCGGGAGACCCGACGCCTGGTACTTCTTGGCGATGGAGACGACGAGTCGGAGGTTCGACTGGACGAAGTCGCGCTCGGCGACCTCACCGCGGTGCTCGGCGCGCTTGAGGGCGAGTTTGCGACTCGGGGTGATCTTGAGCTTCTTGTCGGCCTCGGCGGCGTCGAGCTCGGCCTTGGCCTCGCGACCCTCTTCGATGGTCTGGGCGAGGTGGACTTCGTCGTCCTTGGTCAACAGGGTGTACTGGCCGATGTCGGACAGATAGAGGCGTACCAGGTCCTCATCATCACGATCGATACGGTCTTTGGCCATGGTTCCCCTTTGGTGGACGGGTGGTGATCTCCCCGGTACTTCTAGTTATACGGGGATACGCAACCTAATGGGAAACGCCCATACTTTCGGCGTAGCCGGCCGCTTCCAGCGCGAAGTTCAGTCCCCGGGCCCGTTCTTGCCATAGTCCGTCGTCGACGGGCGCCTCGTCGCGAGCGGCCTCGCCGACCGCCAGGATCTCAGCCACCAGTACCTCAGAGGCGAGGTTCGTGACTGCCGTGGCCCCCTCGTCCAAGGAGACCTCNNCATCGCGCCCTCGTCGTCGCCCGCGACGGCGTCGCGCAGCACGTCAGTGAGAATCGCCATCGGACTGCTGGTCGAGAGGTCGAGGTACTCGCGCAGCGCGAGGGCCACCGCACCCACCGCGCGCGCGGTCTCGAAGGTTCGCACCACGAACGCGTCGTTCGAGAACGTCGGCGCGGCATCACCCATCACCTCGTAGACCGCGTCGAAGCAGGAAAGTACGTGGGTCAACGCCTCGCGCGAGGTGGTCACTACGCCTCGGGGCGAAAGGCGTTGGTGATGGGCATGCGACGATCTCGGCCGAAGGCCTTCTTCGAGATCCGCACGCCCGGGGGCATCTGGCGACGCTTGTACTCACTACGGTCCACGAGACGAGTGATTCGGGTCACCAGTGCACGGTCGTACCCGAGCGCGATGATCTCCTCGGCGGTGGCGTCGTCTTCGACGTAGAGCTCTAAGAGGGGATCGAGGATCTCATAGGGCGGCAGGGACTGATCGTCTCGCTGGTCGGGGCGCAGTTCCGCCGAGGGCGGCTTTTCTAAGACCGCGACCGGAATCGGCTCGGGGTCGCCGTCGCGCCGCGCCAACTGGTTCCGGTATCGACAGAGTTCGTACACCAAGGTCTTCGGAACGTCTTTGATCACCGCGAAGCCGCCGGCCGAGTCACCGTAGAGCGTCGAGTAGCCGACCGCCATCTCGGACTTGTTGCCGGTGGTGAGCACGATGGCACCCGTGGCGTTCGAAATCGCCATCATCAAGACCGCGCGGATCCTCGATTGGAGGTTCTCGTCGGTGAGACCAATCGGCGGACCCTCTAAGACGTCGTGGAGGCCGGAAGAGAAGACGTCGTGCGCCGTTTCGATCGGTAACGTCGTCACCTCGATGTCGAGTCGGTTCGCGAGCTCCTCGGCGTCATCGACCGAGCCCGCCGAGGAGTACCGGCTCGGCATCGAGAAACCACGCACCGCGCGTGCACCGACCGCGTCGACCGCAATGGCCGCAACGAGCGAGGAGTCAACGCCCCCCGACAGCGCCACGATCGCTTCGCGAAAGCCGTTCTTGCGCAAGTAGTCGCGCGTGCCCATCACCAGCGCCTCGTAGATCTCTTCGACCTCACCCAACGGCTCTTCGACGTGGTTGACCATGCTGGCGCGAGCGCGCAACTCGTCGCGCGCGTAGAAGGT
>PKZN01000021.1:600-2682 GCA_003133075.1 Acidimicrobiaceae bacterium | reverse complement strand
CACTTCGTCGACGTCGCCCACGCCCGCAATTTACTCGCCCGACCGGTCGAGACTTGAGCGCTCGCCTCGTGGCGTGAGACGCGCACTCGAAGGATCAGGTGGGGACTCGTCGGGGGGGACCTGGGAGGCGTGTAGTAAATTCTCCCTGGAACGATGAGCGACGAGAACCTGAGCGGACAACCAGTGACCTCTCGGGAGCTCGCAGAACTGAGCGAAGAACAGCGCGCGTCGGCCTTCGCCGCCGCCAACGCCTCGAAGGAACGACGGGCTGCGTTTCGCCGTGGACGCGTTCCCGTGCCGCCCAAGTTCATTGTTGGGACCATTATCACGGTGTTGGTACTGGGCCTGGGCGGGGAAGTCGGCCAGCACTTCTTTCAAACCTTCGGATCGTCGCCGACGGTGACTATCCCCACTTCGCCTCCGGTCAAGGGCACGCCCACGACGAACCCGAAGAGCCCGACGTTGATCTCCCTGCAAGTCTTTATGGGCCTTAAAGACATCGGCACCGAGGTGGCACCGACGTTCACGCTCACGACGCCTTCGGGCAAACGCTGGAGTCTCCGGGCCCAGCGCGGCAAGGTTGTGGTGCTCGCGTTCTTTAACTCGATCTGCAACGACATCTGCCCGGTGCTCGGCCAGGAGATTCGTGACGCCAGCCAGGAACTGGGCGTGGACCGCGCCAAAGTCGAGTTCGCCATCGTGAACACCGANNGTGTCGCATAACAACGTGCTCTACTTCGTGTCGCCCAATGGTGAACTCACGTCTTACGCCGCCCCCTTCGGCGCCGAGAACAGCAAGGGCCTCTACTCCTTGGCGGCGCCGAGTCTCCACCTGTTCGCGCGCGGGATCGCCGAAACTGCAGACAGCCTCGTCCCGTGAGTGACGACCTGTCGGGTTTCGAGGAGATCCCCTTCGACCCCGCGTCGATGCCCACGGGGTCCCTGGGCCTCGCTAAGGCGGTGTGGTACCGACGTCCGTGGGTACTCACGTTGATGGCGCTGCTGGTCATTCTCGCGATCTCAATCGTCATCGACCTCCCCCGGTCCACTACCCGCGCGGAGGACGCGGCGTCGCAGAACTCCTCGATCAANNTCACCCCCTCGGACCTGGCGCAGGTTCCAACCCTCTTAGTTGGAGACCAGACGGCCTGTTCCTTCGCGAGCGAACCCGTGTACGACCTGACGAACAATCTGCAGGTCGACGATACGAAAGCCGGCAAGAAGATCGACCGGATGTTGAGTGTGGTGGAGAAGTGGATCACGGACAATGCGCTCGCGGCGGTCGAAGACATTCAGTACCTCTTCACGCACCCGAGCGACGCCGAGAAACTTCACAACCTCGCCGCCCAGGAGGTCGACTTGGCCAACGACCGGCGAAAGGCGTTCGGCGACGAACACGCCGCGGAATCAATTCTCGGGATAAAGCTGGTACCGATCAAGTTGCCGTCCCTACCTCACCTCAGTGGCGTGTAGGCCCGGCGCGGTTCATCACGAGTCTCCGTGACCATCAGGGCGTGAACGGCGCCGGCTCGTAACGTATCGAAGACGGGACGCCGTCAATCGCGCGCTTTCCTTCGTGCGAGTCGAACCCGCTAACGTGCGCGGTATATGGNNATTACGTTCCTCAGCCACTGGGGATCATTTCCCCAAACGGTGGTCGCGGCGATTGACGGAATCCTGGTGGTCATCATTCTCTTAGACATTGCGCACACCGTCTTCGGGCATCTCCGTGCTTCGGTTTTTCCGGTTCGACCGTTCCTGATCATTGGCATTCTCGCAGGAGTCAGGGACATCCTTAGCGCGTCGGCGCACCTGACCTTGAGCGGCACTCTCTCCCAGGAGCAGTTCCGAGACACGTTGATCTCGCTCGGCGTGGGCGTGGGCGTGGTCGTCTCTTTGTTGCTGGGCCTGCTGGTTCTTCGCTTCTCGACACCCGGCGACGTTGACGTCACCAGCTTCTGACGTCGCCGCAAACCAGTCGCGCCGACCACGCAGACCGCATTAGTTGGTCCCGAAGAAGCCCCTCGTACGATCCTTGCGGACTAAGTGATACAACTCCTCGTCGGGGTCCTCTTCGGACTG
>PKZN01000021.1:0-521 GCA_003133075.1 Acidimicrobiaceae bacterium | reverse complement strand
TCAACGAGCTCGAGCCACAAGAAGACTCCCCCGCCAATCAGGGCGAGGGATTCAACGCTCGACAGCCAGGGGTGGCGGATCAGCGCGTCGACGACGGGCGCACTCCGCCACAAAATGCACTGCGCCACAAAGAGGATGAGCAAACTGNNCCGCTCGTCCGTGACCGTCCTTGCCTAATTTCGACCGGGCCCAACGATCAGCCGCGCGTAAGTGTCGTGGCGCAACGAGTGAGCCGTCATCGTTGAATTCAAGGGGCTCGTTCGACGTCAAGCCCAGCCATCGCCACAGCCCCCCGGCCACAAAAAGGTACGGGACGACGACCGCGAACAGGCAAAATTGAACCGCCTGGGCGAATTCGTACTGCGTCGTCCAACTGAGGACCGGTGGGACGAGGGCGACAACCCACAGCGCTGCGCCCCCAACAACTTGGATATTGCGTCGCCGAGCGCGACCTGAGGAGGTGAGGGGTGACTCTGGTGAGTTCACTCAGGTCCGTGGCGCTGGAAAATTCCCCAGATAAT
>PKZN01000035.1:526-4942 GCA_003133075.1 Acidimicrobiaceae bacterium | reverse complement strand
TGGGCAATCACTCGTCCTCGACGCGCAATACGAATTCGTTCGCCCTTGTGCTCGACTGCATCGAGCAACTCCGCGAAGTTCCTCGCTGCATCAGTAGCGCTAATTTCAGTCACTAAATCAGATTATCAGATTTTGGTGTCGGAGACGGGACTTGAANNGAAAATCGCTTTGTCTTCAGCTCCCCGACACTGGGGCCACCAAAGTCCACAACGGCACTTGATCGACAAATCCAGGAATCGTGAAACTTCCATTCACCGCTTCCAGCGAACTCGACCACACGATCAACGAGGGGTCGGTAAACAAGGGCCGGACCCAAAAATCAGTCATGATGACCTGATCGAGTTTTAGCCAGGTGGCGGCAGCGGTCACCGCGTTAAAGATCCCTGACGCTTGGGTGAACAAAGCGGTCACGGTGGGAACGCGCACGCCGCTTGGATACGTGTTCGGGTAGGCGGCACCCGCCCAGGAACGCGCGGTGTAGGACGGGGTCGTCGTGGTCAGGCGAGTGAAGAGCGCGACGTCAACGGTGCTCGACGCCGCCGCCATCGCGGCCGCCGTCTCGCTGGTCTCGCTGACGACCGTCGTCGGAATCCCGATGCTCTTCCAGGCCGCTTCCACCAGCGGCGCCACGGACTGATCGAGCGCACTCGGCCCGACGCCAAGATGCACCACGAGCTTCTGGCCCGCGGCGCTGGTCCACCCGGCAGCGGACCTCGTGAATCCGTTGGTCATCAAGGCCTCGATAGCGCAACTCACGCAGTCGCTCAATCCCAACGTCGTCGGCACCGTGGTCGTCGTGCTCGATTGACCAATCGGGCCAGATCCCGACGACCCGGGGTACTGGCTCTGGCCCTGGGAGTAGATCGCCGACGCGGCGACCGACGGCGAGAAGGTCACCTGCCCAAAGAGCTGGTCGATGATGCTCTGGCGCTGCACCGACCAGCTGAGCGCCTCGCGTACCCCGAGCACCGTCGTGAGTAAGGTGCGCGGCGCGAAGGTCATCTCCTCGATATCGGCCGAGGAGCCGATGTGGCTCTGCAGCGTCGGCTCGTTACTCAGTGCGAGCAGCGCCGCACGGTTCACGCTCAAACTGTAGGAGGCGTAGGCGGCGGGCGTTGTCTTGGAGATGTTCGCCGTGTCGTTGATCACGACCCGCCCGAAGCGATTCGTGTCGAGGGGCCACTCGTGGTTCATCACCAACACCAGTCGGTCGCTCGTCGCACTCTGGACGACGTAGGGTCCGAGGGACGGTCGCGTCACGAGGTTCGAAATCGCGCATCCCGGTGCGGTCCCGCTCGCCTCGACGTCGCGAAAGAGGAGCTCCCAGTCGGCGTAGGGATGGGCGAAGACGGCGGTCACCGCGAGTCCATTCGTCGAGACGCTCAGCGATTTGATGGCCCGGTAGCCGTCGCTGACGACGCTCGAGAGCGTCTTCGCCTCGTGCCACCACGCGACGAGGTCTTCGCCCGTGAAGGTCGCCCCGTCGCTCCAGGTCAACTTCGCCGCGACGGTGTAGCGCACGGTCTCGGGCTGGAGCGAGGTCAACTCCGCCGACGCGATGGGACCGTCTTGGCCGATCAGCGTGCCGTTGAAACTCGTGACGAAGGCCGAGGGTCGAATCAGGTCGAGCACCGCGTCCGAGGTCGGCGTGGCACCCGGGTCTAAGAAGGTGCAACCGTTAAAGGGGCCGGGTAAGGAGACGACCAACGTGTTGGCGTTCTCGTTCGAGGTCTGGATGGCCCCCGAGAACGACACCGGTACGGCCACCGCGGCGGCGGCCGTGAGCGAGAGGACCGTGAGTGAGCGGGTGAGGGCGCGCCATCGACGACGCGAGCGCATCCTCGTTACTGCAGGCGTAGGTCGAGGGAGAGGGTCGCGAAGGTGAACACGAGTGCGGTCGCGATGGTGATGCGGTCGAGGTTGCGCTCGACGACGGTCGAACCGGTCGCCGCGGCACCCATCGAACCACCCATCAAGTCCGAGATACCACCTCCGCGGCCCGAGTGCAACAGGACGAGAAAGATCAACGCCACGGCCGATAACGCTTCAATTGTGATGATGGCCCAGGTAACCACTGGTTCCTCCGATTAGCGCTTAATAGCGTAGCAGTCGTCACAGGCGTGCAGGATGGCACAGAACGACTCCGCCTTGAGCGAGGCGCCGCCGACCAAGAATCCGTCCAGATCGCTCTCGCGCACCAGTGACCCCGCGTTCTCCGCGTTGACCGAACCGCCGTAGAGCACCGGCGGGGATCCGGTGAGGAGCGCCGCGAGCACCCCGCGAACGAGGCCACTCATCTCGCTGACTTGTTCGGGCGTGGCGTTGACGCCCGTCCCGATCGCCCAGAGTGGTTCGTAGGCAACGCTGATCAGCGCGTGGTACCTCTCCTCCAGCCCCCCGAGCGCACTGCGCAGTTGCGCCGCGACGAAGTTCTGGTGCTCGTCGGCCTCGCGCACCGACAGCGCTTCTCCGACACAGAGCACGGCGTGCAGTCCCGCGCGCACCACGGCGCGCAGCGTCGAGGCCACGATCTCGTCGCTCATCGCGTAGTTCGTGCGCCGTTCACTGTGTCCGACGATGACCCACTCGACGCCCAGTCGCTGGAGCATCGACACGCTCACCTCGCCGGTGTGGGCACCGTTTTCCTGGGGGTTGACGTGCTGCGCGCCGAGGGCGACCGGGAGGCGTTCCGCGTCCAGGATCGATCCGACGCTGCGTAAGTCGACGAAGGGTGGCGCGATCACCACGTCGGTGTGCTCGACGGGGTGGTTCTTCAACAAGACGCCGAGTTGCTGGGTGAGGTGCAGGGCCTCGACGAAGTCGAGGTTCATCTTCCAGTTCCCGATCACCAACGGTCGAGCGCTCACCTTAGGTCCAGGGACTCTCGCGCAGCGCCCGCAGGCCCGGCAGGTCGCCGAGCTCCACGAGTTCGAGCGACGCGCCGCCGCCCGTGGAGACGAAACTGACGTCGCTTTCGAGTTGGTAGGACGCCAACGCCGCAACGGAGTCACCACCGCCCACGACACTCACGGCCGGCGAGGCGGCGATGGCGCGCGCGACGGCCTCGGTGCCGGCACCGAAACGTGGATCCTCAAAGACCCCCATGGGTCCGTTCCACATGATCGTGCGCGCGCCCTGGAGCGCAGCGGTGAAGATCTCGATCGACAACGGACCGATGTCCAGTCCCTCGAAGCCGTCAGGTATCTCCTCGCCGAAGTCGGCGACGTCGTCGGGTCCCCCCTCGGGACCGAAGGGAGCGCCCGCGGGCAGTCCGCGCGAGTCGACCGGGATCAAGATGTTCCCGCCGGCCAAGAGCTCCGCGCACTCATCGACGTAGCGCGCATCGAAGAGGGAGTCACCGATGCGGTGACCCTCGGAGGCGGCGAAGGTGTAGCGCATGCCCCCACCGACGATCACCGCATCGGCCTTGGCGGCCAAGACCTTCATGATGCCGAGTTTGTCCTTGACCTTCGCGCCGCCGATGACCGCGATGAAAGGACGCGCCGGTTCATCGAGGAGCGCGAGGAGCGTGGCGACCTCGCGTTGGAGGTTGGCGCCGCCCGCACTCGGCAGCAACGTCGGCGGCACCGTGATCGACGCGTGGGCGCGGTGCGACGCGCCGAAGGCCTCATTGACGTAGTAGTCGAAACCCTCGGTGAGCGACGCGCCAAAGTCATGGTCGTTCGCCTCCTCGCCCGGGTGAAAGCGCAAGTTCTCTAAGAGTTCGATGCCCGGGCGCAGCGCGTCGAGCGCCCGGCGCAGCGGCGCCACGCTGTAGCGCTCGTCGACGCGGCCGTCCGGGCGACCAAAGTGCGTACAGAGCACGACGGTCGCGCCACGTTCGATGAGCGCGTCGATGGTCGGCAACGAGGACCGCAGACGAAAGTCGTCGGTGAGCGTCGTCACGCCATCGATCTCGGCGACGGGCGCGTTGAAGTCGACGCGCACCAAGACGCGCCTTCCCGTGAGGTCGCCCCAACGCTCGATAGTGGGCAGCGTGTTCGACACCGGCTAGCGACCGACGTAACGCGCGAGGTCCACCAGACGATTGGAGTAGCCCCACTCGTTGTCGTACCAGCCAAAGACTTTGATGAGCGACTTCGCCTCGTCGATCGGCTGGACGATGGTCATGAGGGAGTCGAACGTGCACGAGGCGGGTGAGCCGACGATGTCCGAGGAGACAATCGGCTCATCGGTGTAGACCAGCACGCCCGAGAGCGCGCCGGTGGCCGCTGTTTTGAAGGCGTCGTTGATCTCCTCGACGGTCGTCGAGCGCACGATGGCGGTGAAGTCGGTGATGCTGCCGACGGGGATGGGCACGCGCAGCGAGGTGCCATCCAGGCGCCCCTTCATGGAGGCGAGCACCAGGCTGGTCGCGCGCGCCGCGCCGGTCGAGGTCGGCACGATGTTGATCGC
>PKZN01000035.1:0-515 GCA_003133075.1 Acidimicrobiaceae bacterium | reverse complement strand
ACGAAGGTGGCGTCGGCGTCGGACGAGGGTGCCGAGATGATGACCAACTTCGCGCCCGCGGCGAGGTGCGCGCTGGCCGTCTCGCGAGTGGTGAAGATGCCCGTCGATTCGATCACCACGTCGACCTCGAGCTCGCCCCACGGCAGATCGGCCGGGTTGCGCTCGGCGTAGACCTTGATCAGGTGCTCCCCCACCTGGAGGCCGGTGTCACTCACGCTCACCGCGAGGTCCAAGATGCCCTGGGTGGAGTCGTACTTCAATAGGTGCGCGTTGGTCGCCGGGGGTACCAGGTCGTTGAGGGCGACGACCTGCACGTCGGGATTGGTCAGCGCCGCACGCAAGAAACCTCGGCCGATTCGCCCAAAACCATTAATCGCCACGCGTGTCGCCACGGAACGTCTCCCTCGTCGTCGGTCTACTATCTTCGCACCTTTGCGCGAAGGGACCTCTCCAATGTTGGCACACGGCCCGGGGCCCTTCGCTCGCTCGCTCCCCGCAACCCCGCGCTAGCGAGC
>PKZN01000149.1 GCA_003133075.1 Acidimicrobiaceae bacterium | reverse complement strand
TTCTCGGCCCGCCGCGTAGGACTCGAATCGTTCGGTGATCTCGGGATCACGACGATGACGACGAGAGAGCGGAGAGACCTCAACCGGATACTCAGTGACGAAGGTCGCGTCCCACAGTCCCTCCTCAGACGTGTTCTCGAAGAGTTCTGCGAGACAGCGTCCCGCGCCCCAGGAAGCGTGCACGTGGACCCCACGTTCTCGTAAGTATCCCGCGAGCTCTTCGCGCGGCGTGTGCACCGAGACCTCGACGCCGAGCGCTTCGCTGGCGAGCTCGGCCATCGGCCGACGAGCCCACGGCGTGGTGAGGGAGAGTTGTCGACCCTGGTACTCAATCTCGGTGGTACCGAGTACGTCCATGGCGACGCCCGCAACGAGCTCTTCGGTGAAGGACATCATGTCCTCGAAGTCCCAGTACGCGGCGTAGAGCTCGAGCATCGTGAACTCGGGGTTGTGACGAGGACTGACTCCCTCGTTGCGAAAGACGCGACCGAGCTCGAAGACGCGCTCGAAGCCCCCGACGACCAGACGCTTCAACCACAACTCGGGTGCCACCCGCAGATAGAAGTCGCTGTCGAACGCGTTGTGGTGCGTGACAAAGGGCCGCGCTGATGAACCGGAGGGTATCGGATTCAAGATCGGCGTCTCTACCTCNNTGGAGCGATTGACGCGACGTCTCATTGGCCCAGAGGTCGGCCTCACGGTGTCGATAACGCAGGTCGAAGTCCGCGATGCCGGCCCACTTGTCACCGAAGTTGTGTTTGGCTTCGGCGAGGCGCTCCCACGTGGCGACCTTGACCGACAGCTCGCCGCGCTTGGTGCGCACGACTTCACCCTCGACCCCGACCCAGTCACCCAGGTGCAGTCGTGAGAAGTCGTCGAAGTCGGCGGCGACCGATTCGAGCGCGAAGAGTTGGATCTCGCCCGAGGAGTCGCGCATCGTGGCGAAGGCCAACTTGCCCTGACGACGCAGCAACATGATGCGTCCCGCGACGTGGACCCGCTCGCCGGACTCCTCGCCGTCAGTCAGAAACGAAAACTTGCCCTGCAGGGCCGCGGCGTAAGCGTCGTGGGCGAATTGGTAGGGCGAGGTCACGTGTCTTCTTTCTGGTGATTCCTTTCATGAACGATACGCAATCCGTGCAAGGTCAACCACGGTTCGACGATGCGCACGTGTTTGGTGTTCGGCGCGATCAGGCCGGCGAGTCCCCCGGTGCCAATCACCGTCGCCTCGCCGATCTCTTCCAAGATGCGTTCGACGACGCCGTCGACTTGCGCGGCGAAGCCGTAGAGCACGCCGCTTTGGATCGATTCGACGGTGGAACGCCCAATGACCGAGCGCGGGCGGACCAGTTCTACTGATCGCAGCGCGGAGGCGTGGGAGTAGAGCGCCTCTAAGGAGATCGCGACCCCGGGCGCGATGGCGCCGCCCAAGTACTCCCCGCGTTCACTGATGACGTCAAAGACGGTGGCGGTGCCCATGTCGACGATGATCGAGGCGCCGGGGTAGAGGTCGTAGGCGCCGACGGCGTCAGCGATGCGATCGGCGCCGACCTCTCGCGGGTTGTCGTAGAGAATCGGCATGCCCGACTTGGTGCCCGGGCCGATNNACCGCAGTTCGCAGGTCCAACCCTTCTAAGTCGAGGAGTTGGGTGAGCACCATCGCGTGCTCGTCCGGCGTGCGCTCGACGACCGTCGAGGTTCGCCAGTGAAAGGCCAGACCGTGTTCGCCACTGGCGCGCGCAAAGCCCATCGCGTCGGGCGCGTCGGCCCCCGCGTTGCCAAAGAGCCCGACCAGCGTCTCGGTGTTACCNNACGTCCATCGCTAAGAGCACGCGACCTCCCCCTTGATCTCGACCGGCGCGTTGTCAAGTAACCGCACGCCCTCGACGACGCCCGCGACCAGCGCCCGACGTTCGCCCGTCTCCTCGTCCGAGGACGGCAGCAACGTCGAGGGATCGACGACGTCGGCGTAGGCGACGTCGATCCCCGACTCCTCCATCACCGCGCGCATGGTGGCGCGTGCCTCACTCGCGCTCATCAACGCCGCGTTCGCCGCCGCGAGGGCGCGAGAGAAACCGAGCGCGCGGGGCCGACCCAGGGCGGAGAGTCGGACGTTTCGCGAGGAGAACGCCAGGCCGTCCACGTCGCGGATGATCGGGCGACCGACGACGTCGATGTCGAAGGCGAGGTCGCGGGTCATCTGGCCAATCACGGCTAACTGCTGGAAGTCCTTCTCGCCGAAGTAGGNNTCAAAGTGTCCGGGACGTCCCGCCCCTTCGAAACGCTCACCCAGCGCGCCCACGCTGACGGTGGTCGCTGTGGCGTCGGGATAGCCGGGCCACATCTCGCTCAGGCTCGGTGCGACGAAGCAGTCGACGCCGTTCTCGCGGGCGAGGGCGCGATCGAGGTCCGGGGTCGCGGGGTAGCGCGCGAAATCGTCCGCGTCGTTGAACTGGCGAGGGTTCACGAAGCTCGTCACGAGCACGACGTCGCACTCGGCCTTCGCGGCACGAAAGAGTGAGACGTGACCTTCGTGGAAAGCGCCCATGGTGGGCACGAGCCCGAGGACCCGACCCGCGTCGCGTTGCGCTTCGGCGTACTCGCGCCACGCGGCGACCTCGTTGAGTTCGATCACGTCAGGCGAGCGCGCTCAGGCGTCGTCGTTCGGCGACGTCGAAGGCGACGTTCGCCATCGCGACGTACGCGCCGCGCTCGGACTCGGGGATCGCCGCGAGGTGCGCGTCGATGGTCGCCATATCGGCGCGCGACGCGGGCCCGGTCAAGGCCCGGTCGACGCCCATCGCCGCGACGTCGCTCAGCGCTTGTTGGGCGAGGGGTAAGAAGTCCTCCAGCGTCAGTCCCGCCGACTCGGCGAGCACCCGGACGTGGCCCATCAGCGCCACCAGGTGGTTCGCCGCAACGCTGGCGGTCGCGTGGTAGCGCGCGCGCTGCTCGTCACTCAAGTAGAGGACTCGACCCTGGAGCGACGCGACGACCTCTTCGACTAATGCGTCGCCCCCGACGCTGTAGAGGGCGCCGCGGAGGCGAGCCGCTCCGAGGTCACGGTTCGGCATGGCAACGAGGGGATGGAGGAAGGCGCTGCGGGGGTGGCGCGCGAGTTCCGCGAGGCCCCGCGAGCCCGCCACGTGTGCGACGACGATGTCGCGACGTGGCGCCAACGTGGCCGACACCGACTCGATCGCGTCGTCGGGCACCGTCAGGAGCACGAGCGCGCTCTCATCGAGGTCACGAACGTCCTCGTGGTGCACGAGGTGCACCTCGTGGCCAACGCCACCCAGGGCGCCCGCGAACGAATGGCCGGCGCGGCCGGCACCGACGATGGTGATCCTCAAGAGAGCTCCATTCCCGTTCCAGCCCCATGGGGTGCCGTTCGGTGTTAGCGCAACGACTCGAGTGTACCGAGTTCTCGCACCGCTCCCGCGGCGCTCGCCACGCGCTCGACGCTCACCAGTTCCGGCGCCAACTCGCGCAGCGGCACCAGCACGAANNGCTCGCCGGGCGCGTTCGAGCAGCGCTCTCGGCGACGCGTCGGTGTCGAGTTCGACGACCATGTTCCAAAAGTCGTCCTGCGCGACGCCACCGACCGGTTCGGTTTCGTAGACCGAGGAGAGGCGGTACGCGTCACCTTCGGTGACGAGGGGCAGCGCCTTCGTCAGGTTCGCGAGCCGGTCGCCCAGGTTCGTGCCGAGCGAGAGGTAAGCGCGCCGCACTAGCGGGTGCGTGAACAGCGCACCCCGACGGTGGCGACCAACTCCGCCACGGGTGGTCGGAGCTTTCGCACCGAGACGCTCACCGCGCTGATCGCCCCGTCAAAGGCGAGGATCTCGCTCGTCACGCGACGCGCCAGCGTCTCGAGCAGTAGGAACTTCCCCTCACGCGCGACGCGGCTCGCCAGTTGCAGCACCGCTGCGTAGTCGGTCGTCGCCGTGAGGTCGTCGTTCGCCGCCGCCTCGTCAAAGGGTCGTTCGATGTCGATGTCGATGTTGAGCGGTTGTTCGCGTTCTCGCTCGTGAGCGAGCACGCCGACGATGGCGCTGACCTGCAGCGCGCGCAGTTCAATGACGTCACTCACTGGGCTCATCGGGCAGGTCGAAGAGGACCGATCGACCGTCGGGGCCAATGGAGCGCTTAAAGAGTCGCTCGACCAGCGCGATCGACGCCGGGACGGTCGCCACCTTCTGGGACCAGACGAGGTAGCCCGCCACGACGCCCAACAGGCGGTCCGAGACCTCGTCGCTGTGCAGCAAGACGGTGGTGTTGAGTTTCATGCAGTTCGCGATGTCGAGGTAACAGGCCTCTANNAACCAGAGCAGTTCTTCGTCGCGACGAACCTGACGATGCACCGTCGTCGAGCCCCCGGGACGTTCCGAGACCGCGAGGATGCCCTTGTAGACCCAGGTGAAGCCGCGCGGCTCAATTCCCGCGGCCCACTTCCCTCTCACGACGTCACGGGCTCAAGGGGTGAGCTCAAGAGCTCTCGTAGTTGGACCGTCTCGTTGACATCGTGCACGCGCACCATACTGACACCTTGCACCATGGACCACGCGGCGCTGGCTAAGGAACCCTCAAAACGTTCTTCCACCTCGAGGGGCGTGGGCCCCAACTGACCGAGGAACCGCTTGCGACTCGTGCCAATCAACACCCCCGCTCCAAAGGTCGTCGCGAGCGCGACCAGGTCGTCGCAACGGGCGAGGAGGGCCAAATTGTGTTCGGTCGTCTTGCCAAAGCCAATACCCGGGTCGAGCCAGAGTTCGCGCACCCCCGCCGCGCGGGCTCGCTGCGCGACGTCGGCCAGAAAGTCGCTGACTTCGGCGACGACGTCGCCGTAGTTCGGGTTGTCCTGCATGACGCGCGACTCCCCCTGGCGGTGCATCGCGACGTAGCCCACCCCGAGTTCACCGGCCACCTCGTAGAGCGTCGAAGAGACGGCGTTGATGACGCTCGCGCCGGCCGCGACCGCCTCGCGCGCGACGCGGGCCTTTTGGGTGTCGATCGAGACCGGCCCGTGGGTGGCGAGGACGCGCACGACCGACACAACGCGCAGGAGTTCTTCGGCTTCGTCGACCGGCGTCGCTCCGGGACGGGTTGACTCGCCCCCGACGTCGACGACGTCGGCGCCGTGGCGGAAGTGCTCGAGTCCCCGCTCCACCGCGTCCTCGACGGCGCGCGTACGCGAGGCCGGGAAGAACGAGTCGGGCGTCACGTTGACGACGCCCATCACCGCGGGACTCAACGCCACCCGACGCAACGCCACCTGACTCAACGCCACGTGGAGCGACGCTGGTGGATGAACGCCAGCGCTTCGCCTCGAGTGGCGGCCTCGTCGCGAAAGGCCCCGCGCACCGCGGAGGTGACCGTGGTCATGCCGTCTTTCTTCACGCCCCGCATCGACATGCAGAAGTGCTCCGCTTCGAGCACGACGATCGAGCCGCGCGGGTGCAACTCGTTCTCCATCGCTTCGACGATCTGGGTCGTCATGCGCTCTTGAACCTGGAGTCGACGGGCGAAACCCTCGACGAGCCGCGCGAGTTTCGAAAGCCCCGTCACCCGACCGTCACTGCCCGGGAGGTACGCCACGTGGGCGACGCCCACGAAGGGCACCAGGTGGTGTTCACAGAGCGACGTGAAGGGGATGTCGCGCACCATCACCATCTCGTCGTGGACAACCTCGAAGGTCGTGCGCAAGTGTGCCCCCGGATCGCTCTCAGCGTCGCCGAAGAGTTCGACGTACATGTCGGCGACGCGTCGGGGCGTCTCTAGGAGACCTTCGCGCTCGGGGTCTTCGCCAATGGCTTCGAGCAACTCGCGGATCAGGCGCTGCACCCGCGGGTGATCGACCACGCTTACGCCTCGCCGATGAAGGTGTAGATCGCGTCTAAGTTGCGGTACCGCTCGTTCACGTCGAGTCCGTAGCCCACCACGAAGTCCGCCGGGATGGAAAAACCCACGTACTTGAGTGACTGCTCGACGCGCTGTTCGCCCTCTTTGAGCAAGAGCGCGCAGACCTCCAGGCTCGCGGGATTGCGCGCGCCGAGGTACTGGCGCAGGTAGTTCAGCGTGAGACCCGAATCAACGACGTCTTCCACGATCAACACGTCACGCCCCAGGAGGTCCACGTCGAGGTCCTTCACGATCCGCACGACACCACTCGTCTTGGTCGCGGCACCGTAGGAGGAGACGGCCATGAAGTCCACCTCGACGGGGAGTTCGATCGCGCGCATGAGATCCGCCATGAAGTTGATGGCGCCCTTTAAGACACACACCAGCAGCGGCGGGCTCGCCGCGTAGTCGGCGGTGATCTCGCGGCCCAATTCGCCAACTCGCTCGCTGACCTCCTTGGCCGAGACCACGACCTCGCCCAGGACGCTCTTGGCCCAGGTCGCGGTGAAGTCCTCGGCGGCGTGTCTATCCATGTTGGATGAGCGTAGTGGAGCCGTCTTCGAGGCTGAGATGCTGGAGCGAGCGCGCGAGTCGTCGGCCGCCACTGAGCTCGGTGGCGGTGGTGACACCGTCGACGACCTCCAGCGCGCGCGTCACCTCGGCCCAACTCGGAGGATGACGCTCCCCGAGTTCATCGTCAGTCGCTAACTTCGCGCGCAACCAACGACGCAGTCGGGCCCGCGGCCACTCGCGCAACTCCCGACAGTCCGGCTCACCGAGACCCACCGCGAGGTCATCCGCCATCAGTTCCTCGAGCCACGCGCGGTCCTCGAAGAGGACGTCAGCCTGGCGCGCGAGGATCGGCACGACGTCGCGGTGGGCTAGGTCGTTGAGCATCGGGATGAGGTGATGGCGTACGCGGTTGCGTTGAAACGCGTCGTCCTCGTTNNTCACCATCGGGGTGAGCCCGTCGACGCCCGCCCCGCGCACCATGTTGAGCAACACCGTCTCGGCGAGGTCGTCCATCGTGTGACCGGTGAGCGCCCCTTCGGGTAACGCGCCGCGGCGAAGGGCGCGCGCGCGGGCCTCGAAGTTCCCGCCCGGTTCGACGGTGACGTCGTGGATCACACAGGGCACCTCAAGGCGCGCGCAGAGACCCCGGACGAACTGGGCGTCGGAACCACTCGTCGCGCGCGCGTGGTGATCGACGTGGTGCACCGAGACCGCGAGCCCGGCGTCCATGGCCAAGAGCAGTAGCCCCACCGAGTCTGGTCCTCCCGAGACCGCGAGATCGACGGAAGAACCGGTTGTTGGGAACGCGCTGGCCTCGAGGAGTCGCTGCGAGGTGAGGGTCACCTGCTCAGATTACGCAACGAGTGGCGCGCGATCAGTGGTGGCGCGCGAGTGGCGCCACCACGCGTAGACGCGTCCCGCGACGAAGAACGCGGCACTGACCACGCTGACGAAGAAGCCGACGGGCCAGTTGGTCTGGTAGGAGCACGCGAGCGCCACCCACACCGTGACGAGCGCGATGGCGACCGAGGACCACAGCGCGAGGGCCGTGCGGTCGGTGAAGGAACGCGCCGCGGCCGGCGGTCCGATCATCAAGGTGAAGATCAACAGCGCCCCGACGACCGGCACGGTCATCGTCGTCGCGCACGCGATCACCACTAGAAACATCGTCTCGATCCGGGCGGGATTGAGCCCGACGGCGGCGGCGACCTCGGGCGCGATCGAGGTCAAGAGCAGCCTGCGATAGAGCACCCCGATCGCCACCACGCACACCAGAGCGAGGACCGCGACCGGTACGAGTTGGCCGCGACTCACCCCGAGGATCTCGCCGAAGAGCAGTGAGAAGATCTCCGGCTCGTACTCGGTGCTCTGGCTGAGGAAGGCCGCCCCGAGGGCGAGCATCATCACCAGCGCCAGCGCCGTCACCGCGTCGGCGCGTCCGCGTCGCGCCAGGCGGCCGATGCCGAGGGCGGCCCCCAGGGAGAAGACGCCCAGGCCGATGAGCGGGTTGAGGCCGATCAGGTTCGCCCCGGCCGCGCCCGCGAAGGCGCCGTTGGGGATGGCGTGCGCCGGGAAGGCCGCACCGCGAAGGACCACGAAGAACCCCACGATCCCCGCGACGACCGCGACGATGGTGCCGATCAGCCACGCGTTGACCATGAAGCCGCTGAACATCAGACCCTCACCTCGCGGCGCGGGCGAAGGAGTCGGCGCAGCGTCGATGATCCCGAGACGAGATACGCGAGGAACACCAGGGCGACGATGAAGAAACTGACCGGCAGACCCTGGCTGGAAGGGAACCAGTAGTAACTGTTGTAGGCGAGCAGCACGCCGAGCCACGTGGCGCCGACCCCGAGGGCGACCGCGACGACGAAGGCGCCGCGGAGCCGACGGGTCACGCGCAGCGCCGTGGCGGCCGGCCCGATCAACAGAGCGGTCGAGAGAATCGAGCCGATCGCGATCGAGGAGAGCCCGACCGCGATGGCGAGCGCCAGCATGAAGGCGAGGCCCACCGCGCGCAGCGCGATACCGCGAGCCGCGGCCAGCTCCGCGCTGAGTGAACTCATCAACAGTGGCCGATAGATCACCGCGATCACCCCGAGCGTCACCGCGCTCATCGCCGCGACGAGGGGAATGGTCGAGGAGTCGAGGGTGAAGATGGAGCCGAAGAGGATCTGTTGGGTCGCGCCGGTGGTGGCACTACGGGTGGCGTCGAGGTAGAGGAACAACGCCGCGAGTCCGGTCGCCACGCTGAGCACAATGCCGGTGGCGAGGTCGCGTCCGCGCAGTCGTTGCACGCCGATCAGGTCCATGGCCCCGGCACCGAGGACCCCCGCGGCGAGAAAGCCGATCACCGGGGCGACGCCGTAGTAGAACGACGCCGAACCGCCGGTCGTGGCGACGTCGGTTAAGGCGTGACCGGCGAAGGCTTGTCCCCGCACCACGACCACCACCCCGACGACCGCGGAGACCACGGCGCTCACCGCGCCGACGATGAGGGCGACGTGCACGGGCCCGTTCGAGAAGAACCCGGGCTCGACGATCCACGACACGGCGCTAGTTGACCGTCAGCGTGGGGTGCTCGGGGATGTCCTGGTCGCCCTCGCCGGGTTCGGCCACGACGAAGACCCGCCCGTGCAGCGTCAAGACGTCGACGTGGTGACCGTAGAGCGCACTGAGCACGTCGGAGCGAACCACCTCGTCGGTCGTCCCACTGGCCGCGCGACCGTTCGTCAGGTAGACAATGCGGTCCATGACCGGCAAGAGTGCATTCATCTCATGCGCCGAGAGCAGGACCGCGACCTGGTGGTCGCTCGCCACACGGTGCAGCAGGGAGACCACCTCTTGGACACTTCTCGGATCGAGGTTCGCCAGCGGTTCGTCGAGCAACAACAAGCTCGGCTGGCTGATGAGGGCGTGCGCGATGAGGATGCGCTGTTGTTCGCCCCCCGAGAGGCTCCCCACCCGCGTGTTGGCGAAGCGCTCCGCGTCCACGTCCGCGAGGGCACGTTCGACGAGTTCGTGTTGCTCCTTCGTGCGCCGGGCGAAGCCGTAACGATGTGCATCCAGTCCGAGCGCGACGAAGTCCCGAGCGCGAATCGGGACGTCGGGGTCGAGCGCGATCTTTTGGGGAACGTAGCCGAGGGAGCGGTGGTGCTGCGAGAGCGGTGCGCCGTCGACGAGGATCGTGCCGCTCTCGATCCGCTGGAGTCCGAGGACCGCTCGCAGAAGCGTCGTCTTGCCCACGCCGTTCGATCCGATCAGTCCCGTGAACTCGCCTCGTTGCACGCGAAACGACACGTCCTCCAACACGGTGCGGCCGGCGAAGGCGACGCGCAGGTGCTCGACGTCGAGGACGGGGGGCGTACTCACAGTTTCTCCGTGGAGTGGTGT
>PKZN01000030.1 GCA_003133075.1 Acidimicrobiaceae bacterium | reverse complement strand
ACCTTCTTCGTTACCTTCTTCACAGCTTTCTTATTGGGCGGATCCATCTTGCTCGTCGGCGTCTTGTGTGACGGCTTCGCTCCAGATGTCGCCGCGGGCTTCGCGCTCATCCGTGGGGTCGACAGCTGTCTCGATGATCCTCCGTCGTAAAGTCTGATGCCGGCCGCCACCACCTTTTTCGCGACCGCGACGTCCTCGGCGCGCGGCCCTTCGCCGTCGCCGGGAACCTCCAGTAAGAGCGGCAGGTCACGGATCTTCGGGTGACCCACGAGCGGGGCCAATCCCTTCGCGCCGATGGTGCCCTCGCCGATGTTGGCGTGTCGATCACGGTTCCCGCCGAGCTCGATTTTCGAATCGTTGAAGTGCAAGCAGCGCAGTCGCGCGACGCCAATTGTTCGCTCTACTTCTTTCACCAACTTCTCCGCACCCGCCACGCTGGAGTAGTCAAAACCGCTCGCCCAGAGGTGCTGCGTGTCGATGCACAGCCCCAAGCGGTCGTCGCCATTACACGCGTCTATCAAGAATTCGATCTCCTCGAAGGACCGTCCGACCGTACCGCCGCTCCCGGCCGCGTTTTCGATCAGAATCGGGCAGTCCGCGACACCCTCGGGCGCGGCGTCGGCGATATCGAGTGCTCGCTCGAGCCCATCGGCGATCTGACGCACGACATCGTCAAACCCCGCCCCCTTGTGCGAGCCCACGTGCAACACGAGCCCCGAAGCGCCCATGCCTCGCGCCACCGAGAGGTTGTGCGTCAAACACTCGACGGACTTCTCGTAGAGCTCGAGTTCCGCCGAAGCCAAGTTGATCAGGTACGTGGCGTGACAGAACGTGTCGGTGATCGTGGGGTGGGCGGCCTGCGCCTCGCGAAACGTTGCGAGGACCCCTGGCGCGTACTGCGAGGGCTTCCACATGCGCGGGCTCTGGGTGAAGATCTGGATCGAGGTCGCACCGATCTCGACGCCGTATTCGAGGGAAGGAACCAACTGGCCACCGCCGCGGACGTGGGCACCAACGTTCATTACAGTAAAACTAGTGGGCTTCGACGGCCCGACCGACAGGAGCCCCGTGACCGATACCTTCACCCCCGCTTCGCGCGCGCTGTTCGAGAAGAAGGTCCTTGCGCATATCGCGAGCCTCGATCCCGACGGCTCGCCCAACGTCAGCCCGGTCTGGGTGGAGCTCGACGGCGAGGACATCGTCATCAACACCGCACTCGGCCGAGCGAAGGCGCGAAACCTGGCGAACGACTCGCGCGTCGCGGTCTCCCTGACCGACCCGGACAACCCCACCGACACCATCAGTGTGCGCGGCACGGTCGTGGGGTTCACCACCGACGGAGCCGACGCGGTGATCGACCGCCTATCGAAGAAGTACACCGGTATCGATCCCTACCCGTACCGACGCGAGGGCGAAGTCCGCGTCACCGTCACGATCCGGCCCGACCGGATCTCGCGCCAACTCAGCTAGCTCAAGCGAAGTAGGTGAGCTCGCCCCACGCGAGCGTCTCGCTTCGAACGAGGTTGAGCTGCTGTTCTTCCATCACAAGTTGCCCCTCGCGGTAACGCCACAGGTCGAGTGGACGAGGCGGCGCGGGTCGGTTGTACGCCCCGCGCAGGGTGACGACATCGTTGGCGAAGTTCACCTCGTCGTCGCTGAGGAGCGCCGCGAGGACGTCGGCGTGTTGGTCGACGGGCGACGAGGCTTCGATGACCACGCGCGTGAGGGACACGAGTGCGGCGAGCGTCTTTACGTCACGAGCGGCCAACTGGGCGGGATAGTCGTCGCCGACCACGAGCCACACCCCGATCTCGCCCTCGAGCACTTCGCGCAACGACGCCACCACGAGCACCGTGTCGGCGTCAGAACAACGAAGGACCACGTTGTGGGACGCGGCAAACGCGACGACGTCGTCGGCGTGAGCGCGATCGGTGACCACGCGAAGCAGTTCCATGTCTAGGGCTGAAGGTCTTCTTTGGGCAGGCGTTCGATATTCACGTCGCGAAACGTGAGGATTCGCACGGACGGCACGAATCGCGCGGCGCGGTACATGTCCCAGACCCACGCGTCGTGCAAGGTGACCTCGAGCAGGGTCGGGGTGGAGGCCGACTTCACCTCGACGGCGACGTCGTTCGCGAGGTAGAAACGACGGTCAGTCTCGACGGCGAAGTCGAACATGCCAACGACCGCCTTGTACTCCTGAACGAGCGCGAGTTCTAGGGTCGACTCGTAGTCGTCGAGCTCTTCTTCACCCACCAGTGACTACGCGCGCTCGGTGACGCGGAGTTCCTTGATCTTGGCCGCCTTGCCGCGAAGGTCACGCAGGTAGTAGAGCTTGGCGCGACGAACGTCGCCGTAGGAGTCGACTTCAATCTTGGCGATCGTGGGGGTATGGACCGGAAACGTGCGCTCGACGCCCACGCCGAAACTGATCTTGCGCACGGTGAAGGTCTCCTGCACGCCCGATCCTTGACGTCGAATCACGACACCCTGGAAGACCTGGATGCGCTGACGGGTGCCCTCGACCACGCGCACGTGGACCTTGACGGTGTCGCCGGGGCGAAATGAGGGAATGTCGTCGCGAAGCGAATCGCGGTCGACTAAGTCAGTGGGGTTCATGAGAGCGGTCCCTTTCGGATCACAGGCTTAGCAAGTTTAGCCGCTTTACTCAGGACCGTCGATCGCCTCGAGTTCCGCGAGCAGCGCCCGGTCCTCATCGCTCAGTCCCCCACGCGCTTCGATCAGGTCACTTCGTCGCTCCAGGGTGCGCGCGAGCGCCTGAGCGCGCCGCCAGCGCTCGATCTTCGCGTGGTCTCCCGACAGCAGCACCTCGGGCACCCGACGCCCGCGTACCTCGGCGGGTTTGGTGAAGTGCGGGTACTCGAGCAAACCGTCGCCGAAGGACTCATCTCGACTCGACTGGTCGTTCCCGAGTGCCCCGGGCAGCAGTCGCACGACGGCCTCGATGACACAGAGGGCCGCGAGCTCCCCGCCGGCGAGCACGAAGTCGCCAATGGACAGTTCCTCATCCACCACGAGATCGAGCGCGCGCTGATCAAAGCCTTCGTAGCGTCCCGAGAGCAGCGTGAAGCCCTCGAGGGCGCTGAGTTCACGGGCCACCTGGTGCGTGAAGACCCGACCCGACGGGGTGAGGGCGATCACCGGTCGCGCGAGATCGGGGGTCGATTCAATGGTCGCGATGATTGGTTCGGCGCGCAGCACCATCCCCGCACCTCCACCAAAGGGCGTGTCGTCGACACTGCGGTGCACGTCGGTGGTCGCGTCTCGAAAGTCGTGGAGGTGCAACTCCCAGATCCCGCGATCGCGGGCGCGACCGAGTACCGAGGTGGAGGCGTAACTCGCGATCGCCTCGGGAAAGAGCGTGAGGACGTCGACGCGGAGCGTCATTCGAAGAGCCCCTCGGGCGGGTCGACGACCACGCGCACGTTGGGCTGGAGATCGACCACGAACGTGAGCGGCACCAGCGCGCCCGAATCGAGCACCATCAGATCACTCGCGGGATTGGCTTCGACGTCCACCACCACGCCTCGGCGCACACCCGCCGCGTCCACGACCTCCGCACCAAAGAGTTGGTCGATCCAGATCACACTGTCGTCCTCGAGTCTGGGCGCCGAGAGCACGACCCCGCGCCACTCGTCGGCCTCTTCGCGCGTGGTGATGCGATCGAAGCGCACGATGAATCGAGCTTGGTGGGCCGCGGCAGCTTCAACGATGAGCGCTCCGCGTTCGCTCAGCAGCGTCGTGCCCACCGCTAGTCGCTCGACGCGGTCACTCCACAAGTCAACTTGGACCTGACCACGAAGACCGTGGGCCTTGACGATGCGCCCGACTTCGAGCGTGGGACGCTCGACGGTCACCTCAGTCGACGATGTCGACGGAGGTGGTGACCCCGTCTCGCGCTCCCGCGGCGCCGACGAGCGCCCGGATCGCCTGCGCGGTGCGGCCGCGTCGTCCGATGATGCGACCCATGTCGTTCGGTCCGACACTCAGGGAGAGGATGACTTTGCCCTGGCGCTCAGTGACTTCGATGGCGACGGCGTTCGGATCTTCCGCGAGTGATTTGGCGATGAACTCGAGCACCGCCGTGGCGCTCAGCGCTCGGTCCGCGTCGCTGGCGTCATTGACGTCGTCGTCCTCGTAGTCGTCGACCTCGTCGTCGATGGTGTTGACGTCACCGGCGACGTAGTCGTCCTCGGCGTCGCTCACGTGACGGCCTCGGACGCTTTGGTTGCCTTGGTTGCCTCAAACGCCTCGAGGGCGCCCGAAATCTTCAAGAGCTTCGCGACGCGCTCGGTCGGCTGGGCACCGTGCTGGAGCCAGTGCAGGACCTTGTCGTTGTCGATCTTCAAGACCATCTCGGGTTCGGCGATGGAGATACCGCGCGGCTGGTAGGTGCCCACGATCTCCAAAAAGGCGCCGGAACGAGCGCGGCGGCTCTCGGCGGCGACGACGCGATAGGTGGGTTGCTTCTTTTTCCCCATGCGCACCAGGCGTAGTTTCACAGCCACGACGTAATTCCCTTCGAATGTGTTCGTTCCGATTCAGAACAGGGCGATATACCCGAGCGTCAAAGTTTAGCGTTGTTTGGGCGGGGTAACTCTCCCGCCCTTCTTCTTCTTGTTTTTCCCACCGCCGCCGCGTGGCGCCGACGCCGCACTCGCCATGCCCTGGCCGAGCGCCTCGAAGCCAGCGGGCAGCGCCTCTCCGCGGCCCGCGCCACGCGCCGCCAAACTCGCCATCTTGCCGAGTCCGCCCGGCAACGCCGGAGAGCCGCCGTTGCCCATCTGGCGCATCATCTTGCGCATCTCGCTGAACTGCTTTAAGAGTTGGTTCACCGCCGACACGCTCGTCGCGGAACCTTTCGCGATGCGAGTCCTTCTCGATCCGTCAATCACCGAAGGATCGCGCCGTTCGAGCGGCGTCATTGAGCGCACGATCGCCTCGACCCGGTTGAGTTCGCCCTCGTCAACGTTGCTCGCCGCGGTGCGCATCTCCTTGGTCACCCCGGGCATCAACTTCATGAGACCGCCCAGGGAGCCCATCTTGCGCACCTGGTTGAGTTGCGCAAGGAAGTCATCGAGCGTGAAGGTACCGCTCATCATGCGTCCGGCCGACGCCGCGACGATGTCGGGGTCCATGGTGCGTTCGGCCTGTTCGATCAGCGACATCACGTCGCCCATGCCCAAGATGCGCGAGGCCATCCGGTCGGGGTAGAAGAGGTCGAAGTCGGCGAGCTTCTCCCCCGTGGAGGCGAAGACGACGGGGCGGCCCACGACCCCGCGTGCCGACAGCACCGCGCCGCCGCGCGCGTCGTAGTCGAGCTTGGTGACGATTAGTCCCGAGAGTTCGAGCGCCTCGTGGAAACTCCGGGCCGTCGCCACCGCGTCTTGCCCGGTGACCGCGTCGATCACCAAGAACGTGTACTTGGGCGTTGTCGCGGCGCTGATGCCGCGAACCTCTTTCATCAAGCCTTCATCGATGGCCAGGCGACCGGCGGTGTCGATGATCACCACGTCGCGACCGAGACGGGTCGCCTCGGCGACGCCCTTGCGCGCGACGTCAATGGGGTTCGACGCCTCAGAGAAGACGTCAACGCCGATCTGACCCGCGAGCACGCGCAGTTGTTCGACGGCGGCCGGACGTTGAAGGTCGGCGGCGACTAGGTAGGGCTGGCGCCCTTGTTGCTTGAACCAGGCGGCGAGCTTGGCCGCCGCGGTGGTCTTGCCCGCGCCCTGGAGACCCGCGAGAAGCACCACGGTCGGGGGCTTCGCCTCGTAGGTGATCTTGAGCGGCGTGCCGCCCAAGACTTCGATGAGTTGTTCGTGCACCGCCTTGATGACCTGTTGGCCCGGCGAGAGGCTCTGGCTGAGGGCCTCGCCGTCGAGGCGCTCGCGCACCGCGTCGAGAAAGGCCCGCACCACCCCGAGCTCGACGTCGGCCTCTAAGAGGGCGGAGCGAACGTCGGCCAACGCCGCGTCGAGGTCGGCGTCACTCAGTCGTCCGCGCGAGCGAAGTGACGTGCTGAGTCGCTCGAAACGTTCGCTGAGGGCGTCAAACATGGTGTTGGAACTTTAGCGTCAGGCCCCGAGGAGTGAATCGACGAACTCCGCCGGGCTAAAGACGATGAGGTCGTCGACGCCCTCGCCGACCCCGACGAACTTGACGGGGATCTCGAGCTCACGTTCGATGGCGATCACGATGCCTCCGCGCGCGGTGCCGTCGAGTTTGGTCAACACGATGCCGGTCACCCCGGCGGCTCCTAAGAATTCGCGCGCCTGGCTGAGGGCGTTCTGACCCGTGGTGGCGTCAAGGACGAGGAGTGTTTCGACGACTTGACCCGGAGCCCGGTCGGCCACGCGTCGAACCTTGGAGAGTTCGTCGAGCAGGTTCGTGCTGTTGGCCCGTCGCCCGGCGGTGTCGGCGAGCACGATGTCGACGCCGCGCGCGCTCGCGCGTCCGATCGCGTCGTGCACCACCGAGCCGGGATCGGCGCCCTCGTTGGCGCGAACGATGTCCGAACCCGTGCGCGTCGCCCACTGTTCGAGTTGGTCGGCCGCGGCGGCGCGAAAGGTGTCACCCGCGGCGAGCAGCACGCTGCGACCCTGGTCGTGGTGGCGTTGGGCGAGTTTGCCGATCGTGGTGGTCTTACCCACCCCGTTGACGCCCACGAAGAGCCACACCGGCACTCGACCCGCCTCGGCCATCGTCGACGTCGTGCGATCGGCGCGCAGAGAGTTGAGCATCGTTGATCGCACGGCGGCGGCGACGCCCTCGGGCGCGCCGTTAGTGCGCAGTTCTTCCAGTACCGCGTTCGTGGTGAGGACGCCGACGTCACTGCGCAGCAGCACCTCTTCGACCACGTCGAGTTGCTCGGAGGAGACTTCACGCTCGTTGCCGAGTGCGCGCACGCGCTCGAACACGCCGCGCGACGGGGCCAGCCGCTGCGCGAGGGAGCGTTCATCGACCAGCGTGGGAATGGGTGTCGACTCGGTGACGAGCACGCTCGGCATCGCGGCTCGCGGTGGCGAGACCAGAGCGGGGCGGGGGCGACGCCGACGGCGAAGGAGGACGACGAGCCCGATGACGACGAGCAGAGCGAGAACAACGTAGAGAACGATCACGCCGTTGCGATCTCCTGGGCGCGGTTCACACGCTGGCTGACCACTTTGGACGACGCCCCGGGCACCATCGTGACGCCGTAGAGCACGTCGGCCGCTTCCATCGTGCGCTTTTGGTGCGTGACGATGAGCATCTGGGCCTCGTCGCGGAACTCATCGACGAGGCTGAGGAATCGTTGGAGGTTGACGTCGTCCAACGCAGCCTCGACCTCGTCCATGAGATAGAAGGGCGACGGTCGCGAACGAAAGACCGCAAAGAGGAACGCCAACGCGGCCATCGAACGTTCGCCACCCGACAGCAACGAGATCCGTCGGACGTTCCTGCCCATCGGTCGTACTTCGATCTCGACGCCGGTATTGAGTGGGTCGTCCGGTTCGCTCATATTGAGCCGGCCCTGGCCACCGGGAAAGAGCATCGCGATCAAAGAGGAGAAATGCTCGTTCACGTCCGCGAAGGCCGAGGTGAACGTCGCCATGATCTCCTCGTCCAGCGCACGAAGTACCTCTTGGAGCTCGCGCCGCGCGTGACGAACGTCACTGACCTGCGCGTCGAGTTCCTTGTAGCGATCCTCGAGCGCGGCGAGTTCTTCCAGGGCGAGCGGATTAATCGGACCGAGCGAGGTGATGCGTGCTTCGAGCTCGATCACTCGTGACTCGAGCGACGCCCCTTCGGCCAGCTCGACCAGTGGCGCCGGTCCCATCTCGTGCGGTTCGACCCCGAGGTCACGCCGCACGACTTCGTGCACGTTCGAGACCTTGACGACCAATTCCGCTTGTTCGATCTCGTGTCGGCGCATGACCTCGCTGAGTTCACTCAGACGAGCGTCGGCGTCGTGGCGAGCGCGGCGCACCTCTTCAAGTACTTCGGCGCTCGCGCGCGTCGCTTCGAGCTGCTCACGGTAGGTCGAGTCCATCGCCTCTTGGGCGACGCGAATCTCCTCGGCCGCTCGTTCGACGAGGGCGGCCAAGCGGCTCAACACCTGCCGGTCGAACTCGAGCGACTCGCGCTTGGCCGCGGCGGCCTGGCGTTCGCCCGTGCGACCTTCGAGGCGCACCTCGATCTCACCTTGTCGCGCTTCGATGAGACGACGTCGCTCGGCGAACTCCGCCTCGCGTCGAGACAGCGCCGTCGCCTCCGCCTCGACCAACTGTCGGTGCGACTCGAGCGCCACTTTCGCGTCGCCACGCTGCGATTCGCGTTCGGCGCCGTCACTCGCCGCAACTTCGAGTCCGGGCAGCGCTTCGCGCTGGACGATCATCTCTTCTTCTAGCGTGGCGCGTTGCTCGAGGAGATTCGCGACTTCGCCCTCGAGCGTGTCGATCTCACTCACCAGTGCCGTCGACTCGGCGTCCAGGCGCTCGAGGAGTGACTGCAGTCGCACCTCATCGCTGCCAGAATCACTCACGAGGCGTTCGGCGTCGCGAAGTCGATCGAGAGCCTCGGCGAGCGCGGTCTCGGCGGTGTCGAAACGCGCGCGGTGCTCCACGAGTTCACGCCGCGCTCGCTCGGCGGCGGCTTGTGCCTCTTCGACGCTGTGTCGGGTGACGACGGCGCGACCCGAACCCGTGCGCCAACCCGATGGTGCGAATCGGTCGCCCTCGAGGGTGACCACCGTGAGTGCCGGGTTCGCCAGCGCCACGTCCGCGCCCGACTCCCAGTCGGTCGCCACGAAGGCCCGCGAGAAGAGCGCGTCGAGAACACGTGTGACGTGCGCGGGCGCGCCTTTTCGGGCCCGAACGAGTTCGCGCAGGGCTCTCGTGCCGGTCGGCGCCGCGGGAGCGGCGACCTCGACACTCGACACCGGCAGGATCAAACCGGCGCCCCCGCCTCGACGAAGCGCCGCGAGAGCGCTCCGTGCGGCGCCACTGTCAACGACCATCGCGGCCACCGATACGCCGGCGGCCGACTCCACGGCGCGTTCGGCTCCGGCGTCCACTTCAATGAGGTCCAAGAACGAGCCGAGCACCCCTTCGAGGTCGCCAATGATCGCCCGTCCACCGGCCCCAGAGAGTTCGTCGAGTGCGCGAGCCAACGTCTCGGCGCGTGCGTGGGTGCGCGCAGTGAGGTCCTCACCCGCGCGCAGGGTCTCATCCGCCAGTCGCCGCTCTTCCTTGGCCGCCGTGGCGGCGAGGTCCGCGGAGTGTTGGTTTCGCGCCGAGGTCGCTGCCAACGCCGTGTTGGTGTCGAGGTCCGCCTTCGCCCGCTGCGTCGCCGAGGTGTTCATCTCTCGACGGTGGGTGGCGTCGGCGAGTCGTTCACTCGCTCGTCGCTCGCTCTCGCGCAGTGAGGAAATCGATCGTTCGAGGAGCGCGATTCGCTCGCGCGTCGCGAGCAGCGCCGCCTCGGCGCTTTCGCTTGAGGAGCTCGCCCACGTCGACTCAAAACTCTCCTCGACCTCTTTGAATTGCCCGCGCGACTCGCGAAGCTGGTCTCGTAACTGAACGAGCGAGAGTTCATCCGTACTGAGACCTTCTAAGTCGTGGAGGAGTTTGGCGGCGTCGGCTTCCAAGGTGGCGATGACGTTCTCGTCGGCCGAGGCGATCAACGCCTGGCGCAGGGCCCGTTCGCGCTCCTTGATCACCGAGGTCGTGCCGCGCGCCCGTTCGGCCAGCCCTTGCAGGGTGCCGAGCGTCGAGGCGAGCGTCTCTTCGCGACGCGACGCCATCTCGGCGGCCGCGGCGGTCGCCTTCGCGTCGAGGGTCACCAGCTCGTGGCGCAGTTCGCGCTCGCGCACCGAGGCTTCTTCGAGGGCGTGCTCGAGTTCGCGGCGACGCTGCTCGAAGTTCGTCAAGCGAGCCGAGAAGAGGGCGTGGCGAGCGTCACGTAGTTCACTCTCGACGTCGGAGTAGCTCCGCGCCGAGGCGGCTTGGCGTTCGAGCGGTCGCATCTGGCGGCGCACTTCGCGCACCAGATCGCCCAAACGTTCGAGGTTCTCTTGCGTGGTGGCGAGTCGACGCTCGGAACGCTCCTTGCGTCGACGGTGCTTCAAGACGCCCGCGGCTTCTTCAATCACCGCACGACGATTCTCGGGGTTCGAGGAAAGAATGGAGTCGAGTTGGCCCTGACCGATGATCATGTGCTGTTGACGCCCGACACCCGAGTCGCCGAGAAGCTCTTGGACGTCGAGGAGCCGACAGGTGGTGCCGTTGATCGCGTATTCGGAGTCGCCATTGCGAAAGAGTGTGCGCGAGATCGTGACTTCCGCGCCCTCCACGGCCAGACGGCCCGAGGAGTTGTCGAGCGTCAGGGCCACTTCCGCGCGCCCGAGCGCGGCGCGATTGGCGGTGCCCATGAAGATGACGTCGTCCATGCGCGAACTGCGCAGCGCCCGCGTGCTCTGGGCGCCGAGCACCCAGGTCACCGCGTCGACGACGTTGGATTTACCAGAACCGTTCGGGCCCACGACCGCCGTCACCCCGGGTTCGAACTCCAAAATCGTGGTGTCGGCGAAGGACTTGAAGCCCTTCATGGTCAGTCGCTTAAGAAACACGCACCGACGCTAGCAATATTGTCGTTACGCGCTCGTGGTCACGCTTGGCACTTGACGCAGTAGTACGTCGAACGGCCCCGCACGCTCTCTCGATGCAGCGGCTGGCGACACTGAAAGCAGGCCTGTCCCTCTCGGTTATAGACCTGGTGGAACTGTTGGAAGTTGCCGGGCTTGGCGTCGGGGTCGACGAACTGCTCGTCGTCGAGCGTCGAGCCACCGTGCTTGATCGCCTCGGTCAAGACCTCGGTGATCGCGCGGTGGAGGCGGCGGATCTCGATGGTCGAGAGCGACTCGGCCGGCCGATCAAAGCGCAAGCCCGACGCGAAGAGGATCTCGTCGGCGTAGATGTTCCCAATCCCGGCGATGATGTCCTGGTCCGTGAGGACGGCCTTTAACGGAGTTGAACGCGAGCGCAGGATCGCCGCGAACCGGTCCCAGCCGATCTGGTCCTCGAAGGGGTCGAGCCCCAAGTGCGCCAACTCGGGCACCGCTTTGCGCAGCGCCAGACCGTCTCCCCCGATGGAGAGTCGCGCGAACTTCGAGATCTCGGGGGGATCTTCTCCCTCGCGGGGCGCCGTCGAGACGTAGAGTTCGCCGAAGGTCCTCGGGTCGACGTAGCGCAGCTCCCCGCCTTGGACGAAGGTGAAGACCACGTGGGTGTGTTTGGGTTTGGGATCCTTCGCGCTTTTAGCGCGCAGCAGCTGCCCGCTCATGCCCAGATGGATCACCAGGTGCGTCTGATTGTCGAGTCCGATCACCAGGTTCTTGCCCAGACGCGCGATCGACTTGATGGAATGACCCTCCACCAGGGCACGAAAGTCCTTCGCGGAATTGTGTCGACGCACCGCGCGGCCGTTGGTGACCGCGACGGTCTTCACCCGTTTTCCAATCAGGTCACGCGCGAGTGACGCGCGCACCGTCTCGACCTCGGCGAGCTCAGGCACCGTTTTGTCCTCGCCACGCGAGCGCGGCCGCGTCGGCTTCGGCACTCTTTTTCGAACTTCCCTCACCGACGACTTGGATCTCGCCCACGCGAACGGTGGCGAAAAAGGTGACGTCGTGACTAGGACCAGAGGCCCGCACCTCGTAGCTGGGGGTGCCCAGGCCGCGGGCCTCCGCCCACTGGCGAAGTTGCGTCTTGGGATCGACGTCACCGGGCTCTTTCGACGCGGCGGCCACCCCCTCGGCCAAACAGTCCTGCACGAAGTCCTTCGCGACGTCGAAACCGCGCTCGAAGTAGACCGCCGCCACAACGGCTTCGAAGGTGTCGGCTAAGAGCGAGGGACGCTGCGCGCCTTTTTCTTTGAGCACCCCTCGCCCGACGCGTAACGCATCGCCGAGGCCGAGCGAGCGAGCGACGTTGGCGAGAGACGCTTCATTGACCACCCGCGAGCGCACCAGTGAACCGGTTCCCTCATCGAGGTCGGGAAAGCGCGTGATGACGAGGTCCGCCACGGCGAGGTCGATGACGGCGTCGCCGAGGAACTCGAGACGCTCGTTCGACTCCACGTCGTGCTCGGCGGCGTAGCTCGAGTGCGTGAGGGCCGTCACCAGCAAGGGACTCGCGGGCGCGAGCCCCACGCGCTCAGCGACGGTGTCGAGAGGCGAGGCCATGGGGACCGCGTGACGCGTTAGGCGACCTGGAGCTTGACGGCGACGTAGTTCACGGCGTCTCGCACCGAGGTGAGACCCTCTAAGTCCTCGTCGTCGATGTGAAAGCCGTCCTCGTAGGAAGCGAGGCTCTCTTCGAGCGCCTCGACCAGTTCGATCAGGGCCAACGAGTCAGCGCCGAGGTCTTCGAAGGAGACGTCTTCGTTGATGTCCTCGGGGCTCTTTTCGAGGATTTCGGCGAGTTGGTCACGTACGAGCACCAAGATGGCGGCTCGATCCAGCGGTGCGGTGTCAGCGCTCATGCGCCTCCTTTGAAACGTGTGGACCAAGCCTACTGAGCGGGCCGCCTGGAGTGCCTCGTTAGGCGGCTTGATCAGGACGAATCGTGGCGCGAACTTTGCCCACCACCTCGTCGCGGTCCATCTCGTCGGCGACCCGCAGGGCGTTCATGATCGCCGTGGCGTTCGACGAGCCGTGGCTGATCACACAGATCCCGTCCACCCCGAGGAGCAACGCCCCGCCCTGGCTCTCGGGACGCAGTCGCGTCGCGACGGGCAGGAGGTGTTCTAAGAGCACGTCGCCGGCCGCGCGGGTGGCGTCATTGGTGTCGATCGCCGAGAGCATCGTGGAAAAGACGAACTTCAACGCACCCTCGAGCGTCTTGAGGGCGACGTTCCCGGTGAAGCCGTCGGTGACGACCACGTCGACCGGCGAGGGGATGAGGTCGCGGCCCTCGACGTTGCCCTGAAAGTTCAGCGTGGACATCTCGCGCAGCAGCTGGTGCGTCTCTTTGACGAGCGGCGTGCCCTTAGAGGACTCCTCGCCGATCGAGAGCAGCCCGACGCTCGGGCGTTCGACGTGGTAGTGCGCCTCGACGAACGTCGAGGCCATTTGGGCGAACTGAACCAGCATCTCTGAGGTGCACTCCGCGTTCGCGCCCGCGTCCACCAGGACCATCGGCGTACGACCGGGATTGGGGATCGGCGTCGCGATGCAGGGTCGCACCACACCGGGTAGTCGGCCCATGCGCAACAGCGCCGAGGCCATGGCCGCACCGGTGTTGCCGGCCGAGACCATCGCGCAAGCCCTGCCGTCGCGAACGAGTTCCGCGGCGCGCACCAGGGAGGAGTCCTTCTTCTTCCGCACGCTGGCGGCGGGGTCGTCGTCCATGGCGATCACCTCGCTGCAGGCGACGACTTCTAAGCCCAACGGGTCACCGAGTAGTTCCGGTACCCCGACCAGGATGACGTTGAGGCCGAACTCGTCGACGGCGCGACGGGCCCCAAGAATCACTTCTGTGGGTGCGAAGTCACCACCCATCGCGTCCAGGGCGATGGGGCGGGTCAACTCAGTTGACCTCAACCGCGACGCGACCCTTGTACCACCCGCAGTTCGGGCACACCACGTGGGGCAACTTCGAGGTCGCGCACTGGGGGCAGACGCTGCGCGCGGGGCGCTCTAAGCGCCAGTTCGCCGCGCGACGGCTGCGGGTCTTGGCTTTGCTGGTCTTGCGCTTGGGAACGGCCATCGATCTTCTCTTTCAGCGGGCGAACCCGTTACGCGTCAGTGGACCCCGAGGACTCCGGGTCCGCAAATTGGAGTCCGTCCAGTGTAGCCCAGCGTGAGTCGAGCGGTGCCTGGCAGTCACAGGCCACGTCGTTGAGGTCCCCGCCGCAGTAGGGACAGAGCCCCTGGCAATCGGGCCGACAGAGCGGCGCTAGCGGCAAGTCCAGGAGGATCGCGTCGTGCGCCAAGGGCGCCAGGTCGATGAAGCCGTGCTCGATGAGGTAACTCTCCTCGTCGTCGACGGCGCGTTCGTCGACGAAGCGCTCGTTGACCGCTACGTCGCTACGCCCGAGCACCGGGGCGGAACAGCGCCGACAGACCCCGTGCCAGGGGGCCTCGACGCGGCCCCGGGCGCGCATACCGCCGCTGAAACTCTCGACGCGTACCTTGACGTGCACCAGTGATTCGGGAAAGACGTCCGTCTCGACCGGTCCGCGCGGCGCGAACTCGTGTGGTTCGTCAAAGGGCGCGTCGAACTCGACCTCGAAAGAGGACGGCGCGTCGCGCAGCAGCCGAGCGACGGGGACGAGGTACGGCGAGGACACGGCGCTTAGAGGGAGTCCTGATCGAAGAAGGACCCCTCGAAACGTTCCGGCTCGGTGTCGTCACCCGCGCTCGCGGCCGGGGAAAGGAACTCCTCGCTCCCCGGGGCCTCACTGAGCATCGAGCTCGGCAGTCCCTGGGCGGAGAGTCGTTCGCGACCGGAGTGCGCGGTCTTTAAGAGGCGCTCCAGGACGATCTCGAAGCCCCCTAACTTCCCGTCGATGAAGTCCTCGGACTCGTTGATCATCTGACGCGCCTGGGCGTGCGCGTTGGCGACGATCTGTTCCGAGCGCAGTCGCGACTGGCGCACGATCTCGGTCTTATCCACCATCCGCGCGGCCTCGGCGCGCACCTGGTCCATGAGTTGTTGGGCCTTTTGCATCTCGGCCGCCATGAGTTCTTCGCGGTCGCGCAGCGCCCAGCGGGCTTCGCGGATCTCGTCGGGCAAGCTGTGCAGGGCCTGTTCTAAGAGTCCCATCACCTCGTCACGCGAGATCAGCGCGGAGTTCGACAGCGGCATCTGCTTGGCGTTGGCGACGATCTCGATGAGGTCGCGCAGGTCGGCCTCGATGTCGCGTCGCAGGTGGCGCGCACTTTCCTCGAAGGCGGTCTCGGCGTCGTAGCCGTCAAAGGACGTCACGAGGTCCCCTCGGGGAACTTGTCGTAGAGGCGTTTGGCGACCGGTCCCGGCACGAAGGCCGTCACGTCCCCGCCGTAGCGTGCCACTTCGCGCAGGAGCCGACTGGCGATGAAGGAGTAGTGCGAACTCGAGGGCAGGAACAACGTTTCCACGCCCGAGAGCGAACGGTTCATCTGGGCCATCTGCATCTCGCTCTCGAAGTCCGAGATGGCCCTCAACCCCTTGACGATCGCGGTCGCGTTCACGTCGCGCGCCACGTTTACCAACAGTCCCGCGATCGAGACGATGCGGATGTTCTCGAGGTGCGAGAGCGACTCGGCGATCATGTCGCGGCGCTCGTCGAGGTCGAAGAGGGCCTCGGACTTCTGGGGGTTACGGATGGCGGCGACCACGATCTCGTCGAAGATCTGGGCGGCGCGCTCGACGATCTCGAGGTGCCCGTTGTGAAACGGGTCGAAGGAACCGGGAATCAGACCAACCGTCACGCCACGTCCCCTCTGTCGCGTTCCAACATCGTTACGAGCGTAGTGCCGTAGCGCTTGGTTTTGGTCACCGACCAGCCGTCGGGCGCGTCCATGTGACGGTCGTTTTCGACGATGACGCGTTCGGCGTCGACGTCGACGAGCACGCTCGCGAGATCGAGTGGCCCGTAGGGCGGGTCGGCCAGCACCAGGTCGAGGTCGCGCGGCGGCGACCACAGCGGCAAGGTGGCGCGCACGAAGTACGCCTCACCGGCGAGGCCCAGGGGCTCCAGGTTCGCCTTCGCCGCGGCCAAACACGCGGGGTCGGCGTCGACGAAGTAGACCTTCTTCGCCCCGCGCGAGAGCGCCTCGATGCCCATCGCGCCCGAGCCACTGAAGAGATCGGCGACGACGAGATCACGCAGCCCCCCGCGGCTCTCGAGCATCGAGAAGATCGCTTCGCGAGCGTAATCGGTGGTCGGGCGCACGCTGGAGGGCAGTTTCGCCTTGAGCCGACGCCCGCGGGCCACACCACCAATAACTCGCACCACCTAAGGGTATGCCCTAGAACTAACTCTTAAAGAGATAGGTGGCCTCATCGTCGTCAACAAAGAGGCGTAGCTCGTCGATCATGGCCGCCAGCGCGGGGCCGTCCTCTTGCACCATCGAGGCGGCCAGGCGCTGGGCACCCACGAGGAGGTCCTCGTCCTGGCGCAACTTGGCCAGTCGTAGGTCACTGCGGCCTTTTTGGCGTGCGCCCAGCAGCGTCCCCTCCCCGCGCATCTCGAGGTCCACCTCGGCGAGTTCGAACCCGTCGTTGGTGGCGACCAGCGCCTCTAATCGTGCGACCCCCTCGTCGCTCGGGGGCTCGCCGAGGAGGTAGCAGTAACTCTGCAGGTCCGAGCGCCCGACGCGTCCACGAAGTTGGTGGAGTTGCGCGAGCCCGAAACGCCACGCGTCTTCGATCACGATCACGGTCGCCTCGGGCACGTCGACCCCGACCTCGATGACGACGGTCGCCACCAAGACGTCGAGTTCGCCGGAGCGAAATTGGTTCATCACCTCGTCCTTCTCACTCCCCTTCATCTGTCCGTGCAACAGACCAACGGCGAGACCCCGCAGTTCATTCGTCGCCAGTCGCGTCCGTTCTTCGACCGCGCTGGTCGCTTCGATGCGCTCGGAGCCATCGACCAAGGGACAGATGACGTAGGCACGCCGGCCCGCGGCGACTTCGCTACGAACCCGTTCCCAGCACGCGGCGACGTCGAGGGGCCCCTGGGCCCAGATCGTCTCGATCGCTCGGCGACCGGCGGGCAACTCATCGAGCACCGAGACGTCGAGGTCACCAAAGAGCACCATCGCCGCGGTGCGCGGAATCGGCGTCGCGGTCATCACCAGCAGATCCGGGTCGGCACCCTCATCCGATCGCTCTCGACCTTCGTCGCGCAGCACCGCGCGCTGCTCGACACCAAAGCGGTGCTGTTCGTCGATCACGATGAGTCCCAACGCGCGAAAGCGCACGTCGTCACTCAAGAGCGCGTGCGTGCCCACCACGATGTCGACCGAGCCGAGCCGCAGTCCCTCGAGTACCGCCTGACGGTCCTTCGCACGAACCCGACCCGTGAGTAGTTGCACCGAGAGCGGTCGTTCACCCCCGAGCACCGTCTCGTCGAGCACGCTCAGCCCCGCCAGGTCGTCGCGCAAGGAAGCGAGGTGCTGTTCGGCGAGCACTTCGGTCGGCGCCATGAGGACGCTCTGTCGGCCCCCGTCGCGCGCCGCAAGCATCGCGCACAGGGCCACGACGGTCTTGCCCGAGCCGACGTCACCTTGGAGGAGACGGTGCATCGGCAAGGGACCGGACATGTCGTAGGACACGTCGCCGAGGACCCGTCGCTGGGCGCTGGTGAGGCTGAATCGGTGTCCCGCGATGAATCGGCGAACGAGCGACGCGTCGCCGGCGAGGAGTTGACCGGGCGTCACCTCGAGGTCGTTCGGGTCGAAGGGGTGGCGAATGCCCGCGGCTGACGCCTCGAGGCGAGCTCGACGCAGCGCGAGCACGAGTTGTAGGCGGAAGAACTCGTCGAAGGCCAGACGACGACGCGCGGGTGAAACCTGAGCGAGGTCCTCGGGGAGGTGGATGCCCCAAAAGGCGGCCGTGCGCTCGACCAGTTCGAGGGGCGCGCGCGCGGCCTCGTCGAGGGGGTCGAAAAACGCTCCCGCGCGGCGCAGTGACTCCTCAACGAAGCCGCCCATCTCCCAACTGGTGAGGCCCGCTTTGCCCGACGCGGGGTAGATGGCCACCACGCGCCCGACCCGCGAGGGATCTCGTTCGTCGCCGGTGATGCCGACGATGACGTCGACGACCGGATTGGTCATCTGACGCTGGCCTCGATAGTCGCCGACCTTGCCGAAGAACAACGCTTGGACGCCTTTGCTCAGTTGTCGTTCGCGCCAGGCCTGATTGAAAAAGACCACCTTGATCGACTCGTCACCGTCGCGCACCGTCGCTTCAACCATCACCTTGCCCTGACGGGTGCGTCGACTGGTGATCACGTCGATCTCGCCGAAGACGGCCGCCTCGTCGCCCACGGTGAGATCACTGAGGTCCACCTGCTTGGTCCGGTCGATGTAGCGACGCGGATAGAGGGTGAGGAGGTCAAAGACGCTCTCGATCCCGAGGGAGTTGAGTGCGTCGATGCGTTTCTCCCCCACGTTGCGCAACTGTCCGACGGGCACCTCGCCGAGCTGGCGCAGCCGCCGCAACGGCGCGTCACTCACTCGAGGCCGAAGTAGTAGGGGTAGAGGGGTTGGCCGCCGTAGTGGACCTCGACGCTGATCTGGGGGTGCTCCTCAGCGAGGAACTCGGTGACGCGACGGGTGTTAGCCGGCGAGGAACCGTCACCCTCGATGATGGTGAGCAGCTCGTGCTCGGGACGCACGAGGCGCTCGAGTAACTGATTACTCGCTGCCGCTATAGAGCCCGCAACCGAGAGCACTCCCGCGGCACCGAGACCGATCCAGTCGCCCTCTTTCACCTCGCCCGCGTCAGTCGTGGTGTCGCGCACCGCTTGGGTGATCTCGCCCGCGACGACGTTGCACGCCGATGCCGTCATGGCCGCCGCGTTCGCCTCGAGCGTTGCGTCCGGGTCGTAGGCCAAGAGCGCGGCGAAGCCCTCGACGATCGAGGTCGTCGCCACCACCGCCACCGATTGACTGACCAGCCCGACGACTTGCTCGGCGACGGGTTGGATGTTCTTGTTGTTGGGCAGTATCACCACGTGGCTCGAACCAGTGAGTTCCACGGCCTCGACGAGTTCTTTCGTCGACGGGTTCATCGACTGACCCCCGAGTACTAACTGGCGCACGCCGAGGGAGTGAAAGATGCGCCCGATTCCCTCGCCCACCACCACCGCCACGACCGCCGTGGCGGGCGGCGGGTCTTCAACGTCACCGGCCTGCAGCGTCGCCTCGCGCACCCAGCGCTCCTCGACGACCTGTTCACTGAGGTCGGTGATGCGGATCTCGCGCGGGCGCCCGGCGTCGAATGACGCCTCGATCGCAGGACCGATCTCGTTGGTGTGGATGTGACAGTTGTAGATGCCCTCGCCGCCCACGATTACGATCGAATCGCCCAAGCCCGCCCAGACCTCTCGAAAGGCGTGCATCTTGGTGTCGTCGGCGTCGAGGAGGTACATCACCTCATAGCGCAGCTCCGCGAGCGCCGAGGCGTCGTGGGGCTCTTCGTGAACGTGCACCTCAACGGTGTCGAGGTCCGGCGCGATCGGCAGCACGTCGCCACCGACCACGAAGCAGAGCGCGTCAAAGAAGAGCACGAGGCCAGTGCCCCCCGAGTCCACGACTCCGGCGCGCTTTAAGACCTCCAGCTGGTCCGGGGTCTTCGCGAGCGCGACCTTGGACGCGTCACGCGCCCCGCGCACGAGATCCAGCAACGTCGACTGGTGGTCGCGCGCGCCCTCGGCGCCCCCGCGCGCCACCGACAGGATCGTCCCTTCGACGGGCCGCAACACGGCCTGGCGCGCCAGATCGTCAGCGTGCAAGAGCCCTACGGAGAGCGCGGCGGCGCTCACCTCGCCGTCGCTCGGGAACTCCGCCACGAGTCCGCGCAGCAGTTGGGAAAGAATGACGCCAGAGTTCCCTCGGGCGCCCATCAGGGAACCTCGCGCGATGGTCTTGGCGACCTCGCCGAGAGGCGCGGTCGCCTCCAGCGCGTCCAGCGCAGTGGCCACCGATTCGATCGTGAGGGCCATATTGGTCCCGGTATCGCCGTCGGGTACCGGGTAGACGTTGAGGCGGTTGATGACCTCGCGGTGGCTACGCAGCAGGTCGCCGTAGGTGGCGATCACCTGACGCAGATCGCGAGCCGACAGCGTCGTGGGAGTGCTCATCGCTAGCGATGCTACAGTGGGAGTTCTATTTCACCCCGTCCCAGCCCGGTCTTCACGGGCGCAAGGAGAATGTTCATCATGGCCTCAGTCTGCGAACTTTGCGGTAAGAAGCCGTCTTTCGGCATGAACGTCTCGCACTCGCACCGACGCACCAAGCGTCGTTGGAACCCGAACATCCAGCGCGTGCGCGCACTGGTGAATGGCACCCCGAAGCGACTGAACGTCTGCACGGGTTGCCTGCGCTCGGGCAAAGTCACCAAGCCGGCTCGCTCGAGCTTTTCCGCCTAGCGACCTAGAGGTCGTGCTCGAAGCCTCTTCGCTCGAGCGGCTCGCCTCCAAGCGTGCGTACCGCAGGATCCTCCACCACCCAGCCAAGGGTGATCGGCGCCTCGAGTCCGCGGTCGAGGTACAACATCCGCAGTCGCCCGGGGTCATTGGTCGCGATCACTAACTCGTAGTCCTCGCCCCCACTGATCGCCTCGTCCAACGTCGCGCCGTTCGCCACCGGGAGCGACGTCAACGCGAAGCCGACGTCAGAGGCGTCGGCCATCCGGTGCAGGTCGAGTCCGATCCCGTCACTCAGGTCCATCATCGCGTGCACGTGCGCGCCGCGAGCGGCCGTGCCCTCACGCAGCCGCGGCCAGGGACGACGGTGCGCGACGACCAGTTCATCGGTGAGTTCCGCGCCCGCGCGTCGCCGACGCAGCCCCGCCGCCGCGCGACCCAGCGGCGCAGTGACCAGGATCTCGTCGCCCGGTTGGGCGCCACTGCGCAGCACGGCCCCACGCCCGGGACACTCCCCAAAGACGGTCACCGCCACCGTCACGTCGCCGCCGCGCGAGAGGTCGCCCCCGACGACCGGCGTGCTGGCCAAGGCCGCCGCGTCGGCGACCCCGCGGTGCAGGGCCTCTAAGTCCGTGCCCGGCGGGGCGCTGACCGCGACGACGAGCCCCCGCGGGCGCGCGCCCATGGCCGCCAAATCCGACAGCGCGGCCATCACGGCCTTGTAGCCGAGGTCTTCCAGGGGAAAGAGCGTCGCGTCCAAATGGACCCCGAGCACCGCCACGTCGGTGCTGATGATCGCCTGACCCACGAAGGGCAGGAGCACCGCCGCGTCGTCGCCGACGTGCGTCTCTCCGGCGGGGGTGCGCTCTGGGGTGACGATTTTGGCTATACGCTCCAGTACGTCATCTTCTCGCTGGCTTCGTTCTCTGGTTGGGTCAGTCGGTGCGCTCATGACAGTGGTTCAAGTATTACGTCGTACGAGGCGACGTAATGACGACTAAACGAGGACGACGTGACGTACCCAACCGCCAATAAGCAGTTGATCGAATGGGTCGAGGAAGTGGCCCTGCTCACAACCCCTGATCGTATCCACTGGTGTGACGGATCGGCCGAGGAGTACGACGAGCTCTGTCAACTGCTCGTCGACAACGGCACCTTCACCAAGCTCTCCGAGGCCAAACGCCCGAACAGCTACTACGCCGCCTCGGACCCGGGCGACGTGGCGCGCGTCGAGGACCGCACCTTCATCTGCTCGGCCAAAGAGATCGACGCCGGGCCGACGAACAACTGGCGTGAGCCCGCCGAGATGCGCGAGACGCTCAACACGCTCTTCACCGGTTCGATGAAGGGCCGCACGATGTACGTGGTGCCCTTTTCCATGGGACCCCTCGGATCACGGATCTCACACATCGGCGTCGAGATCACCGACTCGCCCTACGTGGCGGTCTCGATGCGCATCATGACCCGCATGGGCCAGGGCGCGCTCGAGGTGCTGGGTGAGACCGGCGAGTTCGTGCCGTGCCTGCACTCGGTGGGCATGCCCTTGGCCGAGGGTCAGGCGGACGTTGCGTGGCCGTGTGACGAGGAGAACAAGTACATCGTCCACTTCCCCGAGACGAGTGAGATCATCTCCTTCGGCTCGGGCTACGGCGGCAACGCGTTGCTCGGCAAGAAGTGCTTCGCCCTGCGCATCGCCTCGGTGCTGGCCCGCGACGCGGGTTGGCTGGCCGAACACATGTTGATCTTGAAGCTCACCAACCCCGCGGGTGAGTCGCGCTACGTCACCGGCGCCTTCCCGAGCGCGTGCGGGAAGACGAACCTCGCGATGTTGGTGCCGACGTTGCCGGGCTGGAAGGTCGAGACGGTCGGTGACGACATCTGTTGGATGAAGCCCGGGCCCGACGGTCGCCTCTACGCGATCAACCCCGAGGCGGGCTTCTTCGGCGTCGCGCCGGGCACCAACATGGACACCAACCCCAACGCCATGTACTCAATCGCGGCGAACACGATCTTCACCAACACCGCCCTCACCAAAGACGGCGACATCTGGTGGGAGGGCATGGGCGAGGCGCCCGAGGGCCTCACCGACTGGAAGGGCCAGGCCTGGAGCAAGGAACTCGGCACCCCCGCGGCGCACCCGAACTCGCGCTTCACCGCGCCCGCCGAGCAAGACCCCGCCATCGCCCCCGAGTGGGAGGACCCTGCGGGCGTGCCCATCGACGCCATCCTCTTCGGCGGTCGGCGCGCCAGCGTGATCCCCCTGGTGTTCCAGTCGCGCGACTGGAACCACGGCGTGTTCTTGGGGTCGATCATGGCCAGTGAGACCACCGCCGCGGCGACGGGCGCCGTCGGGAACCTGCGTCGCGACCCCTTCGCGATGTTGCCCTTTTGCGGGTACAACATGGCCGACTACTTCGGTCACTGGCTGACCTTCTCCGAGCGCTTCGACGAGGCGAAGTTGCCGAAGATCTTCTACGTGAACTGGTTTCGCAAGAGCGAGGACGGTCGCTGGCTCTGGCCGGGGTTCGGCGAGAACTCGCGCGTCCTCGAGTGGGTCTTTGAGCGCACGGCCGGCCAGGGCGAGGCGACCGAGACGGTCATTGGCTACGTGCCGACCGTCGAGGCGATCAACGTCGAGGGCCTCAACGTCAGTCGTGCCGACATGGAAGAGCTCCTCAACGTCGATGAGGACGAGTGGCGCGAGGAGATCCCGCGCATCAAGGAGCACTACGCCAAGTTCAACGAGCGACTGCCCGAGCAGTTGCGCGACTTCGTCACCGACTTAGAGGCGCGGCTCGCCTAGCGACATAGACAACGTTGGCTGGCGGCGTCGAAGCGCGCTAGAGCGTGAGCGGTATGGACTGGGCGAAGGAGAACCGGTTCTCGGGGTCGTAGTCGCGCTTCACCTTCACGAGTCGCTCTAAGTTCGTTCCGTAGTACGCGCGACGCCAGTCGGCGAGCGCCGGGTCGATGTAGTTCTGATAGGCGCCGGTCGCGGGGTCGAAGACCTCGTCGCCGAGCCACGCCAGCCACGCGGCCCCACCGTTGAGCTCCGCTGCCGAGGTGTAGGCGCTCCATGAATACGTCGCCTGGATGCAGGCCAACTTGTCGCGATGCACGAAGGCCGTCGCGTCACTCGCCACTCGATTGATCACCCCGCCGTAGGCGTCAAAGGCGAGTGCGCCACCGAGGGTTGGCGCGTCGGACTTCAGACGTTCGACGGCGTCGATCATCGCGACAACGCCCGCGTGGTCCATCGGGGCATTGACGTAGGAGGACTTGGCCGAATACGCCGACCTGGAGAGACGGCCCGCAGGGTTCGACGAGGGCAGATGACAGGCCGCCACCGAGAGACCGGAACAGCCCGCCTCGATCATCATGGCCCTGATGTAGGACTCCCCACCCACGAAGCGGTAGGTCGGTGACGTGGCGATCGCGCGCTGCAGTGGTGCGAGCGCGCTCGCGAGGGCGCTCGGTGAACCGCAGAACACCCCGGCGATCTGGGCCAGGTAGCCGTAGTCGCCCTGGGAGGCGAGTTCACAGTTCGACCACAATTCGTCCGGTGCGCTCGCGGTCCACGCCTGCCACGCCTCGAGCATCGTCGAAGCGGCCTCCCAGGGGTACTGCAACGTGAAGAGCGTCACCTCGGGCATGGGGTGGACGTCGAAGGTGAATTCGGTCGCGACCCCGAAGTTCCCGCCCCCGCCGCCGCGACTCGCCCAGAGCAACTCGGTGAAGTCGTGTTCGTTGGCGGTCACGTGGCGCGCGTCCGCGGTGACGAGACTGACGGCACGCACGTTGTCCGAGGTCATCCCGTAGCGACGAGCGAAGACGCCGATGCCCCCGCCCAGGGTGAGCCCGGCGACCCCGACGCTCGGACACGAGCCGGCCGGCAGGAGTCGGTCGTGTTCGCCCAGCACGTTGTAGACGTCGATCAAGCGCGCGCCCGCGCCCACCACGGCGGTATTGCGCACGGGGTCGACGCTGATCGCCGCGAGACGACTGACGTCGATGACCAGACCGGTGCAACTCGAGTAGCCGCCGTAGCTGTGACCGCCCGATCGCGCGACGACCTCGACGTCGTGGTCGGTCGCGAACGCGACGCAGCGCGCCACGTCCTCGCCGCTGGCGCAGTAGGCGAGCGCCGCGGGGTGCAGTCCGACGAACTTCGCGTTGTAGAGCAGACGGTCCGGGCCGTAGGCGGGGTCGGCCGGCAGCACCAGCGAGCCCGAGAGCTGCGCCGCGAGCGAGGACCAGTCCTTGGCCCTCACCGCACGACTCGCCGTCGCCCCGGCGCCGTTCGCAAGCAGCGAACCAGACGTCGCGANNGCGACGATGAGGCGCGGACCCGAGGGCCAGTCGAAGTAGCGCCACGTCCAGTTGATGAGCACCCGCAAGCGGTTACGAAACCCGACCAGGTACCACAGGTGCAGTCCCAACCAGGCCAGCCAACCAATCGTGCCCTTGATCACCCCGCCGTGGGGCAACTTCGCCACCGCCGCGCGCCGACCAATGGTCGCCATGATGCCCTTGTCGTGGTAACGGAACTCCTCGGTCGCCTCACCGTTCAACACCCTAAGGATCTGCTTCGCGCAGTGCTGTCCCGACTGGATCGCGACGGGGGCTAACTGCGGGTAGAACGCGGCCCTCGGATCGGCGATCGCTGCGGCGTCGCCAATGCTCCAGACGTTCTCGCTGCCGTCGACTCGTAGGTCAGCCGCCACGAGCGCCCGACCACTCGGTCCAGCCTTCGTCGCCAGGTGACTGGCCAGGGTTCCCGAGACGGTCACGCCGGCCGCCCAGATCACGGCGGCGGCGTCCAGGTGCTCACCGTCGGAGAAGCGGATGCCGTACTGTTCGACTTCGACGACCGAGCGACCGAGTTCGACGTCCACGCCCATCGATTGCAGTTCTTTGATCGCGTAGGTGCTCGCGCTCTCGGGGAACGCCGTCAGGAGTCGCGGTGCCACGTCGACTAATCGAATGCGAACCTTCTCATGATCGAGGCGAAGTCCGTCTCGGCGAACCGCGATTTCGATCAACTCCGAGAGCGCCCCGGCGGTTTCTACGCCCGTGGGACCTCCGCCGACCACCACGAAGGTGAGTGAGACCGGGCCACTCTCGGCCGCGACGTCGGCGTCCTCGAGCGAACGCAGTAGACGATTGCGCAGTCGACGCGCGTTCGCCAAGGTGTAGAGCGGCATGGCGTAGGTCTTGGCCCCAGGGATGTCGAAGTAGGAGGCGACCGCGCCGGTGGCGACGACGAGGTGGTCGTAGCCGATCTCGCTGCCGTCTTGGAGGACGACGACGTTGCGCGCCTGGTCGACGGCGCTCGCGCGGGCGTGACGAACCCGGACGTTCTTCGCGTGGCCGAAGATCGTGCGCAAGGGATAGGCGACGTCGGCCGGTTCGAGTCCGGCGGTCGCTACTTGGTAGAGCAACGGTAAGAAGGCGTGGAAGTTATGACGGTCGATGAGCGTGACGCGAACCGGACGATTCGCGAGTTTGCGCACGGCCGACACGCCCGCGAAACCNNGCGCCGACTTAGCGACGGGCGTTGTGACGACCGGTGGGATAGACGAGGCTCGCGGTGATCATGAGCACCGCGAGCAACCGGTCCCCTACCGAAAAACTCATCACGATCGCGACCGGCAGTAGCGCGCCCACCACCCAGAGGAGCTGTTGGCGAACCGCGAAGCGCGCGAAGGTGCGACCCTGGGCGCCCGGCGCCACGTTTCGTTGGGTGATCGCGTCAAAGCTTGGTTGCGCGATGGCGCCACTCAGTCCTATCCAGCCCGCGAGGAGCACCTGCACCGCCAAGATCGGCCGAAGGGACGCGAGCGCGGAACCCGCGCCGGTGATGAAGAGCGCGATCGTTAAGAGCGTCGACTCTTTCAGTTTGTTGCGCACCCGCGTCACGAAAGCGAGGCCGAGCAGAGACCCGCCGGCGCTCAACGTGAGCGCCACGGCGTACCACCCGAGCCCCGCCGACTCGCGTCGAAGACCGAAGGCCAAGAGGAACGTCGCGAATCCTGCCGCGAAGCGCATGATGGCCGCCGCCCCGAGGCCCCACGCGACTTCGATGTCGCCGAGGGGATTAAGCGCATTGAGGTCTCGCTCACTTTGGGTCAGTCCGGCCACTTGGTCACGCACGACTTTGTTGGGGCGCTGGAGCCGCGCACTCGCGACCGTCGCGCCCACGTAGACGAAGGCTGCGACGTAGAGCACGCTCGGCGCTCCGATCCCCTTGAGGATCCCCGCGCCGATCGACCCCGCGACCAGCCCGACCAGCGTGCCGAGCAAGGTCAACTGCGCATTAAAGCCCGCGAAACCCTTCTCCTCGCCGGCCAATTCATTGGGCCAGCCCGCGTCACCCACGTGTTCGGCGTGCTCGCGGAACTGGTCAGTTCGCGCCATCTCGGGCACCAAAGCGCCGCGGGTGACGACGTAGAGCTTGGAAGAGACCAGCAACAAGAACGCCAGCGGAAAGAGCCAGAGTGAGTTGAGGTGTTCCGCCATCAACCAGCACAACAGCGCGCGCACCCCGGCCGAGATCGCCACGAGGATGCGGCGACCATTGGCCGAGCGGTCGATGAGGGGTCCGAGCACCGGCGAGACGACCGCGAAGGGCGCGATGGTCAAGAGCAAGTAGAGCAAGACCTTGCCCTTGGCCTCGGTCGGTGAGACCGAGAAGAACAGTGAACCGGCCAGCGACACCGTGACGAGGGTGTCCCCCGCCATCATGATGACGTGGACCAGCGCCAGTCGACCGAAGGCCGTTTTCTGGTCAAAGAGGTCCTGCGCGGAGGCCCGCGCCAACGTCATGATCCCTCGAGCGCGCACGAGATGAGCGTAGGTGACCTCGGTCAACGAAGCGCGCGCGTCAGTTCGAGTTGCAGCCCCAGAACCGCACGTAGGCGGGCAAGCGATGCTGCACGCAGTAGGTGGCCCGCGACGCGTTCACCCAGACACCACTGGACTCGTCGTAGGCGAGCACCTCGGTCACGCCAATCTCCTCTTCGCCCTTGCCGACGGTCGCCCACAGGTACGCGAAGCCACCCTCGCAGCCGAAGCTCGCCACGCTCACCACTTTGAGCGGTCCGTGATAGGGCGCGGACAGCGCACTCGCATTACACGGCAGCGAGGCGGGAAAGGTGCGCCCGCGACACGACGCGTGCGCCGCGGCGAAACCCAGGGCGACCACGAGCAGTAATCCTGCGGCGATCTTCAACCATCTCACAGAAGTAGTTGAGCACACCGGCCGCTTCGTTGTCAGCGCTTGAGGAGCTCCACGAAGAGCACGCCGGTGGCCGACTCCCAGACCTTCTCGTCAACGGGCTCGGCCGAGATGTCATCGAGCGAGCGTCCAAAGACGAGTATCTGGAGCAACACGGCCAACGCGTCGGCGGGTATGTCGTCACGCAGCCACTCCCGCTGTTGGGCGAACTCGACCAACATTCGCAGATCCGAAGTGAGGCGGGCCTGGGTGTGACCGATGAGCTCTTTGAGTTTCGGTCGCGTCGACGCCGCGGCGACGATGCGAATGCGCATCGCGCGACGTTGACGTCGCTCCTCCCCCGACGAGAGTGTCGTCACGACCGGCTGCATCGCCACGATGTACTCCTCGAGCGTGTCGACCATATCGATGACGCCTCGAAACACGGCGAGGTCCTCTTCGACGAAGCGAGAAAAGATCATGTCGTAGGCCGCGTCGATCACGCCTTCGCGCGAACCAAAGTGGTGGTACACCGACCCGTAGTTGACGCCGGTCGCTTCGCATATCTCCGGTATACGAATGTGGAGTTCATCCCCCGTCATCAGGCGCTCCGCAACGGCGTCGAGGACGGCTTGCATCACGGGAACGGATCGGCTCTGTTTCGTCACTCGATTATTTTAGGCAGGGCAATTCTCAACACACTCCCAATATTCAACATTCGGTACTCAAAGAAGCGCGCGCTCGCGACGAAAAAAATTCAGTGCAGTAGCGGAATTGATGTGCACGTCACAACGTGATGTCAACATCATCACGACACGAACACAACGACGTCGTCACTAGGCTGGCTCTTCAGTCCTATGTCAAAACCCGTACTCCACGTCATCGTCGGTAGCACCCGACCCGGCCGCGCCGGCATCGCGGTCGCGCAGTGGTTCTACGATCTCGCGGTCGCGAGCGGCGACTTCGACGTCGAACTCATCGACCTCAAAGAGGTGAATCTGCCGATGTACGACGAACCGAATCACCCGATCCGGCGCGAGTACGTGCACACTCACACCAAGGCCTGGTCCGAGACGATCGACCGCGCCGACGCCTACGTCTTCGTCATCCCCGAGTACAACCACGGCATGAACGCGGCCACCAAGAACGCGATTGACTACCTGCACTTCGAGTGGCAGTACAAGCCCTACGGCATCGTCTGTTACGGCGGAGCGTCAATGGGGCTTCGGGCGGCGCAGATCCTAAAGCCAACCATGGCGGCCCTCAAGGTGACGTTGTGCGGCGACGTCTCGATCCCCCTCGCCACGACACCGGTAAAAGATGGCGTCTTCGCCGGCAACGAGATTCTCGTGGACTCCGCCACGAAACTCTTAGCGGAGCTCGCGGTCTTCGCCCCGTTGTTACGGCCTCTGCGCGACTGACGACGCGGTTATCCGGCGTCGTCAGTGCCAAGGAGTTCACGAATGCGCGGGCGCCAGTCGACGTTCTCGGTACTCGCTCCGTCGTCGTGCATCGCGTGTCGCTCGGCCCGTAGCGTCGCGGCGACCTCGCCCAGGTTGTCCGGCAGTCGCTCGGCGGCCATGGTGCGAATGGCCTGTGCGAGCGCCGGGGCCGCGCCCTCGGTCGTCACCGCAACGGTCACGTCACCTTGGCGGTGCAGCGCCATGAAGTAGAAACTCGAGCGCTCGGGGTCATCGACAACGTTGAGCCAGATCGTGCGCTCTCGAGCCTCTCGGACTATCTCGTCGTTGACCGCCGGATCGCCGGTGGCCGCGACCACGAGCCAGAAACCTTCTAGGTCGCCCGCTCGATAGCGACGCTGCTCGAAGCGCGCGACACCCTCGGGCAGCGTCGCGAGCACCGAGTCGCTGATGATGGTGACCTGGGCGCCGGCGTCGAGGAGCTGACGGGCCTTGAAACAGCCGACCTTCCCCGCGCCAATGACCAGCACCGGCGCGTCGTCGAACTTAAAGGCGAGCGGCAACATCAAAGGACGGCGACGTCGAGGATCCCCGCTGATCGAAGGTCCAAAGCCGCGACGCCGCCCACGACGATGATCGCCGGAGGGCGAACATCCATGGGACCGAGTCCGGCCAAGGTGCCGCGCGTCGTGCGTTGTTGATTCGTCCACGCTTGTTCCACCACCGCCACCGCTGTAGCGGGGTCCAGTCCACCTTCGATGAGTTGACGAGCGATGTCGCCGCGATGCTCGACGCCCATCAGAATTACGAGCGACAGTTCCGCGTTCGCCAACGTTCGAAAGTTGGTGCGCTCGCCGTGGGCGCCGCGCGCACTCACGATGGTCACGCCGCGACTGATCCCGCGATGGGTCACGGGAATGCCCGCGGCGAGCGGTCCCGCCAACGCCGACGAGAGGCCGGGCACAACGTCGCACGCGATCCCCGCGTCGCGCAGGGCGGTGAGTTCTTCGCCGCCTCGTCCGAAGACGAAGGGGTCGCCACCCTTCAGGCGAACGACGACGTCGAAGCGTTCACCGAGCTCGACGAGTAACGCGTTGATCGACGCCTGACTCGACGAGTCGCCGGGCCGCTTACCGACGTCGATCACGTCCGCCTGGGGATTGACGTAGCCCATCACCGATTCGTCCACGAGGCGGTCGCGCACCACGACGTCCGCGTCGCCGAGCAGTCTCGCCGCGCGCACCGTCAACAAGTCCGCCGCACCCGGGCCCGCGCCCACTAAGTAGACGGTCACGTGATCCCCACTCTCGAGAGAAAATCACCAAAGGCTTCATCGAGTTCGGCCTCGTCGGCCCAACGATCAAAGAGCGGGCCGAGTACCTCGGGCACGTCCTCCAGGCTCACCTTCTCACGGAAGAGTGTGGCGAGTCGGTCGCCTCGAATGCCGCCGCCGACGTAGACGTCGTAGGTTGACTTGGTCCGACCAACGACACCGATCTCCGCGACGGCCGGACGCGCGCAGCCATTCGGACATCCCGTCATTCGAAGTTGTAGTGGACGACGAGCGAGTTGGCGAGCCGCCAGGGCACCTTCGATGCCGCTCACCAGTTCGGGCAGNNTCCGTAACCCCACTGACGACGATGTCTTGCTGAGGGGTGATGAAGAAGGTCACCGGAAACGTTTGGGCGATTGTGCGCAAGGCACTTCGCAACGTCGCGCCGCCCTCGAGGTCACGTACGCGACCCGCCCCGACACGCACGCCGATCTGGAAAGTGCCGTCGGGCAACGCCCGCCAACCCAAGTGATCGTCAGCGTCAAAGTTCGTCGGCAGCGCCCGAGGGGGGCGAAGTGTGCGTCCGAGTCGTTGCTCGACCTCGCCACGAAAGGCCGCCAGTCCGAGGTCGGCGACCACATACTTCATACGGGCACGCTTGCGGTCCGTGCGGTCACCCAGGTCGCGATACGTCGCGATGATCGCGGCGATGACCTCTTCGACTTCGTCATTGGTCACGAAGGTCAGGGGATCGCCGAGGCGAGCGAACGTCTCGGCGTTCGCGTAGGAGCGCCCGAGTCCTCCTCCCACCAAGAGCGTGAAACCGGCACCGAGTTCGCCGTCCTCGCCCGGAATCAGTCCGACGTCCTGGGCAAAGACGTCCACGCAGTTCTCGTGCGGGTGCGAGACCGCGATCTTGAACTTTCTCGGGAGGTACGTCTCACCGTAGAAGGGGCGTTCTTCGATCTCTTCGCGCGACGCCGCCTTCTCACCGTTGACGAAAATCTCCCAGTGGGCCTCGGACGTTGAGCGGAAGGTCTCTCGTAGTTGTCGCGCGATGCCCTCGAGATGACCGTGCCCATTTTCGAGGTGCAGGTTCGGACACGTCACGACGTTGCGCACGACGTCGCCGCAGGCGCCAAAGGAGGAGAGGAACTGGCGATCGAGCGACGTCGCCAACGCTCGCAGGTCGCCCTTCAAGACACCGTGGAACTGGACGGCCTGGCGGGTCGTCAGTCGCAACGTGCCGTCGGCCTGCGAACTCGCGATCGCGTCGAGTCCCAACCACTGCTCCGGCGACAGCCGACCACCGGGAATCACGACGCGGATCATGAAGATGTAGTCGAGTGTCTCTTTCGCCAGCGCTCGGGCGCGTCGCACGTCGCGGTCGTCTTGGGCGTAGATTCCGTGGAACTTGAGCAGCTGTTCGCTCTCGTTGGAGACATTGGGGGCAGTGCCCGAGAGTTCGCGGTCGAGGTCACCGCGCAGGTAGTTGCTCGCGCGTTTGATCCCTTCGACCTCGGACTCCGTCTTCGTCTCTGTTGTCACAGCCATTCACCAGCCCGAGTTCGCTCTATAGACGACAATGTTTATCAAACTAGTCAGGTATTAGCAAGGTTAAGTTATCCCCGCCATCAGTACTCGGTGTGGTACCTGGTGAAGAGGCTAATTCACCACGGGTATCGGAGTTGCTTCTCGATCGCGGTCGCGATGGTCGCGTACCCGGCGGCGTTCGGATGCAGGTTTGGGCCGTAGGGCGCCGCCTGGCACATCCAGGTCAGTTCGCACGCGTACGTCGCGTCAGTCACCGCCACGTTCGCCCCGACGATGCGCTGATGAACCACCCCACCATCTTCGAAGGCGCCGGCCACGTCAGCCATCGGAATGCCCGCGTTGCTGTAGGCGTCCTTCAGCGCGTCGTTGAGACGATCGATGACGCCCACACTCTCCTGGGCGACGGCCACGCCCGAAGGACCCGTGAGTGCGTCGGCGAGAAACGGGTCGTAGTGGCCGACACCCACGAAACTCACCTCAGGACCGGCGGCGCTCTTTAAGTACGCCAAGATCGTGGGGAGGTCCGCTTGCACGGCGTTGAGGGCACTGTCCACGCAGGCTTCGTCGACCGCCGGGCCCTCCAGGCATCGACGCACGTTATTGAAACCGAGGTCGACGGTGACCAGTCCTTGGTCGCTGTAGTGCGCTTGGAGAAAGGCGATCGCCTCGGCCAACTGGGTGCCGCCGTGGTAGCAGCGGGCCCCACCGTAGAGCATCGAGGTCGTCGTCTCTCCCGGGCAGCCCAGTTGCGTAAGTTGCAGGGCGACGCCGCGCGACGCCTCAAAGGAGACCAGGTCGTTCGCGTACCCCTGAGAGGTTGGCGCACCTTTGGGACTCGTCACGGTGGGCTGGTAGCCAACCGACGCGGAGCCCCCGAGAGCGAGATAGAAGGGCGACGCGGTGTCAGCGCTCGCGGGACTCGAGGGACTCGCGCCCAGGGCACCCGCGACGCCCGCGAGGCCGAACGCCGAGATCCCCGACGCGAGCAGGCACGCGGTCGCCAGCCTGGACACCTTCGTCCTTGGTCGCCCCAGTAGTCGCACGTCTCTCTTTCCGTCGTCCTCGTGCCCTCACGTGAGCCTGAACGGCAACGGTCGCAGCGCGACCCCCACCGGCGTCGTCTCAATGCGAAAGCGCGATATCGATGTGCTTGCGTCGCGGAGCCCTCTCACGCACGCCAACACGGCCCTCAAGGGTAGCCCGGCACTCCCTCAACCAACGGTCACCCCTCGACCATTCTTAAGCAAGGTTTAATCCACGCGAGTCCCACGCAACCGCACCTATATAAGGGCGCTCGCGTCGTTTCGGAAGGAACGCACCGAGCAACTCCACGAGTTGACTACGGAGCCGCGCTCCCGTGAAAGGCGATTACTTGGTTCTCCGACGGCACGAGCAAGAGGTCATCCCCGACGCTCGGGGTCGGAAAGTGATTCGCGGGCGAGCCGATGTTCGCCTGTTGGCGGACCTGCCCGTTCGCGACGTTGAGCCCGTACAGCACACCGTTTTGACCGATCGTCCAGACGAGACCCGCGGCCACGATGGGCGGTCCCCCACCGACATCGGCGCGCCAGCGCACGCTCAAGGACCCAGCTCCCACGCGTACGGCGATAGGACCGTTCAGGCACGGCAGGTAGATCATCGAACCCACGACCGCGTCACCGCCATCGGTGTTGGCACTGCAGCCCCCGGTGATCGTGCTCACCTGGTGACCAATGCCGCCCAGATGCGCGCCGTCGAGCAGATAGACGAATGGCGACTTGCCCGCGAGCACCACTTGTCCGTCCGACAAGAGCGCGGGCGCGGTCGACTGGTCGAGGTCCGAGGAGTTGTCCTGCGGCCACGACGACGGCGCGAAGTACTGACGGAGTTGCAGCGAGGCCGAAAGTTCGAGCGCCGAGTCGCTGTCGTCGTAGGGCTGGCTCGCGGAGTAGACCGATCCATTACCGGCGGCCACCCAGATGTTCCCGGCACGGTCGACTTCGGGTGCCGCTCCACCCATCCAGATCGCGCCCTGTGAGTCACCCGCCGCGGCGTCGACGGTGAAGAACGATGGCGCGGAGCCGGTCTCTTTCACCGCACCGACGCGCCCGCGATAGCTCGCGCAGTCGCCGTCGTTCCCGCCCATCCCGAAAATCACGCGGCCGTCGTCCAGGTTGAGCCCGGTGCGCTGCAGTAACGCGGCGGGGTCGGCGCCGGGGGGATCGGCGCGAACGCTGAGCTCCACCTTCCCCGACACGGTGCTCAGTCCCACCACGGTGTGACGAGGTCCACCACCGACGAGCTCATCGGCCACCACGAAGATCTCGTTCCTCGATGGATCGATCACCGGCGTACCGGTGATCCCGACGGTCGGGGCGATATCGCCACAGGGCAGGAGCGAGGAGGGAACCGCGCTCGCGACGTGGCGTGCCCAAATGACCCGACCCGTGATCGCTGAGAGGGCGTACACCACATTGTCTTCAGTCGCGACGAAGATCCTTCCGTCGTAGACGAGGGGCTCGCCGTAGAGTTCACCGGCCAGCGACGGAGACGTCCACGCGCGGTGCGCGGTGTCGACCGCTCGTAGCGCGCTCGAGAGTCCCGTGCCCGCGGCGACACCGTGGTAGACGGTCCAGTTGGTCGTTGAGTTCGTTGAGGAGGCGGAGGACTGGGCGATTCCCAGAGGAATCGAGAGCGAAATGGCGACGGCACTCAACGCACAGATCGAGAACGTTCGCGCGCGACGTGAGCGCGACTCGTGCTTGACAGGGGGTCGAGACGTTCGCTCCATCGCTCCAATCCGTGGCCCAGTGGCCATCCTATTGCCGCAGCGGCCCCGCGATGACGAGCCCGGGGTGTACGGGGCAGCGACCCCGGATGAGGCGCGCAGGGCTCAATTAGAAGTGCAGCACCTTGAGGAGGCGCTGGTAGGCGTCGCCAAGGTTGTCGACCGTGTTCGGTATTTCGTGCGTGATGACGGCACGTTGCGTCGACGCGGAAGTCGAGAACTGCACCGAGGTGAGTTCACGCTCTAATGAGGTGAAATCGCTTTGGTAGGCGCGAAAACGTTGGAGCGCGTCCGGCGGCACGACGGCGTTGTTCGACAACGTGGCCTGGGCCGGTGCGAGTTGGTCCCGCGCCGTCGTCGCGGCCCGTGCGACGCAGCCGCTATAGGTGGCCGTTGAACACTGCGCGACCGACGCCTCGAACTCGGTGAGCGCATTGACGGTAGTCGTGTAGGACGTCGTGACGAGGGTGCGAGCAATGACTGCTTGAAATCGGTACAGCACGGGTCGCTCCGCGTAGAAGTTGAGGGCGTAGATCGGAGCACCCAGGACGAGGATCACTACGAGCACGACCCTGGTCGCTCTCGTCACGAACCAGCGAGTGGGTAGGCGCTCGGACGCTGCCCCGCTCGCCACCGTCGAGGAACCGTCACCCAGTGCATCGGCTCGCGCGGGCGGTGCGAGCTTCGACGCGCCGTCACCGAAGATGCCCCGAAAGGGTTGCGTCGGCGTCAGCAAGCATCCGTAGGCCTGGAGCCGGAGTTGATAGCGCAGCACGAGCGCGAGCGCTTCATGGAGAGGGCGTGGCTCGCGACCAGCGACCACACCCCAACACCACATCACAAAGAGGACCGGGAACGCCCCGAGGGTGAAGAGGACACTGACCAGGTTCGCCGGGTACCCCAGGAGTAAGCGAAAGAACACCGACCACCGTCGAAGACCCACGTGGTCAACGCTGATCGTGACCTGTTCGGTCGGCCTCGAATGAAAGTTCACGCCGGGCCAACGTGGGACGAGGAGGTAGTAGTAGGCCAGAAGATTGGCGAAGAGGCGCAGCGCGTTCGTGAGGAAGCGCTGCATGCCGTCGGGCACTCGACCCGTGAAGAGCGCCGCGAACCACGCGACGATGGTCACGGCCAGTGCGCCGATACCCACGATCTCTGCGACGACGAAGAGCGGGAAGCACAAGATCCCTCTCAGGAGTACGGACCACCGCGAATGCCGGGGCGGCTCGAGGGACAGGCCAACTCGAACCTCGGCCGCCGCGTTCGCCGGATCGTAGGAGATCGGTGGCATCGCGGCGGCCGAGGTCGTCCCAAATTTCTGAGCACCACAGACGGGGCAGTACCGCTGACCCTCAACCTCTTGCGTTCCGCAATTCGTGCAATACGACACGCGTGCCCTTCTCGTCGCTTAACTGGGCATACTGTCACACGACGTCATTCATCGACTTCAATAGGTGTCGAGTGAGACTCAGACATCGTCACTACTCGTCGAGACAGAGTTGAAAGTTCTTTTATTCGTAGGCATCTCATCGACCGGTACTGCGGCGCAAATACCCGGATTTCTATACGAGCCGTTCTAAAATGAGCCCATATTGGCGACGCGTTGACCACAAATTGATGCCTGCTCGAAAGAATCTTGCCCATGTCGGAATTGGTTGGTCTGCAGAGTAACTGCGCGCGACAGTGGGGGGCGTCATGTCAATAACCGAAGATCGTCGTCGCGGAGGTCGGCTTCGATTCGACGTCGCGTCGTCCGTGCTCGAATCGCCAGATGGTGCCCCGCTGGTCGATTCCGACCCTCGGCGAAGCCCGCACGCCCTGAGCGACCGCGAGCACCGCGATCACCGCCGAGTGTGGGTGCTCTACGCAGTCCTTGGTGCACTGTTGGTCGCGTACATCATCTCCGTCTTTGCTCGCACCGCGGCCCAAAGTTGGACGTGGCTCGACGGTTGGTCGGTTGCCTCCCTGGAACTCGTCGCGGTGGCGCTGTGTGTCTACAAGGGTCGCGTCAAGCGTCCGGGACGCTCGGTGCCCCTCGTACTCGGCCTAGGTCTCCTTTGTTGGACGCTCGGCGACTTCGTCTTGACCTACGAGTCATTGGGCGGCAAGACGCCCGCCTCGCCGTCGGGCGCCGACGTGCTTTACCTGCTCTTTTACCCGCTCGCCTACGTCGCGGTCGTCAAGTCGCTCCAGCGCGCACTCGGCCGGCTCGCTCGACCAAACTGGCTGGACGGCGTGGTCGCGGGCCTGGGCGCCGCCGCGCTCTGTGCCGCCTTCGCCTTCCACAGCATTCACCACCTGACCGGCGGCACCACGCTGAGCGCCGCGGTCAACTTGGCCTACCCGGTCGGGGACCTTCTCATGCTCCTCCTCGTCATCGGCGGCACCGTGTTGCTCGCGGGTCGCGGATCGCGACAGTGGTACCTCCAGGCCGCCGGACTGCTGGTGATCGTCTTTGGTGACACGTTCAACCTCGTCGGTTCGTCGGGACTGGCCACTCGATTCGGCAACGACGTCAACGCCTTCGCCTGGCCCACGGCGATCTACCTCATCTCGATGTCGGTGTGGCTCCCCGAGCGTCGATTGGACCCACTGCGTGAACAGAAGGTCTCGAGCTTCTTTCTACCCGGCGTCGCTGCGGCCGCCGGTCTCTTCATCCTCGTGGCGGGCACCATCCACTCCATCAGTCGCGTCGCGTTGTGGCTCGCCGTGGCGACGTTGCTCACCGTTGGCGTACGGCTCGCTATCTCTGCGCGAAGCCTGCGCGTCTTGACCGAGGAGAGAAACCGCCAGGCCCACACCGATGAGCTGACGGGACTCGGCAATCGACGCCAGCTGGCGCTGATTCTCGATCTCTTCTTCGCCGAACAAGCCAATGTGCTGAGCGACCCACGTGAGTTGGCCTTCCTCTTCGTCGACCTCAACCACTTCAAAGAGATCAACGACTCCTTCGGCCACCCCGCCGGCGACGAACTACTGCGCCAGATCGGTCCTCGCCTGACCAAGGCCGTGGGCAGTGCTGGATCGGTCGTGCGACTGGGCGGGGACGAACTCGCCGTGGTATTGATGGACGCCGACGCGGACGTCGCGGTCAAAGTCGCCGAACGCATCATCACCGAGATCGGCGAGCCCTTCCTCTTGAACAAGATTCGTGCCACCGTTGGCGCCAGCATCGGCATCGCGCTCGTGCCCTCGAACGCGACGGATCCGTCGGGACTCCTCTGGTGCGCCGACGTCGCGATGTATCGCGCGAAGTTGGGCAACATCCCATTCGTCTTCTACGACCAGGACATCGACGGCGGCGAAGACCAGCCGAACCTGCTCGACGAGTTGCGCATCGCGGTCAAAGAAGGCGACTTCGTCCTCCACTACCAGCCGCAACTTGACCTCAAAACGGGGCAGATCCTCGCGGTCGAGGCGTTGATCCGTTGGCCTCACGCGAAGTTGGGTCTCGTCCCGCCGATGAAGTTCCTACCTCTCGCCGAAGACGCGGGTCTCATGTGGCCCCTCACCACCTGGGTACTCAATGAGGCGCTCGCGCAATGCGCGGCCTGGCGCTCGTCGGGTCGCCTGCTCGCGGTGTCGGTGAACGTCGCGACGACGGACCTGCTGGAGGCGGAGTTCCTCGACCTCGTCAAGGGTCTGCTCACTCGTTACAACTTGCCCGGAGAGGCGGTCGTCATCGAGATTACCGAGACGACCATCATCAAGGACTTCCTGCGAGCCCAGTCCGTCATCTTGGGTCTGCGTGAGCTCGGCGTCGTTGTGTCGATCGATGACTTCGGGGCCGGCTTTACCTCGCTCGCTTACCTGAGCAGCCTGGCGGTCGGTGAACTCAAGCTCGACCGCGCATTCATCACCGCGCTCAATGCGGAGGGGCGAGGGCGAGACCTGGAACTGGTGCGCGCGACGATCAACCTCGGACACGAGATGGGCCTGCGGGTCGTGGCCGAGGGCATCGAGGACGTCGAGACACTCGACCTGATCGGCGAGCTGGGGTGCGACCTCGCCCAGGGGTACTTCATCAGTCGTCCCTCCCCCGCCAGTCGCCTCTCGTTCAATTCGAGTGAAGTCATGGCCCTCGCGGAGCCCACGACCGTCTAGTTCCCTTCGCCTCGGCGCCGCGTCGGCGGCGGTCACTACCCACAAAAGCCAGTAGTTTCAACGGCATTCTCACCCGCGCTGGCGTGGCGCGTCGTTTGTGCCGCGCGGTTGTAAGTTGGGCGCTGATGAGGAAAGTAGCGGTCGTTGTCAGCGTGGCGTTGTTTGGAGTCGGCGTATGGCTCCTCACTCGAGTCCACTCGGTGAGCGCAACGTGCACGGCCACCGTGAGCCTGTTCACGGGCAAAGGCGTCAATCCCAACTGTGAGAACGTGGCTACGTTCTACTTCCTCGGTTTCGGACTGACGATTCTCGGGCTGATCATTTTCACCCTCGCGCTGGTGGCGATGGCCAAGCGCGACCGCGACGAGCGGCGCAGCCGACGTAGGTCAATCTCGAACATCCGTCGTCACGAGCCTCAGAAACTCAAGGACGTCGCCTAATTGGACTGACCGTCTGCCTCAATTGGCGACGTTGCAGGACTCAGGTGTTCACAAGTTCACTCAGCGTTATCCTCCGCGCGCTCCAGCACGGCGTACCATTCGAATGGGCAGTACGGAACTCATCGGGGGGTTACCGTGGCACAGAATCTCAACGTGGTCGACCGCGACCTCTGGGGCGTCGTCCAAAACCTTGATCTGCCACTCGTCCTCGTCGACCTGGGAGATTTCACCGTTGCCTTTGCGACGCCGGCGTTCCTTCATCAGGTTGATCTTCCCGCCTCCCACGTACTGAACACACCGATCTATGAACTGTTCAACTCACCCGATCGAGAAAACGCTCGAGAGGCACTGGAGAACCTGGCCGCGGGCCGGATTGACTACTTCAGGTCCCACCGAAGTTTGAAGCGCCCCGCGAAGATGAAACGAGTCGTTGCCGTCTGGGTGGGCGCCATCGACATGAGCGCTCGACAGTACGCGCTCGCGGAATTCTGCGCTCGACTCGACGTGCTCGACAGCCCACTCTCGCAGTACCTTGGATTCACTCCCCTAGAAAAAGCCGTCGGCATCGTCGACGCTGACGGCGTCATCATCTCGGTCAGCACCAACGTTGAATCCGTGCTCGGCGTCGCCGCCAAAAAGCTCATCGGACAGCACTTGGTGCAGTCGGCCGAGGGCCGCCGTCTCTATCGCGATCTCAGCGCCACCGCGAGCACGACCTCGGTGGCGATGCCGTTGGCAACCCTCAACCACCTCGGGGGCTCGATAAACGTTCGTTGCATCCTGACGCCACTGGTCGCTACGACGGACCACTGTTTTCTTTTAATCGCTGACACTTCGTCGCATCGTGGCGAAACTACTGATCGAACTGCCCAGTTGGAGCATCGACTCTGGAGGATCGCGAGCGAAGTCCAAGCGAGCGGCATCTTTGACTCCCTCGGCGCCCTGCCCGACGCCAGTCGCGTCCCGGAATTGAACTCGCTCAGTACGCGAGAATGGGAAGTCCTTAGTCGACTCCAGCGAGGCGAGCGCGTCACGACCATCGCCAAGGCCCTCTACCTCAGCCCCAGCACGGTGCGGAACAATCTGAGTTCAATCTTCACGAAATTTCGCGTTCACTCCCAAGCCGAACTGTTGCAGCGTCTGCTGGACTAGGACGGTTCGTCTAGGGATTGGGACACAATGCCCGTAGGGCAACGCGGGTGAGGCCACCAGGCTGGACGTATGACTTCCAACCTCGAATTTCCATCTTCCTGCGCCGACTTTAGCCAACTCGCGAGAGTCGCCGATCGACTCCTCACGCCCGTCGCGGTCGTCGACATCGATAGCACCATTCGTTACGCCAACAACGTCGCCGCCGGCCTCTTCGACGCTGCGCCATCGGAACTCGTCGGGCGAAAGGCGCTCACCTACGTGCATCCCGACGACCGTGAGCGTGTCGCCACCGACCTGAACGTGATCGGCAACGCGGCGGGGTCCGGTGGATTCGCGGAGTTTCGTTATCGCAGCCAACCGCGCGAGGCGTGGCGAAGCTTCCGTAGTTATGCTCACAACCTCATCGACGACCCGGACGTGCGCGGAATACTTTTTTCGGGCACCGACGTGACCGAGCAGGATCGGACCACGAGGGCCTTGCGAACGCTGAGCGCGTGTAATCGCGTCCTTATTCACGCGACCGACGAGGCGGCCTTGGTCGATAACGTCTGCCGCTCGATCACCGAATCTGGTGAGTACATGCTGGCATGGGTTGGTTACCTGAACCAGGACGAGGGTAAGACGGTACGACCCGTCTCGGCCCACGGTGAGATCGAGTATCTCAGTGGCGTGCACATCAGTTGGGCGGACGACGAGTTCGGGCGTGGCCCCACGGGCGCGGCGATTCGCACTCGCTCGCCCCAAGTCGTCACCGATCACCGACGGTCGAAGAAGTGTCAGCCGTGGCGCGATCGCATCGACACGTTCGGTGTACGCACGTCGTGCGCCTTTCCGCTGATCGTGGGCGACGCATCCGTAGGCTCGCTGACTATCTACAGTCGCGACCTGGGAGCGTTCGGACCCGCGGAGATGGACCTCTTCGGCGAACTGGCCAACAATCTCGCATACGGTATCGGGCGCCTCCGCGACGCGGAGCGACTAGCTCGAAACGAGGCACACCTTCGAGAGGCCGAGCGTCTCGCCCACGTCGGTCATTGGGAGTGGAACCTTAGGACGGACGAGATTGAGTTCATGGCGGACGAGGCGCACGCAATCTATGGTGTCGCGGACCCCGAGTGGCGGGGAGACTATCGGACTTTTCTGTCCTTCGTCGCGGCCGACGACCGATCAGCATTCCACGCCGCGATGGAGCTCACGCTCACTAGCGGAACGGCGGAACTGTCGCACCGCGTCCTCGCCTGCGACGGTGAGGTGCGAGTCATTCGGATGCGTACTGAACTCGTCACCGATAAGGATGGCGTCCCTGAGCGCGTCGTGGGCGTCTCGCTCGACGACACCGTCTACGTCGCCGCGAGACGTGAGCTCGATGAGTCGAGGCTCTTCCTCCTCGCCATCACGAACAACATGGCTGAGGGCATGATCGCTACCGACAACAGCGGCACGATTACGTTCGCGAACGCCGCTGCCGGCAAACTCTTTCACCTCGACAGCAACGACATCATCGGAAAGCGGACCGGCGACGTATTTCACTTCAAATGCCGAGGCCGCGTGACTGACGACGAAGAGACTGGTCCGCTACACCGAGTGTGGAACGGCGGTGAATCTCTGAACTTCACCAACGAGACGGTCATCCGGCGCGATGGCACGCAGGTCCCCGTGGCCTTTAGCGCGTCGCCCTTGAATACGGACGCGCTCGACGGCGCCGTCATCGTCTTTGAAGACATCACAGCCCAGGCCACTGAGCAACTAAAAGTGCAACGAGAGCTCGAGAAACTCGCGTGGGTGGGTCGTGTTCGCGACGCGCTGGACAACGACCGATTCGTCTTGTACTCCCAACCAATAGTTGACCTCTCGACCTACGAAGTTGAGCAGCACGAGTTGCTGATACGTATGGTCACTCCCGAGGGCGATGTGGTTCTCCCTTCCCATTTTTTGCCAACCGCGGAGGAGTACGGGCTCGTGGCGGAGATGGACCGATGGGTCGTCTCAGAGACCGCACGATTGGCGGCGGACGGCCACGCTGTCGAATTCAATCTCTCGGCGAAGTCCGTGGCCGACCCGCACATGCTGTCGGTGATCCAAGAAGCTATTAGGGAGTTCGGAGCACCACCCCAGAACATGGTCTGCGAGATCACCGAGACCGCACTTGTCCACGACATTGCGGCGGCGGAATCTTTCGTGAGGGGACTCAACGATCTCGGTTGCCGCGTTGCGCTCGACGACTTCGGCGCGGGATACGGCGGCTTTGCGTATTTGAAACGACTACCCGTCTCGTACCTCAAGATAGATCAGCAGTTCGTCCGGGACCTGTGCGCCGAGGAGTCGAGCCGTCACGTCATTTCGGCGGTGGTGAATCTCGCAAAGGCCTTCGGAATGAAGACGATTGCCGAGGGCGCTGAAGACGACGCGACGCTGCGCCTCTTAAAGGACCTTGGAGTCGACCACGTCCAAGGTTTCGTGATCGGACGACCGTCGCTCGCTCGCGACGCACTCGAAGGAGCAGCGACCGCGCACGCCACGTCAAGATCACATCACGGCGCTCGCGTGACGACGACTTCGCATGACTAAGTGTCACTCAGCTTGATTGTGCGGTTGCATCACGGCACGCCTCTAGGGCGTCTCAACACGCGATGAGAACGTGAGTGTTCATCACTCATCAATATCGCCTCAACTCGTCATCAATTCAGCGATACCAGATTTTTGGCCGGTACCATCGTCGTTGAATAGCAGCAATTACTGCATCCGGGAGTGTCGGGGAGATGACAGACCAACTTGAGCGGTTCGACGGCGTGATCGCCGCCGAGCATCGATCATCCATACAGCGGATCGTCTCCACGTCTGATTTTCTCAACACCATCAGCACGGGCATGATCTTCCGCGACCGCGATGGCGAGATCGTCGACTGCAACCGGGCCGCCGAAACCATACTTGGCGTCGCGCGCGAACGGCTGCTCGGCCGATCCTCCACCGCATTCGAAATTGACGCCGTTCGTCTCGACGGAACGCCGCTCGCGATGACGCGGCCCCACGCGCTCGAATCACTCTTTTCGGGACAGACCTTCACCGGCATTATCGCCGGGGTAACGCTCATCGACCGATCCCAGAAGTGGTTGTCGGCGAGGATCTGGCCCCACGTCATCGACGGTGAGGTCCTCGGTGTGATGTCCGCCTTCGACGACGTCACGGCCGTGGTGAAAGAACAGCGAATCGTCCAGATCATGGCCGCCGTCAAGCGCGTGGGGTTGATGAGCGTGAACGAGGCGGACGCGTTACAGCTGATCTGTGATCTGGTGGTCAGCGAGGGCCACGTGCCGCTCGTCTGGATCGGAGTGGCGAGCGCCGAAGGCGGCGTCGACATTCTGGCGTCCTCGGGCGCCACGGACTATCTCTACGAGGACATCGTCTCGTGGTGGGGTTCGGGCGAGAGCGGTCTCGGCCCTACCGGTACCGCGTTGCGCACCAACGCCAGTCAGGTCGCCAACGACCTCTTGGCGCAGCCGCTCTACAGCCCATGGAAAAAGCGTGCCCGCGAGTTCGGACTCTCCTCGGCCGTGGCGCTACCCTTCGCGTTAGAGAATCGCCAGGCCGTGATCTCGATCTACGAAGCCCACGTCAACTGCTTTGATGAAAAGACCGTCGCGAACTTCGAAGGCGTCGCCGAAACCATCTCGACGTGCGTCGCGAGTAGCAGCGCCGAGTACCGCGAGCGATCGGCGTTGGAGGCTTCGCTCGTGAACGTGTCGGCGCTGGAAGACGCCAAACGTTCACTGAGCAAATCGGAACAGTGGTTCCGTTCGCTGGTCGCAAAATCCAGTGACCTCATCGTGGTGATCGATGAGAATGCGGAGTTCACCTACATCAACCCCTTCGTGGATCGAGTGTTCGGATACGAACCGGGCTCCCAACTCGGTCGCAACGCCTTTGACCTCATTCATCCCGACGATCACGCGTTGGCCGAGGTGGCCTTCGCGGCAGCGACGTCGCCGGACGGCATCGATCACCCCGTTATCTTGCGGTTCTTGACCGTCTCGGGCGAGTGGCGCTACATCGAAGGAGTGGTGACGAACTGTCTTGACGACGAGGCCGTGCGCGGAGTTGTCGGGAATGGACGCGACGTCACCGAACGGGTATACCTCACGCGCGCGCTCCAGACCCTGAGTGAGGGTAGCCAGGTCCTAGTACACGCGGAGGACGAAGCGTCGTTGATTCGCGAGATCTGCCAGACGATCGTCTCGGTCGGAGGTTACCCCCTCGCCTGCGTCGGCTACGTCGAGCACGACGACGCTAAATCCATACGAATCGTCGAACCCGCGGGACTCGTCGAGTCCCTAGACGGGCTGAGCTTCAGTTGGGGCGACGACGAACTCGGACAAGGACCGATCGGCGAGGCCGTGCGCACTGGACGCGTACAACTCGTCAACGACTTGCTGGATGCTCCAATCATCGCGCAGCGGCGTGAGCGCGCGGCACTGATCGGACTACGTTCGATGTGCGTGTTCCCCCTCAGCGTGGAGAACGAGACGGTCGCGGTCGTGTCGATCTTCTCCGATCACCTGAACTCCTTTGGACCCGGTGAAGTCGAAACGCTGGGCGAGTTGGCCGACGAACTCTCCTACGGCATCAGCCGGCATCGTGACGCCGAACGTCTGGCCCAGAGTGAAGCCCTCATGCGCTCGAGCGACGAGCGCTTCCGTCTCGCCTTCGAGCACAACATGGCACCGATGCTCTTCAGCGACCTTGATGACAAAGTCATCGCGGTGAATGACTCGTTTTGTTCGATGGTCGGCTTCTCGCGTGAGGAGTTGATGGGCCACGACTCCAAGCAGTTCACCTACCCCGACGACATCGGCATCACCGAAGACACGTTGGCACGCCTCAGCTCCCACCAGGTCGACCAGGTGCGCTACGTCAAGCGGTACCTACGAAAGGACGGGCGCGTCATCATCTCCGAGGTCTCGAGGTCGGCGGCGCGCGACACGGCCGGCAATATTCTCTACTTCGTCTCCTCCGAGCGCGATATCACCGAAGAGCGAACCCTCGCGGAACAGCTCAAACATCAAGCACTCCACGATTCACTTACGGGGTTGGCGAACCGAGCCCTCTTCGAAGACCGTCTCGCCCAGGCGCATTCGCGCGTTCTCCGCCAAGGCGGTCTCGGCGCGGTCTTGTTACTCGACCTCGATGACTTCAAGGGCGTGAACGACGCCCACGGGCATCTCGTGGGCGATCAACTGCTCGCGGGTATCGCGCGGCGCTTCGAACTCGTGACTCGCTCCACGGACACGCTGTCACGCTTCGGCGGCGACGAGTTCCTCTACCTGGCTGAAGGAATCGGGTCCGTCGCCGAAGCCGAGGAGGTCGCCTCGCGCTTGATCAACATCCTGGCCGAGCCCTTCACCTTCAGCAACATCAACTTCGAACAGCACGCCAGCGTCGGCGTCATTGTCTGGGACAACACCTGCGTGAATCCGAGCGAACTGATCCAAAAGGCCGACGTCGCGATGTACGAAGCAAAGCGCCTCAATCGGGGCCGCTATTCGCTCTTCACGCCGAGCATGCACCAAGAAGCCGTCAGTCACTTCGAACTCGTCCAGCAACTAAGGCGAGCGTTGGTGACCGACGACTTGACGATGCACTACCAGCCCATCATCAATCTCGACAACGTGGGGATCGTCGGCTTCGAAGCGCTGATGCGCTGGCGCCACGGCGATCGGGGATGGGTACGCCCCGACATCTTCATTCCCCTCGCCGAGAAGAGCGACCTCATCGTGGAACTCGGCGTGTTCGCCCTCACCGAGGCCGTGCAGGCGGCCAGCAACTGGGAGGTGGCCTCGGGCGCCCCTGCGCCCTACGTCGCGGTGAACCTCTCCGCCCACCAGTTCCACGACCCCGGCCTCGTTGACCTGATCGACGCGCTGTTGACCAGGAGCGGCCTCGCGCCCGAGCGCTTGGTGATCGAGATCACCGAGAGCTCGATGCTGCTCAACGTCGGCGAGACGATGAGCGCGATGGAGCGTCTCAGTGCGATGGGCGTCGGATTCGCGTTAGACGATTTCGGCACCGGGTACTCCTCGCTCTCCTACCTAGCCCTCCTGCATCCGACGATCATCAAGATCGACCAGTCCTTCGTGAGCCCGTCTGGCGAAAGCGTCCGCAACGATACGTTGCTCGAAGCGATTATCTCCCTCGGTCAGAAGCTGGGTATGACCATGTCCGCGGAGGGGATTGAGACGCGCGCCCAGTTCGAACGTCTGCGCCGCCTCGGATGCGACCTCGGACAGGGTTACCTCTGGTCACCCGCCGTGGCCGGCGACCAGGTGGATGCGCTCTTGACACGAGTGAACCTCCAGTCCTAACTACCCTCGCCACCGTTTCGCACGCGAACGCCACGGCGCAGGACCCTTGCGCGTGCGGCGCTACCTCGATAGGTTGACGGCATGGGGAGTTGGTCGGGTACGTTAAGGCGACCCAAGTGTGTCGCGTCCGCGAACACCTCTCCCCTCGCCCGGAGTCTGACGTGACCTTGCGGCGTGGTCATCGTGGGGACGTCACGCTACGTCAGGGGTGGACCGCGAAGTCGTGCGTAGCGATGGCGGTGCTCGTGGTGAGCAGCGTCCTACCCCTCGCCACCGCGAGCGCGGGCACCGACAAGGTCACCAATGGCACGTACTCGGGCGAAGTCGGACCGGGCTATCCAATGAAATTCGACGTGACGTCGCGATCCCAAGTCGTCGATCTGGTGGTGAGTTTCGATGAGACCTGCAACGGGGCCCCGCCCGACGTAGCGCCGAAATTTCACTACAAGACCCTGGCCATCTCTGAAGGCACCTTCTCGGGCGCAACGAGCCTTGAATTCGGAACGACCGCTTCGGACGACCTTGCGATCAAGGGCACCTTTAGCGGCGACAAAGTCAAGGGCGCGGTCACCTCGAGGTCCTTTATCAAGAGCCTCGGGACGTGCACCGAGGTCGAGCCCTTCACGGCGGAACTGAAGAAGTAGCGAGGGTGCGCGACGTGCTCGTTCGTCCTCGAGCTCACGCGGATCATCTACCCGCGATTGCCCTAATCTGAGTCCACNNCGCGAGGCCGACGAGCGCTTCGATCGCATTACCCGCCTGGCGCAACGACTCTTCGACGTTCCCTCGGTGCTCATCACGCTCATCGATCGAGACCGAAACTGGTACCTCTCCACTCAGGGCTACGACGTCAAGCAGTCGCCCCGGGAGGAGTCCTTCTGTGCGCACGCAATTTTGGGCGACGACCTGCTGGTGGTCCCCGACGCAACCCTCGACCCTCGATTTTTCGACAATCCCTCGGTCGTTGCTGACCCCGGGGTTCGCTTTTACGCCGGGGCCACCATCACCGGTCCCCGTGGGATGAAACTCGGCACCCTGTGCGTCTTTGACGACAAGCCTCGCGAACTCTCGGCCGAAGACGCGGGCAGCCTGCAGGACCTCGCGGGAATGGTGGAAGGCGAGATCGCCTCGCTCACACTGGCGGTGACCGACGAGCTGACGGGACTGAGCAATCGACGCGGCTTTGAGTTGAGTGCCGGGACGCTGCTCGAAGTCTGTCGACGCCGCGAACTGATGGCCGCACTCGTGTACTTTGACCTCGACGACTTCAAGGAGATCAACGATTCCTACGGCCACGACGAGGGCGACGCCGCGCTCGTCCAATTCGCCCAACATCTCGCGGCGACCTTCCGAAACTCCGACATCATCGCTCGATACGGCGGTGACGAATTTCTCGTCTTCTTGGCCGACACCGGTGACCCCACGGTGGCCCTGAACCGACTCGAAGCGATCTTGACCAGTCGTAACGCCCACCCGATGAATAGATATCCAATGGCCGTGAGCATCGGGTCGGCGGTATTCCGAGGTGATGGCGCCGACACGCTCGACTCGCTCCTCAACCGCGCTGATCACGCGATGTACGAAGTCAAGCGACGCCACCATGATCAGGATTCTGCGGGCTGAGCTCTTGCGCGGCGTTCGACGTGTGCTCCACCGTGGTCATTGCGAGTCGCTCGATGGCCGCGTTGACCTCTCCACCGACGAGGATGGCCAGTCCGGTGAGGAAGAGCCAGAAAATGAGGATCGCCACGCCAGCGAACGCCCCGTAGGTGCGGTCGTAGGAAGAAAAGTCCGACGTGTAGAGGGAAAAACCCAGCGAGACGAGGGCCCACACGAGCGTCGCCATCAGTGAGCCGATGCTCGTCCATCGCCACTTGGGCCTCGCCCGATTCGGAGAGAAGTAGTAGAACACCGTGAAGAGCAGGTTGATTAGGGCGAGGGCGGCCACCCACCGCACGAGCGTCCAGGTAAAGCCAAAGGTGACGTTGCTAAAGGGCAGGGAGTCCTTGATCACTTTTCCCAACTGCGGACCAAAAACGGTGAGCGCCGACGCACCTCCGCCGAGCACGATCCCTCCAACCAGCAGTTGCAACGCGACGAAGCGCTTGCGAAGGAAGGTCCTGTCGTTCTTGATGCCGTAGGCCATGCCGACACCGACCTCGACGATCACCATCCCGGACACCGCGCTCCACAACGCGACAGCCGAGGCCAGAATCGTCGCGACGAGGTCGCCGTGGACGCGCTCGGTTGAATGCGATATCGCCTTGGTGAAGACGTCCGCCGCACTCGCCGGGAGCGCTTCGGTGACGCCGTGGATGAGGCTCACGACGACGCTGGGCGGCAGCGTCACGAGTGACGCGACGCCGAGCAAGGCAATGATCGTGGGAAATATTGAGAGGAACCAGCGATAGGCGAACGCCCCGGCGGCCACGTTGACCCGATCTTCTCGCATGTGCTCAACGGCCGAGGTCACCACGTCCTTGGCCCGGAGCGCCCGGAACTCGGACGCAAGCGTGATGGCCTCCGCTCGCGCCTCGACGAGGACCTCTCGTTCGATGTCCGCGCGCGTCGTACGGTGCTCCACCGGGGCCGGGTCCGACTCGCCACGGGTGGTATCACTCATCGCTGCTCGTTCCTCCTCGTCCTCGCCGCCCACCTCAACCACGCCCGACATTCACGGTCTCGACCCGCCACCAGATGTGAAACCAGCATTGTAGGGACACGTTACCGAGGCGCAGTAGATTTTGCCTATGTTGTCCCACTATCACGCGTCCTTTGACGTCGAAGACGAGAACAACTCCCACGCCGTCATGTTGCGCTTGGTGGGTTTTAACAAGCGGGTCCTCGAAGCCGGATGCGCCTCGGGTCACGTCAGTGAGCAACTCAACGCGCAAGGTTGTCGGGTCGTCGGAGTGGAGATCGATCCCAGCGTGGTCGAGCCCGCACTGCCGTGGCTCGAACGGGTCATCATCGGCGACTTCGAAGGCGAGACCGTCTGGCCGCAACTCGACGGTGAGTTATTTGACGCCGTGCTCTTCGGTGACGTGCTCGAACACCTGAAGGACCCCCTCGCGACGTTGCGCGAATCGGTGAAGCACCTCGCACCGTCGGGTGTCGTGGTGATCTCGATACCTAATATCGCCCACGCGGACGTGAAGCTCGCGCTGCTCGAGGGCACGTTCCCCTACTCCGAAAGCGGCTTGCTCGATCGCACGCACATCTCGTTCTTTACCAAGGACAGCCTTCTCCAACTCGTAAAGGAGGCGGGTCTCGCCGTCGTGGAACTCTGTCGAGTGACCGCCGCGGCATTTCACACCGAGATCGGAATCGATCGAGAGGGCGTGGACGAAGCGGTCTTGAATGCGGCGCTCGCTGACCGCGAGTCCGAGACGTACCAGTTCGTGTTGAAGGCCGTGCGTGATGACGGTGACCACGCGCTCGCGACGCTGTCGTCGGACGTCGTTGAGTTGACTGATCGCCTGTACGACGAAGCCAAGCGCAATGACGCGCTCGCCACTGAGGTTGTGGAGCTCGCGCTCAAGGTCGAGGCGCTCGAGATTCAGCGAGCATCAGACGCCAAGGACTTGGCCCACTATCGACGTCAGAGTGACGCCGTCAAGCGCCTCTTGCCGACGTCACTGGTCCAACTCGTTCGCCGAGTGGTCAGTCGGTCGTAACGGCTCGCTCAAACGCAGACGAGACAGTCATCACTGTCTTCGCTCAGCGCCGTGCCACACTTCGCACAGAACACGGGAGCGACGTCTTTGTCGCCGCAGTCGTGAAACAGCGCCCGGCTGCCCGGGAGAGGATCCCCACACCACGCGCAGTGCTTGAGTGGCGGCGCGGAGGACTTACGTGGCGCGGGCGCACTCTCCACGGGGGCGGGTTCTACCCGGGCACGGGTCTTCGTCGCGCGTGGTTCCCGGGCGCCAGTTCGAGCTTGCGTCGCCCCTACTGGGACCTCGACTGCGGCTTCGACCCGGCGCCGAAAGGACCGGCGATGGGCCCGTTCTTCGACTTCGTCGTGCTCGCCCGACACGGGCCATCGCAAGAACGCGAAAACCAAGAACGCTGCCCAACTGAGAAGCAGGGCGTACTCGTCAGCGCGAAAGACGACACCGATCTCCGCGTAGTTCAGACCAAGGAATCCGAATTGACCCCCCAGGGCGAACTGGTGTGTTCGGTTCCACAACGTGACGAAACAGGCAATGGTCAATGCGAACGGAATGAAGGGAAGGATGGTCCACCACGAAGAGAAACCGCTTTGGACGATGACCTTCGCGGCGGCCGCGAAGTTGAGGAGTACGAGAGCGCCGAGGACAACCAGCGCGATTAGCGCGTGTTGCGTGATCACCCCGCTGAATCCCTCTCCAAAACCCATGATCCTCCCGTGTCCTTGAGTGCGACCTTGGCGCCACGGCGACCAGTGCAACGACCTCAATGGGAGTGTAACGCGAGGTCTTCTCAATTCTGCGAATAGCGTTCGCGTTTAGCGGGTGTTGCTCTGCTTCGATTCTTCGTAACGCAACGCGGGCGATGAGGCAACAGCGCACAACTCCTGAGTGCCGTTGCCGGCGGCGGCGCGCAGGCTTGACTCCTTCCGAACTGAAATCGCCGGTGCGTACCAACGACGTGACGGCAAGTCCGAGCCACTAGGGAGCGCCACTCGAGAGCGCGAACAGACATCGAGAAAGGGACGTCACCGCGAGATAAGAAGCGCACTCGCCGAGAGTGATCTGATTCGCCCCGTACGTCGCCGAAACCGCCGAGGGCGGCGGGGACATTAGTTGCGCCGAGGTGTGCGACGGTACACGTTCCGGGGTGAGCGTCAAGACACCGGTCGCGGCGCCCGAGCGCAGCGATTGGCTCGTGCCACGAAACGTGAACACCGAGGATGTCTGACCGTCCTGGTACTGGAAATCCACCGCGCCGCGCACGCGACCGCCGCCCAAGTTGGTGAGCGCGATGAAGAAGTGCGGTCGATCTGACGCAGCGTTGAGGTAGACGCCGCTAGCCGGCGTCCTCGTAACGGAGCGTGACGACGACCGATTGGCGAGGGCGACCGAGGAGAGAATGATGGCGACCACCGCCACCAACGCCGTGACCGCAATCCCGAGCTTCAGTCGCTGGTCACCAGTACGCACAACGTTATGGTATTGGACATCGCCGACGCCCTCGAAGAGCGGGTCGTCGTAGGCTTCGCGGTGCCATGGAGATACGACTCATCCGACCCGAAGAGAGTGCTGCGCTCGGGCGGATCACCGTCGAGGCGTACCGGCAACTCTTTGAAGCCGACTCCCTCGGCTCGTACGAGGAGGAACTCGCCAACGTCGAAGCCCGCCGGCGCGACAGCCTGGTGTTCGTGGCGCTTGAGAACGAGACCCTGCGCGGAGGAGTGACTTACGTACCCGACGCGAATCGAGTGATGAGCGAGTTCGACGATCCCCACGCGGCCGGCATTCGCATGCTCGCGGTCGATCCGTCGTACCAGGGTCACGGTGTCGGCCGTTCACTCGTCGAAGCGTGCATCGCCCGCGCTCGCTTCGACCATCGTGCACGCGTCATCTTGCACTCGACCCCGGTGATGGTCGTGGCACAGGCCTTGTACGTTCGCCTCGGCTTCGTCCTTGTTCCCGAACTGGACGTTTACTACGGTGGCGAACCCTACAGCGAGGCGGAGCCCCTGCACCTCATCGCGTACACCCTCTCGCTTTCAGAAGCGCCGAGAGTAAAGTGAGTAATCCGTCGCGGGCAGCGAGCGACATTGGCTCAACACGAATACCGGATTGAACGTCCAAGTCGAGGGCCAGTGGAGATGAGGCCATTCGAACGAGGTGATAACGGGCCTGCGAGAACGGACGAGCATCATGGTTGAGGAGGTTGAGATCAGGCGGGAGTCCTCGCTCTCGGAACTCGCGAGCGGTCTCCTTCAGTGCTACTACGACGAGCTCGACGTTCGTTTCCCCGCTGGCTTTGATCCCGGCAATGACGCCGCCGAGCAACTGCACGAGTTCATGGCACCATCGGGGACGTTCCTCGTCGCCTTTATCGCCGACGAACCCCGGGGTTGTGGCGCACTTCGCCGGTTCGACGAGACGACCGCCGAGATCAAGCGAATGTGGGTCGACCCCTTCGTGCGCGGTCGCGGGTTAGGTCGAAAGCTACTCAGCGTGCTCGAGGCCGCCGGACTCGAACTTGGTTACCAGCACCTCTGCCTGGACACCAGTAGCCACCTCCCCGAAGCGGTTGCTCTATACCGAGGCGCCGGGTTCGACGAGGTGCCGGATTACAACAACAACCCCGACGCGGCGTTCTGGTTCCGCAAGGACATCGCCTAACGGTCACGAAACAGCACTTCTCGACTACTACGCCACTCGATTCCGTCGAGTAGGGGCAGCGCATTCACGACACAACACGACCGAAGAACGGGTCTCTCGTTCGGGAACTGGCGCCCGAAGGATTCGCACGACGCCACTGGAGCGACACTCCCGAGAGTGCCAGCACGAGTGTCGCGCGCACTTGCATGGACCGCTGGCTGGGCTACGCGTTGCCTTTTGTTGCTCTGGAACATCGTTGACGGATCGTAGAAGAAACTCGCTCACGAAGGTCTCCCTGAGTACATGCCCTGACCAGTGAATTTTACGCGCGCGGGTTCAGCCAACGAGTTTCATTTCGCCATTTTTCTCGTGAAGCGCCCGACCCGCTGAGTTATTGCACCTCTGGAACGGCAAAGGTGTGTTGCTTGTTTCTCCAGCTGCGCATCGACAAAAGTAAGGATCGAACCCACGACCGAGGGATTATGAGGGGCACTTCGGTCGTGCGCTGAGTCCTGATACGTCCATCGAGTGCGCTCAGGTCTTGACAAAATCCACGGAGTAGCGGGCACGTCCAGGTCGTCTTCAAATTGGAGTAGCAACGGAGTAGCGGCGGCGGGCTCGCGCTACTCAAATCGTAACGATGACGCCTTCAAATCCCAACGTCGCGCTTGAGGGCCAACCTCGATCTGAAGTTACTAAAACATCGGCTTCCAAGTTGATAGCGGTAGCCACTACCAACGCGTCAGGTAACTTAAGCCTCTGTCCGAATCGAGCACGAATCTGTGCGGCAATGATGGCCACTTCGGCATCCAGTTGGGCGATACCCAGAGGAAGTCGCTCAACGAATTCGCGCACCGCCTCGAGAGCAGAATCTCCCCTTCGAGCGGGAGCCACCATTGACTCCGCCAAGGCAAACGCAGGTATCGCTATCTCTCCCCGACGTCGCGCACTTTCGAATTCTCGTGTCGACGCGTCATGATGAGCATCGCTCTCGTCCAGGAAACCAATAAGCACGCCCGCGTCAATGACGGTTATTCCCATTCGTCGCGGAGATCTGCAAGCGTTTCACCGTCGTACACGCCCGTTAGAGAGCCCGCAAATTGCTCGAGAATGTCCACTTCGCGTTCTAGGACCACGCGACCCGGTCCATCAGCTCGAGCCGTCAAGCGCTCACCCGCTTCTAGCCCGGCGTTTCGCATTGCCTCTTGAGGAATAGTCACCTGATGTTTGGAACTAATCTTTGCTCCACGATTGACTTTCTTTACTTTCTCCATACTTGTAAAGATTAGCGCATAATTGGGTGCGCCAGACCAACCTGCCACTCCATTGGATTAGCAGGGGAATCGCATTTTGCGTCTCCAAAACTTACGTTTTCCCTGGTAGGGCCGGTGGGGATCGAACCCACGACCGAGGGATTATGAGTCCCCTGCTCTAACCACTGAGCTACGGCCCTGCGGAAAAATTTTCTAGGGGCTCCCAGAGCAGGACTCGAACCTGCAACCTAGCGATTAACAGTCGCTTGCTCTGCCAATTGAGCTATCTGGGAATGAATCGGAAAGCCTAGTCACGATAGCACTGGAGTCGCGGCTCACCGCCCGCTGCAGCGGCGCGGCCGTTGGAACACGAGTGGTGCTCGTTCGCGATGATGATCGGCTTCGTCTGATCCGCAAACTCCGAAAGCTCAGCCTTCAGCGAAGTCCGAGTTTGGTCTGGCCGTCGAGCAACTCCCGGGCGATCTCGAGGTGCCCAGAATGCGTCGCCGTTTCTTCAATCATGTGCAGGACAACCCACCGGACGCTCGGGACCTCGTCGTCGCCATGGCGTCCCCGCGGTTTCGCCGACATCGCGACGCGAGCGAAGACCGCATCGGAGCGATCGCACTCGTCTTGATAGTTACGAAGGATCTCGGAGGAGGGCAGGTCGGACACAAACGCCGCGTTCGGGTCATAGGGTTCGTACTCTTCGTCCATTGGTGGTTCGGACTCGATTCCTTCGATGACCTCTTGGAACCAGTGGTGCTCAGCTCCCCCTAGATGTTCAACGAATCCCGCGGGCGTCCAACCCGAGGGGACCACTGACGTGTGCCACCCCTCTTCACTGAGGCCCGTAACGATCGCGCGCACGGCGGCACGCTGGTACTCAAGATAGGCATGGAGCGCTACTTTTTCGTCATCCTCTTCCGTCATCGTGTCATTGTTACACGAGACCGCAGCCACGTTCATCGACACGTCCGCTCGCGCCGAACACCTGGTTGCAATCACGGCCGATGAGCACTTACTGCTGGTCGAACCAACGTTCTAGTCGCTCCGCCACGGCACTCTCGCGCACCGCTCGCCGGCTGCGTTCGATTCGTTTCGACATTGCCTGACGAGAGATGCCGTGCAGTCTTGCAATCTCCTCCATCGGCATTGTCTTAAAGGTGAACTGCCAAAACGCGTCGAAGTCATTGCCGGTCAGTCGGCGCAGTTCGTCAATTACCCACGGTGGCGCATCTGCACTGTCGTGCACTGGACGCGGATCGGCCACGTCTTCGAGTTCAAGTGAGTGAAATCGCCGAGACTGCAGCTCGCGACTCAGCTGCATGACCTCGTGAGCCCTCACCTGGGAGACACCGAGTTCGGTGGCGACCTCGCGCTTCGTGAGTCGTCGGTGGGTATTGGAGCGTTCGAAGCGTTGGAGTTTCAAAACGAGTCGCATCTCGGCGTCGCTGAGTCCGGACTGTTGTTGGACGGTCTGATTGACCAACTTCACGATCCAGTAGTTGGCGTACGTAGCGAAGCGATTGCCCTTCGCGGGATCGAATCGTTGGAGCGCGTTGATCAAGCCCTCGACGCCCGCCGCTTCGAGGTCATCGTCGTAAAACTGGTATCCGCGCTCCACGACTCGTGCGCGTACGAGGCCGAAGGTCGCTCGCAGCAAGAGTGACTCAGCCTCCTGGCCCTCCTGGCGGGTTCGTAACAAGCGGCGCCGTTCGCGGGGGTCGTCCTCTTCGTTCGTCGCAAGTGCCGCGGTCGCGCGACGGCCCGCTTCAATGACTGGATAGAGCGCCCGCTCCTCCTCAACACCGAGTGGCGCCAACATCTCGAGGCCACCAATGAAACCGCGAGTCCCCTTCGTCACGAGGTGGGTAGCGCTGCTCGCTCGATGAGCCACTGACGAAGGTCGGCTTCGGCGACTGCCCCGTCGGGTCCCTCGAGAAGTTCGACTCGCTCCTTCACGTCTCGCGTCGTCGCCATCGCCACCTCCGGGCTCACGCGACCTTCGCGCATATCGCGGTCGAGGCTCCGCAGCTCCTCGCGCACCGCACCGCGCACCAGCTGCGCGACGACGGCCGTGACGTCATTGGCACCGTAGAACGAGTCGACCTCCTCGACCGCCAGTTCACCCAGCACGAGTGCAGCCTCGTCTTGGCCTCGACGCTCCAGGGCGTCAATGAGCTCCGAGAGTGACAGTCCCGTTGCGAGCGCTTCAAAGACGTCGCGTTGAACCTCGTTGGTGAAGTACGGTGCGATGAGCCGCTGCTTGGTCGCGTCGGGACCGTGTACGTAGAGCCGCAGCGCCTCAAGCCCGGGACGGGGCAGCGGCGACGCCGAACGAGGTCGTTGGGTCATGGGCTCATTGGGGATCTCGCGAACCTCACGCTCACGGGGACGACCTTCGAGGTCGGCGTAGCGCTGGCGAAAGGTGGAGAGGTCGATGCGAAGGCGGTCCGCCGTGCGCACCTTGTAGTCGTCGCGAACGAATTCGCTCGGGTGCTCCGCAATAACTTCAATCGCGACCTCCGCGGCGCGGGCGCGGCCTTCGGCGGTCGCGAGGTTCGCGCCTTCGAGTACTCGGTCGAGTCGAAACTCCAAGAACGGCACGGCGTCGGTGATCGCTTTACGGAGAGCCTCGGGGTCACGTTGGGCCAAGTCCGCCGGGTCCGAGCCCTTGGGTAGGCGGGCGACCGCGACGTCGACCTCGTGCTGACGCTCCCACTGATAGACCGAGGCCGCCGCACTCTGGCCGGCGGTGTCGGCGTCGTAGGCGAGGACGATGCGCTTGGCGAAGTTGCGCATGAGGCGAAAGTGGTCCTCCCCGAGCGCGGTGCCACAGGTCGCCACGGCCCGGGGTAGACCGGCGGCGAAGAACGCGATCACGTCGGTGTATCCCTCACAGACGATGATCTCCCCCGACTTGATGATGTCGTCCTTGGCGAAGTTGAGCGCGTAGAGCGTCTTTCGCTTCGAGTAGATCGGAGTCTCGGGGCTGTTCTTGTACTTCGCCTCGACGCGCTCACCCGGTCGAGGTACGCCGGAATCCGAGGGCAAGATCCGCCCACCGACGGCGATGGCCTTGCCCGCCGGGTCGAAGATTGGAAAGATCACCCGGGCGCGTAACGCGTCCTGGCGGCGGTCTCGTTTGTTCAAGAATCCAAGTCCGGTCGCGAGCAACACCTGCTCATTCATCTTGAGCGCCACCGTGAGTGCATCCCACTCGTCGGGTGCCCATCCGAGTTTGAATTTTCGCGCGAGTTCGCCGCTAATGCCGCGCGAACGGAGGTAGTCGCGCGCTGCTCTCGCATCGGGTGAGTCGAGGAGGCGCTGGTGATACCACTCGACCGCGCGCTCCATCGCTGACAGGGCCGCCTGGCGCTCTTTGCGCGCGGGTCCCGCGTTGACGTCCTCGTGCAGTTCGATGCCCGCTCGATCGGCCAGGGCGCGCAGCGCATCGATGAAATCCAGGTGCTGGGTCTCACGGACCCAGGTGATCTGGTCTCCCGACGCCCGACAGCCAAAGCAGTAGTAGCGACCCTCTTCGGCGTTGACCGAGAACGAGGGTGTTTTCTCGCCGTGGAACGGGCATAACCCGGTCCAGCGCTGACCCGAGCGTTTGAGGGCGACCGTCTCACCAATGAGGGCCACGATGTCCGTCGCGGCGCGAACTTGGGCGATCTCGCCTTCGGAAATGGACATAGGAAGAAGGTACCGTCTCCTCACGGGCATCGCGCCCCCTTCGGGGCCCTCTCTAAACTGCTCTTCATGCCCGAATTCGCCGTTGTGGCCCACGACATCGTTCGCCTCTTTGCCAAGGGCGAAGTCCGAGCGCTCGACGGCGTGTCCTTGGAGGTCCCCGCGGGCCAGGTCTTCGGACTGCTCGGACCCAACGGTTCGGGCAAGACAACGATGGTGCGGATCCTTTCGACGATTCTCTCACCCACCAGTGGCAGCGCGACCGTGGCGGGCTTCGACATCGTCAAACAGCCCAACCAGGTCCGGCGTCACATCGGCCTCGCCGGACAGAACTCCACGGTGGATGAAAACCTGACGGGTTTCGAGAACATCCGGATGGTCGGTTTGCTGAATCACCTCAACAAGGACTTCGTTGAGGCGAAGGCGAACCAACTCTTAGATGACTTCAATCTGAGCGACGCCGCCCACCGGACCATCAAGACGTACTCCGGTGGCATGCGACGACGCCTCGACTTGGCTGCGGCGCTCGTGGCGAGCCCGCCAATCCTCTTCCTCGACGAGCCGACCACGGGGCTCGATCCTCAGAGCCGTCAAGACCTTTGGGGCATCATCGAACGCCTGGTCGAAGGCGGCACCACGGTACTGCTGACGACGCAGTACCTCGATGAGGCCGACCGACTGGCCAAACAGTTAGTGGTGCTCGACCACGGCAAGATAATTGCGCAAGGCACATCCGCCGAACTGAAAAAGCAGATGGGTGCGACGGTTCTGGCACTCAATTTCACCTCGAGCGACGACGCGGTGCGTGCACAAACGCTCTTAGCGAGTCTGTCCGCCACGCCCGCCAACTTGGACGGCACGGTGCTCGAGATGACCGTCGACAATGGGCCGGCGGTCACTGCGGACGCGCTGCGACGCATTGACGCAGCCGGCATCACGCTGGGCGGTCTGGCGCTGCGCGAACCGAGTCTCGACGACGTCTTTATCAACTTGACTGGTCACAAAGCAGAGGACGTCGACGCCCCCGCGCCCACGGGCCGACCGGGGCGACGACCACGAAAGGCGAACGCGTGAGTACGCTGCCCTCTCCCGTCTCGAATCACTCCGCGCTCCGCTGGGCCATTAGCGATGTCCTAACGATGGCCCGCCGCAATCTGCTGGCGCTCTTTCGAGTACCGGTAGCGATTGTGTTCATGATCATCCAGCCCATCATGTTTGTGATCCTCTTTCGCTACGTCTTCGGCGGCGCGATCCCCATCGTTGGCACGTCCTACGTCAACTACCTCATCCCGGGCATCCTTGTCCAGACCACGATGTTCGGTTCCGTTGGCACCGCAATCGGTCTCGCCGAAGACCTCCAGAAGGGTCTCATCGAACGGTTCCGGGCGCTGCCAATGGCCCGACTGGCCGTGCTCGCCGGGCGCACAGTCTCGGACCTCTTTCGAAACGTGCTCATCCTGGCCATCATCACGGGCGTCGGATTTCTCGTGGGCTTTCGCCCGACTGGCGGTGTCGTCGCCTACCTCCAGGCGTGTTTGTTGATGCTGATCTTCGCCTACTGCCTCTCCTGGGGATTCGCCTACGTCGGTCTCGCGGCGCCCAACGCCGAAGCCGCGCAAGCGATCACGTTTCCCTTGATCTTCCCCTTAGCCTTCGCATCCGCCATCTTCGTGCTCGTCTCGACGATGCCGGGCTGGTTGCGCCCCTTCGCGAACAACCAACCGGTCAGCCAAACGGCGGACGCGGTGCGCGGACTGATGTTGGGTCAACCGCACGGCCAGTCCACGTGGATCGCCCTCGCCTGGGCGATCGGCGCGGTGTGCGTCCTTGCGCCCCTCGCGGTCAATAAGTACCGAAAGGTCGCCTGATCGTGCTCGGCGCTCCGATACTGGGCGTCGAGGCGTTACAGAAGATTGTCGACGAAGCCTTTCCCGATTGGGCCGTGCCCCAGGTCGAGTCCTTAGACGGTGACACGTTGGTGATGTTCCAACCAATTGAGACGCGGAACTCTCGACCAGGGGGCACGATCAACGGACCGACGATGATGGCTCTCGCCGATAACGCGGCGTGGGTCGTGATCCTCGCCCTCATCGGACCAGTGCTCTTGGCCGTGACGACGAGTCTGCACATTGACTTCTTGCGACTGCCCGAACTCAGCGATCTCATGGCGCGCGCTCGGCTCATCAAGCTCGGGCGCCGACTCGCCGTCGTGGACGTCGAGTTGTTCTCTCGTGGATCGAGTGACCTGGTGGCAAAGGCGCAGGTGACCTACTCAATCCCACCGCAACCGGCCTCATAGTCACCACCTAGAGGCGGCGATTAGCCTCCACAGTGCCGATGACCACCAACGACGTAGCCGCCACGAAACCGCTGTCCAATGGGCTGATCATCCTCATGGCGACGGCGATCGGGATCATCGTCGCCAACCTCTACTACCTCCAGCCCCTCCTGCACCAGATCTCGGAGAGTTTCCACGTCGGGATCGCGCGGGCCTCACTCTTGATGACCCTCATCCAGGTGGGGTACGCGATTGGTCTCGCCTTCGTCGTGCCGCTCGGTGACATCTGGCCGCGACGTCGCTTGGTCGTGGGTATTTTCATCCTGTCCTCGCTGACGTTGGCGATTGCGGCGACCCTGACGTCCTTCACGCTCTTGGCGTCGATCACGGTGGTGATCGGACTCCTATCGGTCGGCGGGCAGGTCCTGGTCCCCCTGGCGGCGGACTTAGCGGAACCCCACGAACGAGGACGCGTGATCGCGCGAGTGATGACGGGGCTGTTGCTCGGTATCTTGCTCTCGCGCACGGTCTCGGGCCTCTTGGCCCAGGTGGCGGGATGGCGCAGCGTGTACTGGGTCGCGGCGGGGGCGCTGGCGACGATGGCGGTCGTCTTATATAAGGTCCTGCCCGACGAAGCGCCGCGCGCGCGCGTTCGCTACCACCGCCTCGTCGCGGGCGTCTTCTCGCTCTTTCTCACCCAGCGCCAGCTCCGTCGTCGCGCCTACTTCGGCGCGCTGATCTTCGCGTGTAACTCCACGTTGTGGACGACGTTGTCCTTCCTCCTCGCGGGCCGGCCGTTCCACTATTCGAACGCGATCATCGGGCTCTTCGGACTCTTCGGCGTCGCCGGGGTGATCGCGGCGAACTTGGCCGGCCACCAAGCTGACCGCCAGCGCACGCACGCCAGTTCGATCATCACCGCCTCGATGCTGCTGCTCTCCTTCGGGGTCTTGGCGCTCGGTCGCGACACCGTGGTGCTCCTGGCGCTCGGCATCGTACTCCTCGACGCCGGGATGCAAGGAATGCAGATCTTGAACCAATCGGTGATCTACGCGATCTTGCCCGACGGGCGAAGTCGCATGAACAGCGCGTACATGGTGAGCGGCTTCGCGGGCGCCTCGGTCGGTTCGCTCTTAGCGGGTCAGCTCTACGCGCACTACGGCTGGTACGGGGACTGTTGGCTGGGCGCGGGGCTCGCCGTGGCGCTGCTCGTTCCCGCCATCTTCTGGCGCACGCCGAAGGCCACGGTGAGTGCGCTCAGCGAGGTCGACGTCGAGCCGTAGTGCCGCGAAGGGTCATGGGCAGTTCCACGGGACCCTCATTGAATCGCTCGGTCAAGAAGTCCCGTACTCGCGTGGCCATCGCGCCGCGTTCCTCGTCGCTACGGATGATCGCCGCCGAGAAGGTGAAGAAGTTGCCCACCACCTCCTCGATGGTCCGCGTCCACACCCAGTCCACTTCGAAGTCGGTGATGTCCGTGAAGGGGCCGTCGG
>PKZN01000141.1 GCA_003133075.1 Acidimicrobiaceae bacterium | reverse complement strand
TGCTTGGCGATGTGCGGGGCCTGCGAGTCCTCGACGCGGCGTGTGGGCCTGGTCTGTACGCGGAGGAGCTCGCGAAGAGGGGTGCCATCGTCACGGGATTCGACCAGAGCCCCCGAATGGTGGAGTTGGCTCGACAACGAGTCCCGGCTGGAGAGTTCAGAGTCCACGACCTGGCGGATCCACTTGACTGGTTGGAAAATGATTCATTCGATCTCGTACTTCTCGCACTCGCCATCGAATACGTCGATGATCGAGTTGGGGCGCTTAAGGAACTCCGGAGAGTCTTGTCACCTTCGGGTGCTCTCGTCCTCTCAAGGAATCATCCGACGGCCGATTGGCTCCGCAATGGCGGAAGTTACTTTGATGTTCGAGTCATTGAAGAGACCTGGAGCAAGGGCTGGTATCTCCGATATTGGCTCGCTCCGCTGGAACAAACGTGTGAGGAGATTCATGAGGCCGGCTTCCTCATCGACCGAATTGTTGAGCCGAAACCATCGCCTGAGGCCGAGAGTATTGACGCTGCGCAGTTCGCTCGACTTCAATCTGCGCCCGGCTTCATCGCATTTCGAGTTGTTCCAGCGATGGTGTGACCGAGACCTGGAGTCACATTGGGCAGCGTTGCCGTGAAATGCTCTAGATGTGCCGCTGCTGCCAGACAGGTTGATTGCCGGACCAGTCGAGCTTCTTCGTTGGCGCGAGAAATTCGTTGATGACTTGTTAGCTGCCACGGTAGCTAGTTACGCGGAGCTGCACGAATGGATGCCATGGGCTTCAACTATCCCGACCAAAGCCGCACTACGCGAGGTTGTTGATGCTGGCTATGCCTCATTCGAAGCTGATCAGGAGTGGCAGTACCTCTTTCGTGAAGTCGAGACCGGCGAGGTAGTTGGCGGGGGTGGTCTTCACAAAAGGGTCGGTCCGGATGGCCTCGAGATCGGATACTGGGTTCGCTCTGACCGGACGGGTTGCGGTTACGCAACCGCTGGAGCCGGGGCTCTAACCGACGCAGCATTTCGATCTCTTCCGAAACTGCAGTTCCTAGAAATCACAATGGACAAGGCAAATCACGCGAGTGCCCAAATACCCCGGAAGCTCGGCTTTCGCCTGGATCGCGAAGTTAGCCGCGATATTGTGACTCCTGGCCACACAGGACGCGGCCTCGTTTGGATGCTCAATCGATCGACTTGGGAATCGTCGCGCTTGATCTGACTCGAACAAAAGAGGAACGACGAAGGAGATGGAGGAGCAGGCCGACAATGACTCACGTCTCTGCAAGTTGGAGGCTGTATCGAAGTTCGGTAACTGACTCGCCGCCTAGGATCTCCCGCTTTTGCTCCCCGTCTGGATTCCAGCCACGTGACTCGTAGAATTGGCGAGCTCGAATGTTCGACTCAAGTACCCACAGTGTGGCCAAGCGGTACCCAATTTCACGAAGTCGCGCCACACTGGCGACTAGCAACTGGCTTCCCTTGCCCTGCCCCCAGTGCTCACGACGGAGATAGATACCTTGAAGTTCTCCGGTCGTTGGGGACGCACCTTGGTCGCGGCTTGCGCCGACTCCGGCAAATCCAACCACGGCGCCATCGTCATCCAGGACCAGAAGGTCTGGACACGGCCACTCGGCGATTCGCTCAGCCCGTTCTTCCCATGCCGCGGTCGACTCGTCGATCTTGAGTCCATCGAGGAAATCCTGCGAGATCTGTCCCACGTAGCACTCCTGCCACGTCCGCATGTGAACCTCGGCGATGGCTCGAATATCAAACGCGGTTGACGGTCGAATGGTAATCACTGCTGTTTATTCTGACGCGTTCGCGAGGAACAGTCCGCAGTCCTTCGACACCTCCAACGTGCCTTGGTTTTCATTCATCCGTCGTTCGATCTCCGTTCGAAGACGTTGCAACTCCTTGGGCGTGGCATTCTCTCCCGGGGGTGTCGATGTCAGGTACTCCACGACGTCGTCAGTATCCGTGCACCGGAGTCGGTCGTCGAATTGCAGCCAGCGGACGTTCTCAAATGTCTTATCAATTACTTCTCGTCCGGTCACTCTTCCGAATACGTCAGCGTGTGTACGTGGTCGTCGTGCACCGAAGGCCACAGATTCGATATCAAACAGTTCTCGTAGATGATCGGGCCCAATAGTCGACGCTGCAAGCACGCCGCCGGGCTTGAGAACCCTATGAATCTCATCGAGAGCTTTCGCCGGATCTTTCGCGTGGTACAGCACCTGGTTGGCGATGACCGAATCGAACGCGTCATCTCGGAAAGGAAGGGACTGCACGTCCGCCTCGAGGCCATGCACACGCTGCACGTGCCTACGAGCTTTGGAGAGGGCGGTCGTAACCATGATCGGCGAAAGGTCAGTCAACACGACGCTGGTATTCGCGTTCATTGCAATGATTGACTCAGACCAGAATTCTCCGGTGCCGCAGCCCACCTCTAACAGGCTCTCAACGTTGCTCCATTCGATCTGTGCGCGGAGCCATTGAAACCAGTCGAGGTCCGACGTTGAATATTTTGCGTGCAGTGCGACACGGGCATTCAACTTTTCAGTCGTTCCGTACTGTTGGGCGCGAAGGTATTCGTAGTCGCGAGCCTCAAACAAGTTCGCGGTGTCCATTGCTGGCAGCTCGTTCGTCATCTCGATACTGGTGAGCGGTCGATGAGGAAACGTTAGAGGACACGTGGGAATCTGATGGGTGTTAACGTTCGGTCGATGAACTGCATTGCCGCCTTCCGAACCCGCTAAGGGGAGGCTCGTCCTTGACGAGCATGTTTTCGGTCACATTCTCGACCGCTAATTCTCCAATCCCTAGTTCGAAAGGCAATATAGTGCTCATCAAAACACCCGTCGATTCCGATGTCCCACGTCTCATTGAACTTGCAATCAGGGTCTTTGAACCCTTTTACGAGGGCTACGTTCATCCTCTACTTGGCGAAGAGGTATTTCGGCACCAACATGGCGATTGGCGCGGGGACTACCGAAGGGACATTCCCACTCTTAGAGATCCCGACCACGGCAGGTTCATGGCGCTTGCCGAGACTGACGACGCTGTTGCCGGGTTCATTTCTTGGAATATAGGGATCAAGTACCGTCATGGCGAGATCTACCTCCTGGCAGTTTCCCCTGAATATCGACGCATGGATGTGGCTCACGAATTGTGCATGCACGCAATGCGCTCGATGAAGGTGAGTGGCGTAGATGTCGTGGAAATCGGTACCGGCGGCGACCCCTTCCATGCCGCTGCCCGGGAATTATACGAGAGTCTCGGATTCACGAAGATTCCTCTTGCGGCGTACCTGAAGCGAATCTAGCGATGCGATCAACCGCCCTTGGCAGCTCTCTTGCCAATCCTCGGAATGGTTGATGGTTTGACCAGATCCTGTAGCGCGTCAGCGAGGACTCGATCCCGATCTTGAATCGCGTGTTGATAGCGCATCGCCGCGGCGGCCGATGCATGTCCCGCGCGGTGCATGAGCTCGACGGTCGTCGCACCCGTGGCGGCGGCCATGGTCAGACCCGTATGGCGAAGATCATGAAATCGTAAATCGGGCCTTCCGACGGTGAGACGCGCTCTTTCCCACGCATACTGAACGGCGTCTCGAGAGAGCGACTCGCCATCAAGTCCGCTGAACACGAGTGCGTCAGGCCCCGAAGCGGTGAACTTACTGAGGTGCTCGGAGAGAACCTCCGCGAGATACGCGGGCATCGCCAGGGTTCGATGACCTGAAGCAGTTTTTGGGCGTTTGATGAGTGACGTGCCGTCCATCGTGAACGTGCGGCTCTGTTCGATGTGGATCACTGCGTGGAGGCTGTCAACGTCCCTCCGTCGTAAGCCAAGAATCTCGCCTCTCCGAAGTTGGCACCACGCGGCGAGTGGAACCATCGCACGTAAGTGTTCGGGCATCGCTTCTTCGAGCGCTTCGACCTCCGCAACGGTTGCCACGGGGCGTTCGACGGGGCGTTCGATCCCGGCGCCATCGACCTTGCACGGAGAAGAGAGAATTACCCCGTCAACAACCGCTGTTCGCATGATCGTCGAGAGCAG
>PKZN01000109.1 GCA_003133075.1 Acidimicrobiaceae bacterium | reverse complement strand
CTCGTGGTGAGTCGCCAGAGTTGTCGAGACTCATCGAAGGCGACGTCCGTGACGTCATGGTCGTAGTGAATAAGTCCGCTGATGGAGTACCGGTCGGCCACGTCGCGAAGGTACTGCCAAATCTCCGGTTGAAAACTGTAGGAGTTGGTCCACGCAGGATTTGGGGCGAAGGAGAAGGAGTAGAGATTGCTCGCCACGTCGCAGCGACACCCCGGATAGGTATTGTCGCGCCACGTTCCGCCAAGGTCACTAGCTCGCTCAAAGATCGCGATGTTGTTGACGTCGGCCTGCTTGAGTCGAATGGCCGCGCCGAGTCCACCAAAACCTGAACCGATGATCGCGACGTCGAGGACCATGAGTGAAGGCTACAGAAGCAAGGGGGACCGGCGCCGCGGCGGTAGCGTGACGCACGTGAGATGGCGTCTTCGACTCCAGCGTCTGCTGGGTTCACGAGTGCGAGCGTGGCGGCGCTACGTGAACGAGATCGCCACCGTGGGGCCCGACGACGACTACGCCAAGGAGTTCTTCTACTTTGGGCGTGGGGCGGCCGTGATGGCGCCCCAGGGCGTGATCTACAACGAGCGCTACCTCTCCATTGGCGACGAGACCCTAATTGGTCCGAACGTCTGTCTCACCGCGGGCATCAATGGCGATCAACCCATGCTCGCCACGCCGACGGTCGCCATAGGTCGAAAGTGCATCATCGGTCGCGGTTCGCACATCATTGGCCACTGGTCCATAGAGCTCGGTGACGAGATTCAAACCGGACCCTACGTTTACATCACCGATCAGAACCACTCCTACGAACGCGTCGATCAGCCCGTTGGCTGGCAGACGCCGAGCGAGGCGCCCGTGAAGATCGGCTCGGGAAGTTGGTTGGGCGCCAACGTCGTCATCCTGCCGGGCACGACGTTGGGTCGCAACACCACCGTCGCCGCGGGCGCCGTCGTGCGGGGCACGTTCCCAGATTTCGTGGTGCTCGCGGGCGTACCGGCCAAGGTGGTGCGACACTATGACCCCGACGAGGGTTGGCTTTCGGGGCCTGCGTGAGCCAGGGCGTATTCGGCGTCGACCTCACACCGCTGCGAAGTTCCGTCCAGTTTCGACGACTGTACGTTGCGGGATTCATCTCCATGTTGGGCTCGCAGGCCACTTACGTGGCGGTTCCGTTTCAACTGAAGCAACTGACGCACTCAACGCTGGCGGTGGGCTCCATCGGGCTGGTCGAACTCGCCCCACTCATCATCTTCGGCCTCTACGGCGGGGTCCTAGCGGACCGCATCAATCGCCGACGCCTCATCATCTCCACGGAAGTGGTCTTGATGTTCTCTACCGCCCTGCTGCTCACCAACGCGCTGCTCCCCCACCCGTTGACGTGGATTCTCTACATCGACGCGGCCATCGCTGCGGGCGCAGAGAGTCTCCAGAGCCCGAGCGTGTCGGCGCTCAATCAACTCTTCGTCAGCCACGACCTTCAGCGTTCGGCCTCAACGCTCGCCAATATCAGTTCCACGACTGCGTCGATCATCGGGCCCGCCCTCGGAGGTCTGGCGGCGGTGGCGTTCGGACCGGGATCGATCTACTTCGCGAACGTCGTGACGTTCTCGTGCTCCTTGTATCTGCTCTTTCGTCTTTCGGCGACGCCGCGTCCCGAGGCCAGTGGCGAACGCCTGGCGGACGACCTGCGTGAAGGCATCCGCTACGCCCGCGGTCGTGCCGACATCCTCGGCACGTACGTCATCGATCTCGTCGCGATGGTGTTCGCGTTCCCCGTCGTGATGCTCCCCTTCGTGGCGGCTCGCTTTCACGACAGCTACGCGCTTTCGATTCTCTACTGCGGTCTGCCGGCCGGAGCCCTGCTCGCCGGGCTGACCTCACGCTGGACGCGGCGCATCCACCGCTACGGTCGGGCCATCGTCGCCGCCGCGGCGGTGTGGGGCCTCGGTATCGCGCTCTTCGGGTTTTCTTCCTCGCTCTGGATTGTGGTCTTCGGGCTCGCCGTCGGCGGTGGTGCCGATGCGGTGAGCGGCATCTTTCGTAACACCATGTGGAACGAGTCCATNNCGGGCCGGGGTGATGGCCGCCTGGACGACGCTGCGATTCTCCCTGACCTTCGGTGGGCTGGCGTGTACGGGATCGGTCGGCGTGGTCGCGGCGGCGTTGCCCTCCCTCTGGCGCTTTGACGCGCGTAGCGACGTCCACGTCGCGGCAGTGAGAGCGCTGCGCGAAGCCGCCGAAGAGCGGTAGCGACTCGCGAACCCTCTACGCTGCTTGCATGTCGCGCGCAACGTATCTGGTCACGGTGAGCGGTCCGGACCGCATCGGGGTCGGCGCGGAACTCTTCGAGGCACTGAACGCCATGAAGGGCGACGGCCTGCACCTCATGGACGTGGCTCAGATCACCATTCGCGGCACACTGGTGCTGTGCGCCGAGGTGAGTGCGGAGGGCGCGATNNGTCCGAGGCGACGTGTGAGCGGATCGTGCACTTAGCGAGCTACCCCGTGGACTGTTACGAACTCATCGTGCTCGGCCCCGATCACGTGGCGCTACGCGAAGCGTTGACCGACGTCGCGAAGTCGAGCGGCCTCGACCTCGCGGTCCAGCGCGCGGGCCTTCACCGACGCGCGAAGCACCTGGTGGTGATGGACGCCGACTCGACGTTGCTCCAAGACGAGGTCATCGACTTGCTCGGCGCTGAGTGTGGTTGCGCCGCGGAGATCGCGGCGATCACCGAGTCGGCGATGAGGGGCGAGATTGACTTCGCCGAATCCCTGCGGCGGCGCGTGGCGTTACTCGAGGGTCTGCCCGAGAGTGTGCTCGATGACGTGCGCGCGAACCTGCGCCTCGCACCCGGTGCGCGCACGCTCCTGCGCACGCTCCAGCGTCTCGGGTACGTGCCAGCCGTCGTGTCGGGTGGCTTCATCGAGGTGCTCGCACCGTTGCTGAATGAGCTCAACGTCAGTCACTTTGCGGCCAACAGTTTGGAGATCAACGGCGGTGTCCTCACCGGTCGAGTACGCGGGGAGATTCTGGACCGCGCCGGCAAGGCCCAGGCACTGCGTCGCTTCGCGGAAGAAGTTGGTGTGCCCTTGGAGCAGACCGTGGCGGTGGGCGATGGCGCAAACGATATCGACATGCTCTCGGTCGCCGGACTCGGTATCGCCTTCAACGCGAAAGCGCTGGTCCAAGAACACGCCGACACCGCCCTCTCGGTGCCCTACCTCGACGCGGTCCTGTATTTTCTCGGGATCAGTCGCGAGGAGATCGAGACCGCCTAATTTTGTGAAACCTCGTCGTGTCGTAGTGATTACTAGGTAGTAAGGTCCGATTCAGAACAGGCGAAGGGGGATTCGTGAAGGTCGTGATTGACGGCGAACTCTGTCAAGGCCAAGGCCGGTGCTTCTCCATCGCGCCGAGCCTCTTCGGNNGGCTTTGACGACTTGGGCGACGGTGTGGTCCTCGGTGATGGCACGCTCACCCCCGACACACTCGACCTCGCCCGTTTGGCCCAAGCCAACTGCCCCGAACACGCCATCTTCATTGAGGAGTCGTCGTGACCGACAAGCCCCCCGTTCTCGATTTCGCCACCGACTGGGACCACACCGACGCCGAGTGGGTGAACGACCCCTACCCGATCTGGGAGGACCTTCGTCAGCGCTGCCCCGTCGCCCACACCGACCG
>PKZN01000054.1 GCA_003133075.1 Acidimicrobiaceae bacterium | reverse complement strand
CGGGCACGCTGACCTACCAGGCGTTGCACGAGTTGAGCACCCAGGGCATCGGTCAGACCACCTGCGTCGGGATCGGCGGCGACCCGGTGCCGGGTACCAACTTCATTGACTGCCTGGCCGCCTTCGAAGCCGACCCCGAGACGAAGGCCGTCATGATGATCGGTGAGATCGGTGGCTCGGAAGAAGAGCGCGCCGCCGAATGGATCAAGCACAACATGACCAAGCCCGTCGTCGCCTACGTTGCGGGGGTCACCGCGCCGCCCGGACGAAAGATGGGACACGCGGGGGCGATCATCTCCGGCTCCAAGGGGACCGCCCAGGCGAAGATGGACGCACTGGCCGAGGCGGGCGTGCACGTCTGTCAGAACCCCACCGAGGCGGGCGCGAAGATGATCGACATCGTCCGGGCGATGTAACGCTTGGCTCCGATTCGTCTCTGCGTGCTGGTCTCGGGCTACGGCACCATTCTCGATGCCATGCTGGACGCGGGACTCGAGATTTGCTTGGTCGCCTCCGACCGTCCGTGCCGCGCACTGGCGGTGGCGAGTGACGCGGGCGTCGAGTCGGTGCTCGTGGATCGGCGCGACTACGGGGGATTCACCAAGGAGTTCGACCGTGAGCGTTACAGCGAGGAACTCGCCCGAGTGCTCACTGAGCACCGTATCGATCTGATTGCGATGACGGGCTTTGGCACGATCGTCACCGGTGCGCTGCACCGCGCTTTTCCCGGTCGGATCCTCAACACCCACCCGAGCCTCCTGCCGGCCTTTAAGGGGTGGCACGCCGTCACGGCGACGCTCGAGGCGGGGGTGAGCGAAACGGGCTGCACGGTGCACGTGGCGACCGAGGCGCTCGACGACGGGCCGATCCTCGCGCAGCGTCGAGTGGTCGTTCTCCCCGAGGACGACGAGGCGTCGTTGCACGAGCGCATCAAGACCGTTGAACGAGTGCTCTACCCTGAGGTCGTCGCTAGGGTGATGGCGTCACTCGCACGCGGCGACGAGCCAGGTAGCGTGGCCGGCGCCATGGAGGAGAGTTAGATGCGAGCGTTACTGAGCGTGTACGACAAGGAAGGGCTGGTCGATTTCGCGCGAGGGCTCAGCGAACTCGGCTTCGAGCTCGTCTCGTCCGGGGGCACCGCCGCTGCGTTACGTGAGGCGGGGTTGACGGCGGTTGACGTCGCCCAGGTGACGGGTTTTCCCGAAATGCTCGATGGCCGCGTGAAGACCCTGCACCCGCGAATCCACGGTGGCATCCTCGCCGACCGCGACGTCCCCGAGCACCGAGAGGCGCTGGCCGAGCACGACATCACTCCCATCGAGTTGGTCGTCAGTAATCTCTACCCCTTCACCTCGAAGCCGTCCATCGAACTGATCGACATCGGCGGGCCCTCGATGGTGCGCGCCGCGGCGAAGAACCACCGCCACGTCGCTGTGGTGACCAGTCCCACGCAGTACGCGGCGGTCTTAGAGGAGCTTCGGGCTAACGGCGTTCTCAGCGACGCCACGCGCCACGCGCTGGCGCGAGCGGCCTTCGCCCACACCTCGAGTTACGACGCCGAGGTCGTCGCGTGGTTCGACGGCGGGGGTGAGGTGGGCGAGGCGCCCAGCGAGGTCGACGCGGTCGTGCCCGCGACGCTGCACCTCAGTCTCGAACGCGCGGAGGTGACGCGCTACGGCGAGAACCCCCACCAGATCGCCGCACGCTACCGCGTCACGGGCTCGCACCCGTGGTGGGACGACGTCACCAAACACGCCGGCAGCGCTCTTTCCTACCTCAACTTCTTCGACGCCGACGCCGCCTGGCGGCTCGTGCACGAACTCATCGACGACGCGCCCGGTTACGCGGCGGTGGCGATCATCAAGCACGCCAACGCCTCGGGCGCGGCGCTGGGCTCGTCCCTCGCGGACGCCTTCACCAAAGCACTCGAGGCCGATCCTCAGAGCGCGTTCGGCGGCATCGTCGCGGTCGGGGGAGCGGTCGAGGAGGAACTTGCGACGCTCATCGCCGCTGGTCCCCAGGCCGACGTCGTGATCGCGGCGTCCTTCAGCGATGAAGCGGTCGCCACCTTGGTGAAGCGACGTAAGGCGACCAGGTTGCTCAGTGCGCCGAGTCCCGAACCGCTGGGACTCTCGGTGCGGACCTTCGGGATGAGCGCCCTGGTACAGAACGCTGACGAGTTGGTGGTGCCCTACGCCGAGTGGCGTTGCGTCACCGAGCGGCGTCCCACCGACGAGCAGCGACTCGACCTGATGCTCGCGTGGCGCGTGTGTGCGCGCACCACCAGTAACGCGATCGTCCTCGCGCGCGACGGGGTGAGCGTGGGGGTGGGTGCGGGCCAACAGTCTCGTGTCGTCGCGGCGGGGATCGCCGTTGAGAAGGCGGGTGACGCCGCGGTCGGTTCGGCCGCCGCGTCGGACGCGTTCTTCCCCTTCGCCGACGGCCTCGAGTCGCTGACCGCCGCCGGCGTCACCGCCGTCGTGCAGCCGGGTGGCTCGGTGCGCGACGCCGAGGTCATCGACGCGGCCAACGCGGCGGGCATCGTCATGATGCTCACCGGCGAGCGTCACTTTCGCCACTAGGAGGATCAATGGCAGAACTGTTAGACGGCGAACGCCTCGCGGGGCACGTGAAGATGGAGTTGAGCGAGCGCGTTGCGCGACTGCGCACGCTCGGCGTCGTCCCGGGACTCGGCACGCTCTTGGTGGGGGACGATCCTTCGAGCGCTCGCTACGTCGAGATGAAGATCGAAGAGTGCGCGGAGATCGGTGTACGGTCCGTCGACGTCCACCTGCCCTCGAGCGCCACTCAAGAGGAGATTGAAGCGGTCGTCGATCGTTTCAACGCCGACCCAGCGGTGCACTCGATCCTGGTGCAGTTGCCCCTCCCGGTGGGCGTGAACGAAGAAGAAGTGCTCCTGCGGGTGCTGCCCTCTAAGGACGTCGACGGACTACACCCGACGAATCTCGGCCGACTCGTCATGGGCGCACCGGGGCCGCTGCCGTGCACACCCGCGGGAATCGTCGAGCTCTTAGCCGCCCACTACGTGCCCGTCGAGGGCAAGCACGTCGTGATCATCGGCCGCGGGCTCACCATCGGGCGGCCGCTGGCGCTACTACTGGCGATGCGCCGGCCCCACTGCAACGCCGCGGTCACCGTCGTGCACACCGGCGTCGAGGACTTCACGGCGCTGGTGCGAAGTGCCGACGTCGTCGTCTCGGCGGCGGGGCGGGCCGGTCTCGTCACTCGCGACATGGTCAAACCCGGTGCGGCCGTGGTCGGAGCGGGCACGAGCTTTGAAGGACGCAAGTTGCTCAGTGACGTCGCCGAGGACGTCGCCGAGGTCGCCGGGTGGATCACGCCGCGCTTAGGTGGCGTCGGGCCGATGACCCGTGCCATGCTGTTACGCAACGCCGTTCTGGCCGCGGAGAAGGTGCAATGACTGTTTACGACGCAAAGGGCCGGGAGTACGACGAGCGACCGTGGGGCTCGTTCACGGTGCTCGACGACGAACTCTTCGACCACAAGGTCAAGCGGATCGTCGTCGCGCCGGGCAAGCGGCTCAGCTACCAGCGGCACTCGCGGCGTGCGGAACACTGGTTCGTCGTCAACGGGGTCGCGACGGTGATCCTCGACGGCGTGGAACACGTGGTCAAAGCGGGTGAGAGCATCGACATCGGCCTCGGCCAGATGCACCGTTGCGAGAACCGCGGGACGACGCCGGTCGTGTTCATTGAAATCCAGCACGGAACGTACTTCGGCGAGGACGACATCGAACGACTCGAAGACGACTTCGGCCGAGCCAACTGAGCGGTGCGAATTGACGACCTGCTCGCGGGCGGGCTGACCCGTTCCTTCGAGTTCTTTCCCCCGAAGTCCGACGAGGAGATCGTCGTGCTCGAGCGCACGCTCGAAGAGATTGAGTCGCTCGATCCCTCCTTCGTCTCGGTGACCTATCGCGGGGGTGCCGCGTCGCGCCAGCGCACCTACGACCTGGTCACCGAGATCCAGCGCACCAGCCGGTTCACGGCGATGGCGCACCTGATCTGCGTGGGACACCGACGCGCGGAGATGCGCGAGGTCTTAGAGAACTACGCCGCGGCCGGCGTCGAGAACGTGATGGCGCTCGGCGGGGACATCCCCGACGACGTCGAGCAGGCCGAGTCGGACTTCACCTACGCGCTGGAGTTGGTCGAAGTGGCGCGCGAAGTGGGCAACTTCTGCGTCGGGGTCGGCGCCCACCCCCAGGGGCACCCGCGCTCGGACGATCTGGCCACCGACCGCAAACACCTGGCGCGCAAACTCGAGGCGGCCGACTTCGCGGTAACGCAGTTTTTCTTTGAGGCGCAGGAGTGGGTGCGACTACGCGACGAGCTCGCCGAACTGGGCGTCGAGAAACCCATCCTGCCCGGCATCATGCCCGTGACGACACTGCACGGAATCGGCAACATGGCCTCGATGGGGGCGACCGTACCGACGCGTCTCGTGGCGCGTCTCAAGTCCGCCAACCAAAAAGGTGGGGCCCCGGCGGTGCGCCGCGAGGGCATCAAGGCGGCCACCGAACTCTGTGATGAACTGCTCGAAGCGGGCGTGCCGGGACTGCATTTTTATACCCTCAACCGTTCCACCGCCACGCGCGAGATTCACCGTTCGGTCTTTCCGTAGTGGTCCGCCGGCTCGAAAGTGGCCCTCGCCGCGAGTCGTAAGATGCGTGGATGGCTGAGAAGATAACGATGAGCGCCGAGGGCGTGTTGCACGTCCCGGACAATCCCATAATCCCCTTCATCGAAGGCGACGGCACCGGCGTGGACATCTGGCCCGCCGCGAAGCTCGTCCTCGACGCGGCGGCGACCAAGTACAACAAGACCATCGCGTGGAAGGAAGTCCTGGCGGGACAGAAGGCCTTCGACGAGACGGGGGACTGGCTCCCCGAACAGACGGTGATCGACTTTCGCGAGCACCTGATTGGCATCAAGGGGCCACTCACCACACCCATCGGGGGTGGGTTTCGTTCGCTGAACGTGGCGCTGCGCCAGATCCTCGACCTCTACGTGTGTCTGCGCCCCGTTCGTTGGTTCCAGGGCGTACCCTCGCCGGTCAAGCGACCCGAAGACGTCGACATGGTGATCTTCCGCGAGAACACCGAGGACGTCTACGCCGGGCTCGAGCTCGAAGCCGGCACCCCCGACGCCGAGAAGCTGCGCGCCTTCGTCAAAGAGGCCTTCGGCTGGGACGTGCGCGAGATGAGTGGACTGGGTTTAAAGCCCATCTCAGAGTTCGGCTCGAAGCGCCTGATTCGCGCCGCGATCAACTACGCGATGAGCCACGAGCGCGAATCGGTGACGCTCGTGCACAAGGGCAACATCCAGAAGTTCACCGAGGGTGCCTTCATGAAGTGGGGCTATGAGTTGGTGCGCGAAGAGTTCAGTGACGTGGCGGTCGGCTGGAACGACTGCGACGGCAAGCCCGGCTCGAAGATCCTCGTGAAGGACGTCATCGCCGACATCGCGCTCCAGCAGGTCTTGACCCGTCCCAAGGAGTTCGACGTCATCGCGACGATGAACCTTAACGGCGACTACATCTCCGATGCGTTGGCCGCCCAGGTCGGGGGCATTGGCATCGCGCCCGGGGCGAACATCAACTACGTCACCGGACACGGGATCTTCGAGGCCACCCACGGCACCGCACCGAAGTACGCGGGCCTCGACAAAGTGAACCCCGGTTCGGTGCTGCTCTCGGGCGTGTTGATGTTCGAGCACCTCGGGTGGCAAGACGCCGCCGACGACATCGTCACCGCCCTCGAGGCGACGATCGCCGAGAAGATTGTGACCTACGACTTCGCGCGCCTGATGGACGGCGCAACCGAAGTGAAGTGTTCCGAGTTCGCCGCCGCGATCGTCGAGCGACTCTAACCAACCAGGAGAGACCATGACCACCCCCGTCAACGTCACCGTGACCGGCGCCGCCGGTCAGATCGGTTACTCACTACTGTTCCGGATCGCCTCGGGCGCGCTGTTCGGCCCCGAGACGCCCGTGGCGCTTCGCCTGCTCGAGATCGAGCCGGCCATGAAGAGTCTCAACGGCGTCGTGATGGAGCTCGACGACTGCGCGTTTCCCCTCCTCGCGAACGTGGAGGCGACCAGCAACCTCAACCACGCCTTTGACGGCACCAACTGGGCTCTGCTGGTTGGGTCAATCCCGCGCAAGGCCGGCATGGAGCGCAGCGATCTGCTCAACGTCAACGGGGGGATCTTCAAGCCCCAGGGTCGCGCGATCGCCGAACACGCGGCGAGCGACGTCCGCGTGCTCGTGGTGGGCAACCCGTGCAACACCAACTGTCTCATCGCTCGCTCGAACGCACCAGAAATCCCGGCGGACCGCTGGTTCGCCATGACGCGGCTGGACCAGAATCGCGCGGTCGCGCAGCTGGCCAAGGCCGCCGGTGTGCCGGTGACGGACGTGAAGAATGTGGCGATTTGGGGCAACCATTCGGCCACGCAGTATCCGGACTTCGCGAACGCCACCATCGGTGGCGTGGCGGCGACCGAGGTGATCACCGACCACGAGTGGTTGGGCGGCGAGTTCATCACCACCGTGCAAAAGCGCGGTGCCGCCATCATCGAAGCGCGCGGGCTCTCATCGGCCGCCTCAGCCGCCTCGGCCGCGATCGACACCGTCGCGAGCCTCGTGCGAGCGACGCCCGCCAACGAGTGCGCGTCGATCGCGGTGACGAGTAACGGCGAGTACGGCGTGCCCGAAGGACTCACGTTCGGCTTCCCGATCGTCGCCGACGGGGCCGGTTCCTGGAAGGTCAAAGAGGGCTTCGAGCTCAACGGCTTCGCCCAAGAGCGAATCAAGATCACCACCGACGAGCTGCTCGGCGAGCGCGAGGACGTGCGGGCGCTCGGCCTGATTTAGGCGATGGTGAAGGGATCGGCGCTGCACCAGCTCGACGCCGCGTCATTGTTCGCGTCACCGCTGTAGAGCGCCACGAAGTAGTACGTGCCGGCGGATCCCGTCGCCGTCCAACCCGGTGACGGCGGTACGGCGCCGTCGGTGACGGTGACCGCCGCTAGCGTCGCCACGAGGCCACCGCCCGCGGTCGAGCACGTGGCGTTATCAAAGACTTCGTAGGTGACTGACCCGCTCGCGTCGTCCGTGGCGGAGTACAGCGTCGCCGTATCGTACGCGACGTCGCCGATCGACACGAAGGACGCGGTGGCTTGGGTCGTGATCGAAGGAGCATCGTCGCTCACGCTCACCGCGTCAGCCCCACAGCTGCTCGTTGTGGGGCCGTTATTGGCGTCGCCGCTGTAGGAGGCGACGAAGTAGTACGTTCCAGCTGGTTCACTCGCCGTCCAACTCGCCGACGGCGGCGCGACACCGTCGGTGACGGTCACTGCCGTCAACGTCGCCACGAGACCGCCGCCGGTGACCGAACACGTTGCGTTGTTAAAGACCTGGAACGTCAGTGTTCCGCCAGCGTCGGCCGTGACGCCGGCGAGCGTCGCGGCGTCAGTCGTGGCGTCGCCGATCATCAACGAGGTCGCTGCCGCCTGGGTCGTCACGGTCGGGGCGCTGCTGGTCACCGTCACCGGGTCACCTCCACAGTCGCTGATGGCCGCATTGTTACCGGCGTCGCCGCCGTACGAAGCGACGAAGTAGACCGTTCCGGTTGGTTCACTCGCCGTCCAACTCGTCGACGCGGGCACCACTGCGCCGCTGACGTTGACCGAGCCAAGGCTCGCCACGAGCCCGCCCGCGGCACTCGAGCAACTTGGATTGTCGTAGAGGTCGTAGGACACGGTGCCGGTCGCGTTGGACGTCGCTCCGGCGAGCGTGGCGCTGTCGTAGACCGTGTTGCCGATCGCCACCGTGGCGGCCGATGCTTGGGTCGTGATGGTTGGCGTGCTCGGACCGCTCGGAGGGATGGGCGGGGCGGGTGGAGTGGGCGACGTGGCGGGTGGGGCAGGGGTCGAGGGTGGGGCGGGACTTATCGGGCCAGCCGTGACGGTCAGCGCCGTCGCGTTGCACGCGCTTGCCGCACCACGGTTATCCGCGTCGCCGCTGTAGATGGCGATGTAGTAGTACGTGCCCGCGTCGTCCGTTGACCACGTCGGTGCGCTCGCCGCGACGCCGTCGCGCACCGTGACGGGTCCGAGCGTCGCGACGAGACCACCGTCTGCGCCGATACAGCCCGGATTGTTGAAGATCTCATAGTTCAAGGTGCCGTGGGCGTGCGGGGTCGCGCCCGCCAACGTGGCTTTCGCGACGACGAGCCCGCCCGCGGCGACACTCGATGCGGAGAGGTGCGTGAGGAGCGTGGGCGCGTCGGGCATCACCGTGAAGGGCGCGGCCCCGCAACCACTCGTTGTCGGGTTCACCGAGGCATTTTCGCTGTAGACGGCGACGAAGTAGTAGGTCCCCGTCCGCCCCGGGGGGCTCCACGTCGGTGACTCGGGCACACTGCCCTGGTTGACGGCCACCTCGCCGATCCTGGCCACCAGCCCACCGCCTACGACCAGGCAGTTGGCGTTGTCAAAGACCTCGTAGGTGACGGTACCGCCGGTCGCGACGGTCGCGTTGGGAATGATTGCGCCACCGCGGAAAGTCCCGCCGAGGGCGAGGGAGGTGGTAACGAGTTCCGGGACCACCGCCTGGTGTTCGACGAAGGCCGCCGTGGCGCTGAGGTCACCGTGGGGGTTGCTCACGGTGTCGTGTGAACTCGCCGCGACGGCGCCGAGCGCCATCGAGCTCGTGACCAGTGCGACCTGGGAGCTGGCGACCAAGACGTTGCCCAGGTTGCCAAAGAGGCTCACGACGGGGACGTCGACCACCCAGGAGAGGGGGCCAATCACCCAGCGCTGACGACCGACCGAGACGTTGAGGAACGCGCGGACGATCGCCGGGTCGAACTGGGTCCCGGCGCAGCGCGTGAGCTCTTTTCTAGCGGCGGACGAGGACATTGATGTTTTGTACGAGCGTGGTGCGGTCATGACCTCAAACGCGTCGGCGACCGAGACGATGCGCGCGCCGTAGGAGATCTCCTCGCCCGCGAGTCCGTAGGGGTAGCCGCTGCCGTCGAAGTTCTCGTGGTGTTGTTCGACGGCGAGGCCCCACTCACCGAGCCACTCGCGAATGGGCTCGATGAGCCGACTGCCCTCTAGGGGGTGCTGGCGTAGGACCACCCACTCGTCTTCGGAAGGCTCGCCGCTCTTATTGAGGATCTTCGGGTCCACGCTCATCTTCCCCACGTCGTGCAGCAGCGAGGCCCAGCGCAGGCGGTCGATGTCGGCCTGGGGCAGGCGCAGTTCGCTGGCCAGGAGATCGGTGTAGGCGCGGACTCGCTCGGAGTGCCCCCGAGTGCGTCGGTCGTGCGAACTCAGCGAAGTGACCAGGGTCAATATCGCGACGGCCGCCTCCATGGGCTCGCGGTTCGCCGTTTGCTCTTGACCGTGGATGTAGCGGTCGAGTTGTCGAGTCGAACCCGATCGCCACGCGATCGCGAAGCGCGACGGGGCACGGTCGGGGAAGAGCATCGACATTTTCAACAAGCTGGCCAGGGGTAACAGCGGTCGAGCGAGACGTTCGCCAACGAGAGCAATCGCCCAGGCGATCAGCAAGATCGTGATCCACCAGGCCACGTGCCAGGTGGTCGAGGTGGGATGGGGAAGGAGGATCGAGGCCAGAAATGCCGCGAGGGCGGAGAGGGCGAGGGGTATCGCGAATGCGGCCGCCGACACGAAAAACCCCGCCCGAGAGCGGGCTCGCCACCGATGGCCCAGTTGTTGGCCGGGCGTCACCATGTGCACGACATTCTAAGAATGAACGACACGGACTTCGGGGATGATGGAGAACGAAGTTGGGTCCTAGTAAGTAATTCTTACTAACTGCATTCGAGGGCGATGCCCACTAACTCGCGCCGAGCAGCCAGCTCAGCAGTGGGACGAGTCCGTGCACGTCGCCGCGAATCTTCACTCGACCTTCGCGTAGTGCATTCGCGCTGTCCAAGGTGCCCTGGGTGAGGGCCTCGCCGTCACGGTACGTGAGTCGGATGACGGCGTCGGCCGCCAGGTGATCGCCCGCTTCGGCGCGCGCACCCTCGCCGCTCACGACGAAGGTGACGGCGTGCGGCGTCGTCGCCGGAGCGTCCGTGAACTCAAAGACCACGCGAAAGGGCGTTCCCGATTCGCTTTTCGGTGGCGGCCCGGCGTGCTCCAGGGTGGCGTTGAGCGCCTCGAACCACTCGGCGCTGAGAAACGACGCCACGCCTAGGGGGCGGGCTGGACGGCGGCGTCGACGGCGGAGGTCTTGGTTTTGCGGCGGATCTTGCGACCGAGCCAGGCGACCGGGTCGTAGTGCGCATCGACCACGCGCTCTTTTAAGGGGATGATCGCGTTGTCGGTGATCTTGATGTGCTCGGGACAGACTTCGGTGCAACATTTTGTGATGTTGCAGTACCCAAGTCCCATGTCCTCGCGAATCAGGTCGCGACGGTCGTTCTGGTCGAGGGGGTGCATCTCGAGCTCCGCGTAGCGGATGAAAAAGCGGGGTCCGGCGTAGTGCGCCTTGTTGTCCTCGTGGTCGCGAATCACGTGACAGACGTCTTGACACATGAAGCACTCGATGCACTTGCGAAACTCCTGTCCGCGTTCGACGTCCTCTTGGAACATCCGGTATCCCCCGACGGGCATCGGCGGCGGCATCAGCGCGGGAACCTTGGCGGCCTGGACGTAGTTAAAGGACACGTCGGTCACGAGGTCTCGGATGATGGGGAAGGTCTTCATCGGGGTGACCGTGACGGGACCCTCGGGCAGGGTGTCCATGCGCGTCATGCACATGAGACGCGGTTTGCCGTTAATCTCGGCCGAGCACGAACCGCACTTGCCGGCCTTGCAGTTCCAGCGACACGCGAGGTCGGGCGCCTCGGTCGCTTGGATGCGGTGGATGACGTCGAGGACGACCTCACCCTCGTTCTGTTCCAGCGTGTAGGACTCGAAGTCCCCGCCGCTCGCGTCGCCGCGCCATACCCGAAGGGTCACTGCACCCATTACTTCGCCTCCTCGAGTAGCGCCTTTAACTCGGCGGGCATCACCAGGATTGGTGACTCCACGACCGTGACCGGACTATCCCAGTTGCCACCATCGGTGCTCTGGGCGAAGTTGATCTTCCCCAACTCCGGATCCGGGTTGGGGAAGTCCTCGCGGGTGTGTCCTCCGCGCGACTCCTTGCGCAACGTCGCGCCGATGGTCACGCAGGTGGAGACCGTGATCATCGCCGGTAGGTCGGTCGCTAAGTTCCAGCCAGGGTTGTAGGCCCGACCCCCCTTGACCGAGATGTGCTTGACGCGTTCGGTGAACGCGAGGAGTTTGACGCGCGCCTCTTCTAATTCGCCGGCGTTTCGAATGATGCCGACGTCGGCCTGCATCATCTCTTGGAGGTCGTGGTGAACGCTGTAAGGGTTCTCGCCCTCGGCGCGCGTAAAGGGCGCCAGCGCGTCAGCGATCGCGGCGTCGACTTCGCTCTGGTCGAAGGCCGTCGCGACCGAGCCGGCCTCGATGTACTCGGCGGCGCCGATGCCGGCGCGTCGACCAAAGACAATGAGGTCCGAGAGCGAGTTGCCACCGAGACGATTGGCCCCGTGCATGCCCCCGCCGACTTCGCCCGCCGCGAAGAGCCCGGGCACGATCGTCTCTTGGGAGTCGGCGTCGACTTGGACGCCCCCCATGATGTAGTGGCAGGTCGGGCCAATCTCCATGGCCTCGCGGGTGATGTCGACTCCGGCGAGTTCCATGAACTGGTGGTACATCGAGGGCAGTCGTCGGCGGATGAACTCGGGCGTGCGACGCGTGGCGATGTCTAAGAACACCCCACCGTGCGGGCTGCCGCGCCCAGCCTTGACCTCGGTGTTGATGGCGCGCGCCACTTCGTCGCGCGGCAACAACTCGGGCGGACGACGTCCCGCACTGTGGTCGTCGTACCACTTGTCGGCCTCCTCTTCGGAGTCCGCGGTCTCGGCGCGGAACATGTCGGCGACGTAGTTGAACATGAAGCGCTCGCCAAGTGAGTTACGCAACACCCCACCGTCGCCGCGCACGCCCTCGGTGACGAGCAGCCCGCGCACACTGAGGGGCCAGACCATGCCGGTCGGGTGGAACTGCACGGCTTCCATGTCGATGAGTCGCGCTCCGGCCCACAGCGCCATCGCGTGGCCGTCCCCGGTGCCCTCCCAGGAGTTCGACGTGAACTTCCAGGACTTGCCGGCGCCGCCGGTCGCCAGGATGACGGTCTTCGCCTGGAAGGTCACGAACTCGCCGGTCGCACGCCAGTACCCGACGCAGCCCGCGATACGACCCTCGGCGTCGTGGAGGAGCTTTAAGACCTTGCACTCCATGAAGACGTCGGTGCCCATGGAGACGACCTTTTGCTGCAGGGTGCGGATCAGTTCGAGCCCGGTGCGGTCGCCCACGTGGGCGAGTCGCGCGTAGCGGTGACCACCGAAGTCGCGCTGGAGGATCTTGCCGTCCTTGGTGCGGTCAAAGAGCGCGCCCCACTGTTCGAGTTCGTAGACCCGGTCGGGGGCCTCTTTCGCGTGGAGTTCGGCCATGCGGTAGTTGTTGAGGTACTTTCCGCCACGCATGGTGTCGCGAAAGTGGACCTTCCAATTGTCCTCTGGGTAGACGTTGCCCATGGCGGCCGCCATGCCGCCTTCGGCCATGACGGTGTGGGCCTTTCCCAACAGCGACTTGGTGATGATGCCCACCTTCAAGCCACGCTGCTTGGCTTCGATCGCGGCGCGCAGTCCGGCACCGCCCGCTCCGATGATGAGCACGTCGTACTCGTGGTGTTCCTGCACTGCTTCGCTCACGTTGCGTCCTTGGATCTAGAAGAGTTTGAAGTCGGTGATCGCGCCCGAGGCGACCAGGCGCACGTAGACGTCGGTCAAGGCCACGAAGACCAGCGAGGCCCAGGCGAAGTTCATGTGCTTGGCGTTGAGCGGCGTCACGAACTTCCAGAATCGGTAACGGATCGGGTGGGCCTTGAAGCTGCGTACCTGCCCGCCGCAGAGGTGTCGACACGCGTGACACGAGAGTGAGTACAGCCACAGCAGCGTGGCGTTCACCACCAGGACCATCGTGCCCACGGTGACGCCCCAGCCGTCGCCGGGCTGGCGGAAGGCGAGGACCGCGTCGTAGGTGAGCAGGCAGTTAAAAATCAGTCCGAAGTAGAAGAAGTAGCGGTGCGCGTTCTGCATGAGCAGGGGGAAACGTGACTCACCGGAGTAGGACCCGTGGGCGTCGGCGACCGCGCAGGCCGGTGGTGACCACCAGAACGCGCGGTAGTAGCTGCGCCGGTAGTAGTAGCAGGTGAGGCGAAAGCCCAGTGGGAAGATCAAGATCAACAGCGCGGGCGAGAGTGTCCACGCGCTCCAGGTGAAGGCGAACTTCGCCCCGGGCACGCAACTGCCGCCGATGCACGGTGAGTAGAAGGGGCTGATGAGGTCGCGGTGCACGTTGGCGCCGACGAAGTAGTACTTGTTCTGGAAGGCGGCCCAGGTGGAATAGATGACGAAGGCCGTTAGGACCGATACGGTCACCACCGGCTGGATCCACCAGCGATCGGCACGAAGGGTCGGCTTCTCGGGCCCTCCGCGAGTGCCTCCCAGTTGAACCTTCGTCGAACTCTCTAAGGCCGTCACTGATACTCCTCGTTCCTTCTCCCCTGGATACAGCCGAATTCAATACTACGCAGCGCGTTCCGCGCCTTTTCCGCCGACGCTGCGTCTTTCGCCGAGTGACCTAGTGCGTCCCGCCGCGACGGCCCTCGGCGGTGCCGCCGAAGAGGGCCCAGACCGCGAGTCCGAGTCCCGGGACGAGGAACCAGATGCCAAAGACCAGAGCGAGCACGACGAAGAAGGCGCCCATGCCTAGCGTGAAGGGCCAGATCGAGGTGCCCGGGAATGTGCCGATGACGCCGGCGCCCTCGGCCTGGGTCGCCTGGGGGTTGTCCTCGGTGCGCGGCTTCATGCGGCGGCTCCACCAGTAGTAGTAACTCCCCGGCAAAAAGCACAGCAGCATGCCCGCGAACATCATCACGCTGCCCGCGTTCTCGTTGCCCCAGAACCAGTACACCGTGACCATCGCCCCGAAGAAGGTGCCGAGACCTAAGAGGAGCTTGGCTTCGGTCTTCACGAGGTGGGCGCTTCGACGGGTGTCTCGTCGCGGTGCGCGGCGCTGTGCCCGTGCTCAGCGGCGGTGTGGCCCGGGTGGTTGTAGTCCCACGTCGGGCGCTCCGAGCGGATCTGGGGCAGACGGTAGAAGTTGTGGTGCGGTGGCGGCGAGGTCGTGAACCACTCGAGCGTGTGCCCGTCCCAGGGGTTGTCCCCGGCCGGGTACTTCTTCCAGCTGTAGGCGATGTTGACGAGGAAGGCGACCGTCGAGAGGCCGATCATCAACGCGCCGATGGACGCCCAGTCGTTCAAGTACTGCCACGAATGGTGGAGGGGATAGATCGCGATGCGCCGGGGCAAACCGCGCAGACCCAACACGTACATCGGCAGCGTGAAGACCTGGGTGCCGATGAAGAGCAGCCAGAACTGAATCTTGCCGATGGTCTCGTTTAACAGATAACCGGTGATCTTCGGGCCCCAGTAGTACAGGGCCCCCATCGCGCCCATCATCAGGGCCATGACGATGGAGTGGAAGTGGGCGACCACGAAGTACGTGTCGTGGGTGAAGAAGTCGAGCGGCGGGCTCGCCAGGTAGATGCCGGTGATGCCACCGATGAGGAACGTGATCAAGAAACCGATCGCCATCAACATCGCGGTCGAGAACCAGACTTCCCCTCGCCACATCGTGCCGATCCAGTTGAACATCTTGATGCCGGTCGGCACCGCGATCAAGAGACTCATGATCGAGAAGAAGGGCAGCAAGACGACGCCGGTGGTGAACATGTGGTGCGCCCACACGCCCAAGGAGAGCGCGCCGATGGTGATGGTCGCAAAGACCATGCCCTTGTAGCCAAAGACCGGCTTACGCGAGAAGACCGCGATGATCTCGGTGACCATGCCGAATATTGGTAACGCGAGGATGTACACCTCCGGGTGGCCCCAGAACCAGAAGATATGTTGCCAGAGCACCGGAACGCCCCCACCGGCGACGGAGAAGATATGGGTCCCGAAGTGTCGGTCGCAGTAGAGCATGATGAGCCCGGCCGTCAGCACCGGGAACGCCAAGAGGATGAG
>PKZN01000157.1 GCA_003133075.1 Acidimicrobiaceae bacterium | reverse complement strand
ACGGTCCAAAGAAGTGCACGACCCCGGAAGTGCCGTTGTCGTTCGGCCATCGCCGAGGGTCGCCGGTCAAGTTGATCGACGTCGACGTGCCGCCGTGGTAGCTGCGATAGGTCGAGAGCACCTTTTGTCGGCCGGTGTGCAGCCGAGCCATGCGTACCGCGTGCTCGACGGCTTCGGTGCCGCCATTGGTGAAGAAGACCTTCGCCGCGCCTTCGAAGGAGTGCTCCAGGATCAACTCCGCCGCGCGGTAGCGCCGCTCGTAGCCGTGTTGGGGAGCGATCGTGCAGAGCACCGCCGCTTGTTCTTGAATGGCCCGCACCACGGCGGGGTGTTGGTGGCCGATGTTGACGTTGACCAGTTGTGAGGAGAAATCGAGGAACGTCGTGCCGTCTTCGTCGGTGACGTAGACGCCCTGGGCCGATTTGACCATCATCGGATTAATCGTCGACTGCGCGGACCACGAGTGAAAAACTGAACCTCTTTCCCGCTCTGGAGAGCTCAAGTTGGATCGGTCAGTCGACATCCTTCGACCCCTTTCGTACGGATCAGTACTGCGTGTGTGCGTAATGCGCGTCGAGACGAGGCGACGTCACTCGACGCTACGTCCGAAGCACGACGTTGAGCGGTTCCTCGCCACCCTGCATTCGTTCCATCTGACGTCGCAGTAGCTTTGCCAGTCTCGGCATCGCCGCCGACGTGGCCCCGCCCACGTGCGGGGAGATCAGCACGTTGGGTAGCGCAAACAAGGGGTGTCCGTCGGGCAGTGGTTCGGGATCGGTGACGTCGAGTGCGAAGCGAAGACGGCCGCTGCGTGCGTGGGCGAGGACGGCCTCGGTGTCGGCGACGCGGCCCCGCGCGATGTTGACGAGCAGGCTGCCGTCTTGCATACGCTCGAGGAAGGAGTCATCGATGAGGTGGGTCGTCTCCTCGTTCAGCGGCACGCCGACAACGACCACGTCGGCTACGGGCAGCAGTTCGTGCAACTCATCCATCGCGTGAATCTCGCCTCGATCGTCGTGGCGCTTCGTTCTCGCGACCCTGACCACCGTCGTCTCAAAGGGCACCAAGCGGTCTTCGATGGCTTTACCCACCCCGCCGTAGCCCACGAGCAAGACCGTGCGATCAGCCAAGCTGGGTCGCCAGACCCGCTCCCACGTGCCCCGCTCGGCCGAGCGCACGAAATCGGGAATGCCACGTTGCGACGCGAGGATCAAGGCCAGCGTCAGCTCGGCGGTCGAGGTCTCGTGCACCGACGCCGCGTTCGCGTACACCTGACCGGGAGGCAGCGCCTCCTCGACGCCGTCGTAGCCGAGCATGGGGCTCTGGACGAGTCGCGCCGTGACGAAGGCGAGTTGGGCGAGGACGTGTGGGCCAACCATGTAGGGAGGGACGACGATGTCGATCTTCTCGGTAGGTGGCGGGCCCGTCATGTCCCACGTGACGAGTTCGACGCCATCGGGTCGGTCTTCGAGGAGACCCGCCAGTCCCGGGTCAGGGACGCTGACGACGAGTGGGGCGGCGTTCGCGCGTGGATTCATCGAAACCCGAGTCTAGGTAACTGGCATCAGGCGTCCTCACGAGTCACGAGCGCGAAGGACGCGGGCGCGCACGTCGGGCGTCACCAGGGCCGGACTCTTCCGAGGCGACCGACGCCCAGGAGAATGGTCAACGCCACGCCAACCTGGACGAGCGCCAGGACCATTGCTTGTTCGTGGGATCCATAGAAGACGGCGTTGTAGAGCGCGATGGGCATCGTGGTGGCCATCGGTGCGGACCCGGAGATGATCATCGTCGCCCCGAAGTCACCCATCGCGCGTCCGAAGGCCATCGCGATTCCCGCGATGACGCCGCGGCGCGCCAACGGCAACGTCACGAACAGCGCGATCCTCCATCGAGAGAGTCCCATGGCGCGAGCGGCCTGCTCGAATCGGGGATCGACGCCAGCGATCGCGGCGCGCGAGAAGCGCATGCAGTACGGGAACGATTCGACAATCTGCGCCACGACGATCCCGGCGAAGGTGAAGGTGAGCGGATGGCCGAAGAGGTGGACCTCCGCGTCACGGATTGGACCGGGTCCACCCAGTCGGGTGAGGAGGTAGTAACCAACGACGGTCGGGGGGAGCGCCATCGGCAGACTGAAGACGGTTTCAATGGCTCCCCGTCCAGGAAATCGGCCCTTGGCGAGAAGGTAGCCGAGGGCGACGCCCGCGACGGTGACCACGACCGTGGCCTCCAACGCCGCACGGAGCGAGATCGATAGTGGATTCCAGATCCATGGCGGTATCGCGAAAGCGTTCAGCCACGAGTGCGGGATCAGAGCGATCACGACGGCTCGGTGCCGGCTGGATTTTCCAGCGGGGGCTCGGGGTAGGACGGTCGAGCGACGGCGTGTTGCCCCGTCACTCGTCCGTCGTCGTAGTCAATCACGACGTCGCCGAGCTCGTCGGCTTCTTCGGCGTCGTGAGTCACGAGCACGGCCGGTACGCCGGAGGAGATGATCACCTCTCGAATCAGCGTTCTCAGCTCGCGTCGCACTTTGGTGTCGAGCGCGGAGAGCGGTTCATCGAGGAGCACGAGCGCGGGTTCACCGGCGAGACCGCGCGCGAGGGCGACTCGTTGGCGCTGTCCACCTGACAGCGAGACTGGTCGCCGTTGCGCAAGTTCCTCCGCGCCGACCCTCTCGAGCCAGGTGCGCGCGACGTCACGCCGCGCCCGACGACCCCCGACCTGTCGCACCGCGAGAGCGACGTTGTCGAGCACGGAGCGGTGTGGCAGCAACAGGCCGTCTTGAAAGACCATTCCGACGCGGCGACGTTGCGTCGAGACGTAGAGACGGCGGGCGCAGTCGGTAACAATCGCACCGTTGATCGCGATGGTGCCCACGTCGGGACGCAGGAGACCGGCGATAAGGGACAGGGTCAGGGTCTTGCCCGCTCCGGATGGCCCGAAGAGCACGGAAATCCCTTTGTCCACCGTGAAGGCCACGTCCAAGTCGAAGTCGCCAATGTGGCGAGCGACGGCGACGTCGAGTGCACTGGTCACGACCTGCTCCTGCCGAGTAAGCCGACGCCGGTCATCGCCACAATCGCCATAAGGACCAGTATCAACAACATCGTGTTGCGCTCCGGCGTGGTGAACGAATCGAGGATGGCGAGTGACATCGTGCGAGTCTTGCCGTTGATGTCACCACCAACCATCAACGTGGCGCCGTACTCACCGAGGGCGCGCGCGCATCCGATCGTGAGACCGGCGGCGATGCCGCGGCGAGCGAGGGGAAGCGAGACCTGGAGCGCCACGCGCCAGTTGGGCAGTCCAATGGCGCGCGCGGCCTGCTCGAGCGCGACGTCGACCCCCTCGAAAGCGGTGCGCGCCGAGCGCATGCAGAACGGAAACGCTGCCACCGTCGCCGCGATGATGCAGCCATCGACGTTGTAGACGAGGGCGTGACCGACGACGCGAGTGAGAACCCCCCCGACTCGGGTGCCCGGCGAGAGGACCTCGAGCAGGTAAAAACCGATGACCGTGGGCGGGAGGATGATGGGGAGGCTCCCGAGCGACTCGAGCAGGTCGCGTCCGGGGAAACGGCCTTTGGCCAGCACGTAACCCGACGCGACACCCGTCACCCCCGCGATCACCGTTGCCGGAAGGGCGACGCGCAGCGTAATGAAGAAGGGGACCGAGACGACACCCCAGTACGCGATCGAGCCCGCCATGAGGTGAGCGACCCCGAAACCCAGCCCGAAACCAAAGAGCACCGTGAGCGCGACGGCGACGGCCTTCTGGTTACCATCGAGCGACTGCGCGAAAGCGCGCCCTCGCGTCACGCGGGTCGTTCGCGTCTCAGCTAACTGATGGGGTCATAGCCGAAGCTGGCCAACACGGCCTGTCCCGTTGCAGAAAGCAGATAGTGAACGAAAGCGAGCGCGGCAAGGCCGTCGGGGCTCGAGAGGTCGGCCGTGGCGTCTTGACCCTGGTCGTCGTTTTCGACGACCACCCACTGCCTGATTGGTTGGTAGTACCCACGCTCGCCGACCAGCGACGTCGGGTTGGCGGCCCCGCTCTTGGCGAAGTTCCGGGAGCTGATCTCGGCGGCGACGTTGTCACGCATACCCGACACGTAGTTCCTATCGGTGCACAGTTCCGCGCTCGCGATGTGCGTCGTCCAACCGTTCGAGACGGTCACGTCCGCCGCGTTCGCGGCGCCACATTCGGGTACTTCGGCCCAGAAGTCAGTGTCGTCTCCGCCGGGTGAGACGACGAACGATTTTGGTAGTAGCGCGATCTGCGAGGTGCCCGCGACGACGCTCGACTGGGTGTAGGTGACGTTGTCGCCGAAGATGATCGGCAGCGAAGGGTCCGAGTAGTTACCGTTCCCCTGCTGGCCGCCCGACGTGGAACTCGTCGTGCCGTAGTTGTCCAGACTCGCCCCCTTGTCGGTCATGAGGTCGATTTCCGTACACGCCTGATCAGAGGCAGTGGGGCCGAAGGCCGAGCGGGGGTGGAGGTGATAGTACTGAACGGCCGCCACGTAGAGCGACTCCATCCCCGCCAGCCCGTAGGGGGCATTGGGCGCGACGTCCGACGGGCCGCATCCGGCGCCGGCGAAGTTCCATCCGTTCTTGGGATCGGCGATCGCGAGGTACCCGCCGACATTGTGGGCGGCGAAACCGCCGTGAACCTTGCCAGTGTGGGCGAGAAGATCGCTCCACACCTCGCTCATCGTGGTTGGAGCGGGAGTCGTGCGGCCCTCGCCGAAATAGCCACTGACGGGCTCGGCGCACGCGGGAGAGCCCTGCGCCGGAGCGAGGGTCCGGCCGCCCCGGCGACAGGAGAAGATGACGAGCCGCCCACTGGTGTACTGCGCTCGAGTTGCGCCGATGCCCGGGCACGAGGTCCCGTTCTGATTGCCACCGTTGGCCGAGGAGTACGTCGACGAATACTGGTCGATGCACTGTCCGACGTCGTACTTTTGCACCGCACCGTGGTTCTCATCCGCGGCTTGACCCTCGGGAATCGTGTCGTCGACGTTGGCCTCGTCCGCGGAGGCGAACAACGCAAAGCCGGCGGGGGCGTTTCCGGCGCCGTCCTTAGCGAAATCCACCCCGCCGTCGAGCTCACCCGCAAGGTGCCCCGACCCGCCGAAACTGAACGTGACGCTGTTGCCGCCATTGGCCGTTTGAATGAAGTTCTGCGTCATGAAGTCAAACGCCGGCTCGGTGTTTGACGCGCCGAGGAACGTCGTGGCGGCCGGCTGCGCTGAGGCCGAGTCGACGCCGACGCCACCGAGAACCAGGCCGAGAACCAGGCCGGTGGCGAGGCCAAATCTCGAACATAAGTGCCGCTGGAGCATGTGCGTGCCACCTTCAGAGCGCGATCGGACAAGTTGCACGTCGCAGTACGCGTCCCGAGATTAGATGCCGGCNNGAGCGCCAACCACGCCGTACGACCTCGATCGAGGTGCCGTCAACCCGTTGACGATTGGTAGTCGGGCGAGCCGATAACGAGCGTCCCGCAGTGCTTGCCCGGCACGTACACCACGGAGTTGTAGACCGGTTTAAACGTGAGCAGGCCTTCTCGTCGGAGCGTCGATATGGGCGCGTAGGTGCCAAACCTGAGACATCGAGTCTTCTCCGCACCCATGATCTTCGCGCTTTCGGCCGCGATGGCCCCGGTCGTGCCCTTATTCGTGGTCGCACCCGACAGCACGAATACGGCGAAACCAATGATGAAGGACAGCACCAGCGCCGCGAGAAGTAGCTGGAGAAAGGAGAACTTCTTGAACATTGGAAGGACCCTTTCAATCACGACGTAACGGGAGTGTCCACGATCGACCTGCGGCGCGTAACGACGCCGGTGCCCCACACCGCCGCGTGCTTCGACCCGCGCCGCCACGCGCCGTGAGCGGAGCGAGACGTCAAGGCAGCATAAACTCACGGCGAGATGAACGACTACAGCGTGAGCGAGGCCGCCGGATTGCTGGGCGTCAGTCCCGACACCGTTCGCCGTTGGCTTGACAGTGGCGATCTCGGCGGCACCCGGACGGAAAATGGGAGGCGTCGAATCGACGGAGCGGCGCTCGCACAGTTTGCCCAATCGCTCCACGAGAGTGCCGACCCGCTCGTCGCGGCCAGCGATTCGATTCGCAATCACTTCACTGGGATTGTGACCAAGGTCGTGAAGGACAAAGTCATGGCGCAGGTCGAACTACAGGCGGGACCATTTCGGGTCGTGGCCCTCATCAGCCGCGAAGCCGTTGACGACATGGGGCTCGTCCCCGGCGTGATGGCCGCCGCCGTGGTGAAATCCACGAACGTGTCGATAGAACTGTAGGTTCGCACCGCTCCCTTGTTCTNNTGGGCGGCGACGCGCCCCACGGGACGTGGAGAGGGGCGACGATGAGCGGAGTGCGAGTACTGGTCGGAACACGAAAGGGCGCGTTCATTCTTCGCGCCGACGGCACTCGAAAGAAGTGGGACGTCAGTGGCCCCTTTTTCGGTGGGTGGGAGGTCTTCCACGTAAAGGGCTCCCCCGTCGATCCCAATCGGATCTTTGCCTCGCAGTCGACGAGTTGGTTCGGGCAGTTGATTCAGCGCTCCGACGACGGAGGGGAAACCTGGGAGCCGGTTGGTAATCAGTTCACCTATGACGGCGTGCCGGGCACCCACCAGTGGTACGACGGGACACCGCACCCGTGGGAGTTCGCCCGGGTCTGGCACCTCGAACCATCTTTGAGCGACCCGGACACCGTGCTGGCCGGCGTCGAGGACGCGGCGCTCTTTCGCTCGGTGGACGGTGGCGCGAGTTGGAGTGAGCTGTCGGGACTGCGTGGTCACGATACGGGATCGGCGTGGCAGCCTGGGGCGGGCGGGATGTGCCTCCACACGATCATCGTCAGTCCGAAAGACCCGCGTCGGATCTTCGTGGCGATCTCGTCGGCCGGGGCTTTTCGCAGCGACGACGAGGGGACGACCTGGCGACCAATCAACCACGGGCTGCACTCCGAGGGTTTGCCCGACGAGGACGCCGAGGTCGGGCACTGCGTGCACCGCATCGCGTTGCATCCCTCGAACCCCGACGTGCTCTTCATGCAAAAGCACTGGGACGTCATGCGCAGCGATAACGCGGGCGACTCGTGGAGCGAAGTCAGCGGGGACCTTCCCACGGACTTCGGCTTCGCTATCGACGTACACGCGCACGAGCCCGAGACCGTCTACGTCGTACCGATAACCAGCGACTCCGAGCACTTCCCACCCGAGGGCAAACTGCGGGTGTACCGCAGTCGAGTCGGTGGCAACGAGTGGGAACCACTCACCAAGGGACTACCCCAAGAGCACTGCTACGTCGACGTCCTGCGCGACGCGATGGCGGTGGACTCGCTCGAGGACTGTGGCGTCTACTTCGGCACCACCGGGGGTCAGGTCTACGCGTCGTCGAACTCTGGCGATTCGTGGGAGCCGATCGTGCGCGACCTGCCCGCGGTGTTGTCGGTCGAAGTCCAAACGTTGGCATGATCCGAGTCGTCCTACCGGCCCACTTGAAGATGCTCGCGAAGGTTTCCGGTGAGGTGGAGCTCGAAGTGGTGGGCACGGCGTCACCCGCGAGCGTGATCGACGCCTTAGAGGAACGATTTCCAATGCTGTTGGGAACGATCCGCGATCCGCTCACCCGGCAACGTCGAAAGTTCGTGCGGTTCTACGCCTGCGAGCGGGACCTCTCGCTCGAGCCAATTGACGTGGAACTGCCCGATGACGTCACTCGGGGACGATCGCCCTTCTTCGTGATCGGGGCGATGGCGGGGGGTTGAGAGAGCGACGAGCATCACCTACGCTCGTCGCCGTGGGTCTCTACGCGAAGGTACTGATCGTCTCGGACTCGGTCAATCGTGGGGTTCGTGAGGACCTCGCCGGACCCGCGCTGTCGGCCCGGCTCGAGGCAGCGGGCTTTACCGTCGCTGACTCGCGGGTGATCCCCGACGGGGAGGAGTCGGTGGCGGCAAGCTTGCGAGCGATGAGCAGCGGTTTCTTCGGGCTCGTGGTCACCTCGGGCGGGACCGGGTTCTCGCCCCGCGACCTCACGCCCGAGGGCACCGCCCACGTGCTCGAACGCGACGCGCCCGGACTGAGCGAGGCGATGCGTCTTGTTAATCCGCTGGGTCGACTCTCGCGCGGCCGTGCGGGCACCGTCGGTCAGTGCCTTATTCTCAACTGCCCCGGATCACCGCGCGGGGCGATCGAGTGCCTCGAGGCCGTACTCGAGGTCCTTCCGCACGCGCTCGCGTTGCTCGGCGGTGACGCCGCACCTCACCCGCCCGACACCGGTGGCAGCACCGAAACCTCGTCGTCGTGAGCGAGCGGCGCGCTCGCGGCGGCCGGCTCACCGTTCACCCACACCCGACTGACCTCGAGCACCGCTCGAAACCCCGGACCGTAACGACGTACGGCCTCGGCGAGTACGACGTCGAGTGAGTCGCCCTCGACGACGTCGCGGCGCGTGCCCGCCGCCTCGCCGGCCGGTCCGAACAAGACCAGTCGCGCCACCTCAGTCTCGGCTCAACTGATCCGCGTCGAGGACCATTCCTCGAACGCGCTCGCCCACCTCGGCGCCCTCACCGTCCGGCACGAAGACGAGCGCATTCGCCCTCGCCACGGCGTGCAGGAGGTGCGACGCCTGTCGCGCGACGCTCTCGACGTGGACCGCGCCGTCGTCGTGGACACGGGCGACGACGTGCGCGAGATGGAGCCGACCGTCGGGTTCTCGCGGGAGTGGGCAGTCGAGCACCATGTCGATCGTGAGCCGGTCCAACACGCGATGTCCCCCGAGGCGGCGCAGTGCGGGCCGAACGAAGGCCTCGAATCCAACGAGCGTCGACACCGGGTTGCCGGCCAAGCCGAAGATCGGCACCCCGTTGGCCGTCGTGACGCCGAAGGCAAACGGCTTACCCGGCTTCATCGCGACCTGCATCGAGCGAGCCCGCGCTCCACAGAGTTGGAGCAGGACGGACTTCACGAAGTCAGCGTCACCGACGCTGACCCCGCCCGTCGAGACGATCGCGTCGCACGTCGCCGTGCCGCGCTCGAAGGCGTCGGTGATCACGTCCGCGGTGTCGGCGACGATGCCCAGATCGACCGCCTCGAAGCCAGAGGCGCGCAGCGACGCGAGCAGCGAGGGACGATTGGCGTCGCGAATCGCCCCGTACGACAGTGCGTCGGGGGAGTCGGAGAGTTCGTTGCCCGTTGACAACACACCGACGCGGGGTCGGGGGTGGACCACCACGCTCGAGTAGCCCTGGCTCGCGAGGACGCCGAGCAGCGCAGGACCGAGTTCGTCGCCCGGTGACACCATCACTTGGCCCACCGTGACGTCGTCGCCCACGTGACGAACGGACTCACCCAGGCTGACTTCACGTTCGATAACG
>PKZN01000135.1 GCA_003133075.1 Acidimicrobiaceae bacterium | reverse complement strand
GTGAACGTGAACGGCGGGGCGATTGCCCTCGGTCACCCCCTGGGCGCCTCCGGAGCGAAACTCTGCGCGACGTTGCTCAACGAACTAGAGCGCACCGGTGGTCGCTACGGTCTGCTCACCATGTGTGAGGGCGGCGGACTCGCGAACGCGACGATCATCGAGCGACTGGGCTAAGTCTCGCGGTCATTTATATTGCGTGGCGAGGAAGAACCCCGTGAACATCGTGGCGAGACCTCCCACTAACCACCACGCTGACGTCGAACCCGGCAGCACGCTCAGGTAGTTGAGCACAATGACCAAGACCCCGAAGACCAGCAGCCCGAGAATCAACGCGCCGTACCAGCGAGGGCTGTGGTCCTTCCCACGGGGTCGAGCTTTGGTGACGCGCCCTCTGACCTCTGGGCTGACGTAGCGGCCCACCGACTTCTTGGCGCTGGGCTTGGGTGAGGATTTCGCCATAGGTAACGATGCTACCTAGGTGTCGTCATGTCGTCGGAGTCGTCGGAGTCGTCGTCGGAACCGTATCGTTCTGACAGAGCGCCAGATCGACCGTTGAGCCGTAGGTCGCGGACGCACCCCCGGACGGTGTTTGGGTCGTCACCGTCTGCGGCGCACCCGCGGCGCACACGATCACTGGGTCCGTCGAATACTGCGGCTCGAGTCCAGCCTGGGAAAGCGCCTGAGACGCTTGAGCGACGGTGTCGTTGATGACGCTCGGCACCACGACCTGGCAGTAGCCCGAAGAGACGATGAGNNGTCTGGCCAACTGTCGGAGAGGCCAGGAGTCCTTGCTGAGACAATTTGGCGCCGGCGGCGACCTGGGAGAGGCCGTCAACGGATGTCAGCGGATACTGCGTGTTCGGAGCGAGCACAACAAGCGTCACGGTGGCGCCGGTTTGGGTCTTCGTGCCGGCGATGGGTGACTGGGTTATGACAATTCCCGGGATCACACCCGCCTGCGCGTTCGAGGTATAGGAGACGACATAACTCAACTGTTGATGCGAAAGTTGGTTCTCCGCGTTGGCGAGACTCATCCCGACTAAGTCCGTAACCATCACCGGCGACGTCTTGACCCCGAGACTGACGATGAGCCTGACCGACGAGCCCTTCGCCAGGCTGGTGCCCGCCTTGGGGGACATTGAGATCACGATGTTCTTGGCTTTTTTCGAGTTCACCTGTTTCGTGCCAACGACGAAGTGCTCGTTCGATAGCTCCTGGGTCGCCGAGAGCACCGTCTGTCCGACCACGTTTGGTAGGGCGACGTTGTTGGTCTTGTTGCTCTGCACGTAGGCGTAAGCGCCGCCGCCCGCGGCGAGCAACACTATTAGCACCAGGATGATCGGACCAACGGGGTTGCGTCGTCGGCGACGGATGTCGGTGCGCGGACCCGACATGATCGGCACTGAGCGGGTGCGTTCACCGGGCACGGCGGCTACGGCGCGCGTTGCGGCGGCCCCGAAGAACGCGGTGTCGCGTTGGGCCGCCTCGACCGGTTGGCCCTCGCTGAAGCGAATCAAGTCGGCGCGCAGTTCGTCGGCTGACTGGTAGCGATTCTCTGGCGACTTTGACAGCGCCTGCATCACGATCGCTTCGAGGTCCTTGGGCACTGACTCGGAGAACTGGCCCATCGAGGGCACCGCCGCGTTGACGTGTTGACTCGACACCTCGACGGGTGTGTCGCCGATGAAGGGCGGTCGACCTACGAGCATTTCATAAAGCACCACGCCGAGCGCGTAGACGTCACTACGCCCGTCCACCGCAGCACCACTCGCTTGTTCGGGCGAAAAATACGTCGCGGTGCCCATCACCGAACCGGCCTCGGCCAAGTGGTCCTCAGAAGATATTGCCTGGGCGATGCCGAAGTCGGTGACCTTCACCTGACCATCGCGAGTAATGAGNNGCCACCTGGGCCACAATCTGCGCGGCGCGCGAGGCCGAGATCGTCGCTGAGCCCCGGAGCATGTCGGCGAGAGAGGTCCCCTCGATGAGCTCCATCACGATGAAGTACGTCCCGCGGTCCTCGCCCCAGTCAAAGACCGGCACGATGTTGGGGTGGGAGAGATTGGCCGCAGCCTGGGCCTCGCGGCGAAAGCGCTCGACGAACAGCGGGTCTTCACTGAGTTCGGGGTAGAGGATCTTCAGCGCCACCGCGCGGTTCAGGAGCGTGTCTTGAGCGCGGTAGACCATCGCCATACCGCCCCGGGCGATGAGATGAGTTACCTGATAGCGATTTGAGTACAACCGGGGATCGTCAACGGGCTCCATACGAGGCCAAGCCTACGCTCTGACCATCACGACAACGACCCTGTCACTTCGCACACGTCGTCGACGTACCCGACGCCGGCTGACCATCTTCAACGGCGAGCGCCGCTTCGAGCACGCAACTGATCACGGGACCCGCGACGGTCGCGCCGGTGGCCGAGACGAGTTGGTCGGGNNGCCGCGACGTCGTCCGCGGCGGGGAACACGCCAGCTGCCGTACCGTACTTGGCGACGTTGACCATGAGTGGCACGATCTGTGCGGCCTGGGCGGCGCTGAGCGGTCTCTTCCACACCCTCGGCTTGTAGCGACGGATGATCTTGCCCTCGGGACCGACCACGTTCTTCAATAGATGCGGGGTCATCTCGATCCCGCCGTTACCGACGGCCGCCGCGACCAACGCGTTCTGTAGCGCCGTCGTACGGACGTTCTCCTGACCAATGGCGGAGTACGCGAGGATCGGCAGGTTGGTCGTGAAGTACGACGCGGGCGGGAAGTTGCTCGCGACGCTGCCCGGAAGGTCGATCGGCGGTATCTCGTTGTAGCCGTACGCGTCGGCAGCGCCCGAGAGCGCGGTGCCACCCACGTCGAGTCCAACTAAGGCGAAACCGGTGTCGCAGGAAGGCGGCAACATCTCGGCGATGGTGCCGCCGCACCTGCCGAAGTCGAAGTTCGACAGGGTCTTGTCGGTGTCGGGCAACTTCGTCGTGACGAGATCGGGGTAGACCTTGGTCAACAGGGACGGATTCGACACGACCACCGCCGAGGTGGTCACGACCTTGAAGGTCGATCCCGGCGGGAACGTCTGCTGCGTCGCGACATTACCCAGCGGAGGGAAGCCCTCGGCGTCTCGCGTGTTGTCCTTCTTCCACGCCGCTGTGGCGAGTTTGAACGTCGACGAGGTCAATGGCGCCGGGTCGTAGGTGGGGTTCGAGAACATTCCAAGGATGTCGCCGTTATTCGGATCCATCGCCACGGCCGCGCCGTCTCGACCCGCGAGGGCGGTCGCCATCACGCGCTGGAGCGCGGGCTCGATCGTGAGCGTGATGGAATCGGTCGCCATCGTGGGCGCGAGGACCTGTTCGAAACTCTGAGGAGGTTGATCGTGCTCGACGAGGTAGTTGTTGTACTCGGCCTCGAGCGCCCAGTTCCCGTAGATCGGCGAAGAGAAGCCCACTAACCCTGACGTCAGACGTCCATCGGGGTATTCGCGTACGTAGACGTCTTGTCCCTTCGCACTTAAGACCGAGTGCGCGAGAATCGAACCGTCGGCCGCGATGATCGCCCCGCGCGGCGCGTTCGTGGTGGCGACGTTGTTTCGAGGATTGATCGGTGAGCTGTCGAGCGCCTTCGCGCGGAAAAACTGCAGGTTCGCCGACTGGGCTGCGACGACCAGAAAAAGCACCAGTATCACTGACGCCAGAATGCTCAGCCTCCTCGACACCGGCTAACCCTTCTTCGCGGTCGTGGTCGTCACGGCGCCGCTGGTTGTGGTCGTCGTCGTCGTGGTGCTGCCCGCTTGCCACTCCCCGTGCAGAAACGCGGCGTAGGTGAGGGCGGCTTTCAACGTGGGCTCCGAGATCGTCGCGGCGAGCGCGCGTTCGTCAACGGGACGAAGTTGCGTGGCCGGATACTGCGTCGTGACGCGCAAGAGCGGGTGGAACCACAGCACCCCTTGGGGTTCGCCTTGATAGATAGCGACGCTACCGGCGTCGTCGCCGAGATAGAACGTCGAGTACGCGTACCAGCGCACAATCGCGACGGCCCCGGCGACCACGCCCAAGAAGAGCAGCGTCGCGAGACACACCCGCCACGACACCAGGCGTCGGCGCTGACGCCGAGCTTTCGTCTTCGTGGCGGCGGCGACCGGTGGGGCGCTGGTCATGGTGCGACGTAGCGGTGCGGCGGCGAGGTTGACCTCGTCGAACTCGAGCAGTATCACGGAGATGTTGTCGCGCCCGCCCGCCACCTTGGCGGCGCTCACGAGTTGCTCGGTGGCGAGTTCCAAACCATTCGGTGCACTCGCCAGACGAGCGAGCGTGTTGGCGTCGAGCTCGTTGGAAAGACCGTCACTGCAGAGCAGTATTCGGTCGCCGGCGACCGCATTGATCGAGGCGACGTCGATGGCGATCGTCTCTTCAACACCCACACCCCTCGTGAGTTGGTGGCGACGTGGATGTACCTCGGCCTCTTCGGGCGTGAGACGACCCATCCGCACCCACTCCTCGGCGACGCTGTGGTCCTCGCTGAGTTGGCGCAACGCCCCGTCCCTCAGTTGGTAGGCGCGCGAGTCGCCGACGTGGACCAAGGTCGGTGAGACGACGCCCGAAAAGTCGTGGGTCAGCCCCACCGCGATGACCGTCGTGCCCATGCCGAAGTGCGCCGGCGTCGCCCGCGCGTCACGCAACACCGCGTCGTTCGCGCCCTGGATCGCTTCGACGAGGCCCTCGACGCTCTGGCTCTGGCGAAAACCGTCGCGCACCATGTCGATGGTCATCGCCGCCGCCACCTCGCCGGCCGCGTGTCCGCCCATCCCGTCCGCGATGACCGCCAGCGTGTCGTCGGCGTAGACGGCGTCCTGGTTACCCTGACGAACCAGTCCAATATCGGTCGCCGCGGCGTAACGCCAACGCGTCAACGAACGACCTCGAAGAGCACGCCGCCAACCTGGACGACGTCGCCGCGTTCTAGGTGCACCCGACCCTTCACCAACTCTTGGTTCACGTACGTACCGTTCGTCGAACCCAGGTCCTCGATGGAGAGATCACCCTCATCGTTCGAGAGGTGGGCGTGTCGCGTCGAGAGGTACGTGTCGTACAGTACGAGGTCGCAGTCACGACTACGACCAATGGTCACACCGTCTTCTATCTCGACGCGTTCACCGCTGCGCGAATCTGGTTCGATGAACTCGAGCGCCAGGCGACGCCTTCGCCGCCGCGCCCTCCTTTCGTAGTCCACGGGCCTCGCCTGTACTGCGGCGACGCGCAATACACGTGCGAAGAACAAGATCGCAACGACCATCACCAACACTTGTAGTGGTCGGATGACCGCCGCGTAGTTTGTCGACGCGGCGACGAGGCTCAAGCGAGCTCAATCCGAAAATGGAACCCGCCGACGGTGATGTCGTCGCGCGGTGCGAGTGACACGGCCGAGATCCNNGGGCTCCGACCAATGGTTAGGGGCAGGTCCCCGACGATGAAGGACCGCCCGTCACTGACGATGAGGCGCGGTTGGCTTTCACCACCGACGAACTCGGTCTTCACCTCGACTGCGCCAGATTTGAGGTCGTCGTCGATGAATATCTCCACCTTCACAGGTCCCACGAACGCGAATCCCTCCGCGACGGCGTGTTGACGCACGGTCTCTTCGAGCTCACTCACCAGTGCTTTCTGGAATCCCTCGAAACGCTCGGCATCGATCGGACCCAGCCACACTCGAATCACGTTCGGTGAGATTGGCCCCTGACTCGAAAGTCGACGGGTGAGGTCCACTTCGCGCACGATGCGTGTGCCGATCTCGATGGGTTGCAGCGCGTTCTTGAACGGACGTGAGAAGGTGCGCTCGAAGAGACGCTCGAGGCGATTTTCGACGTTCTTAAGGGCCATGGCACTTTCAACTGTATCGGTCGACCTTCGCTAATCGGAGGTGCGGCGGGCTCTTTGAAACGTGTCGACTAATGTTGCAAGGTCTCAGGGCGAGTGGCGAAATTGGCAGACGCGCAGGCTTCAGGTGCCTGTATCCGAAAGGATGTGGGGGTTCAAGTCCCCCCTCGCCCACCGCGGGACGCCACGAATGCGGTCCTCGCATCCGTGCGCTGACGCCGTTAGAGAGCGCGCGCCGCACTTCGTCATCAATTTGTCACATGAATCGCCTAGTGTCACGAGACGGTTCGCGAGCATCACGGCGGGCGTCGCACCACGGAGATCGGTCCCCTTGGTCGAGGGGCGAGGGGGGATACGAGTTCATGGCAGGACTGGCCTCTTCTCGTGAACCGCGCACCACGCTGAACGTGGGGGGTGACGAGTGAGCCCCGAGCCGGTACTCGAAGCCCGCGAACTCGTCAAGTCTTTCGGCGAACTCACGGCGGTCAAGGGCGTGAGTTTCTCGATCGAACGCGGCGAGAGTTTTGGCTTCCTCGGGCCCAACGGCGCGGGTAAGACGAGCACGATGCGTATGATCTCGGCCGTCTCGCAACCGAGTTCGGGGTCTCTCACGATTCTCGGCCTTGACCCGCGCACCCACGGGCCCGAAATCCGAGGGCGCCTCGGCGTGGTGCCCCAAGAGGACACCCTCGAGCTGGAGTTGACCGTTCGCCTCAACTTGGAGATGTTCGGGCGTTACTTCGACATCCCTCGGGCAACCGTGCGCGAACGAGCGACGGAACTCTTGGACTTTGCTCAACTATCCGAGCGGGCGAACGACAAGGTCGACGACCTCTCGGGTGGCATGAAACGGCGCCTCACGATCGCTCGCGCACTGATTAATCGGCCCGAGCTGCTCATCCTTGACGAACCAACGACGGGACTCGACCCCCAAGCGCGACATCTGCTCTGGGAGCGCCTCTACCGGCTCAAGCGCGAAGGCGTAACCCAGATCATCACCACGCACTACATGGACGAGGCGGAACAACTCTGTGATCGGCTCGTCGTCATGGATCACGGCACCATCGTGGCCGAGGGCCATCCGAGGGAACTCATCGCTCAACACTCCACCCGCGAGGTGGTCGAGCTGCGCTTCGGCACCGACTCGCACGAAGAACTGCACGCACGCGTGGCCCCCTACGCCGATCGTGTCGAAGTCTTACCGGATCGAGTCCTGCTCTACGTCGAGAGTGGTGACGACACGTTGCGCGCGTTGCACGAAGCGGGCGTCGTGCCGACGACCGCCCTCGTGCGGCGAAGTTCGCTCGAAGACGTCTTCTTGCGCTTGACCGGGCGCACCTTGGTGGATTAGTGGCGAATACTCTCGACACGGCCCTCGGCTGGCCCCGCTGGCGTCGAAGCTGGTGGTACCACGCGACCTTTTACGCGCAGACCTGGCGCGGTTCGGCTGCGAGCACGGTCTTGTTTCCCATCTTCTATCTCGCCGCACTCGGTATCGGGGTTGGCCATCTGGTCAGCAAGCATCACGGCCTCGTCCAGGGCCAGACGTACCTGCACTTCATCGCCCCGAGCCTGCTCGCCACCACCACCATGCAGCTCGGCGAAGGCGAGTCCCTCTGGCCCGTGTTGGCCGCCGTTAAGTGGCTCCGGACCTATCACGCGGCGGCGGCGACGCCGCTTGAACCCGAAGACATCCTGACGGGCAAGTTGACCTGGGTCGTGTCACGGGCCTTTNNACGTTGCCCTTCATCGGTGCGCTGATTGCCTGCGCATTCTCCGCGCCCCTCGTCGCCTTCGCCGCGCAAGCCCAGTCCGACGGTCCCTTCACGGTGATCTACCGATTCGGCTTCGTCCCGATGTTTCTCTTCTCGGCAACCTTCTACCCGGTCTCGGCCTACCCGGGCTACCTACGCCCCTTGGTGCAACTCGTACCGCTCTATCACGGCGTCGCGCTCGCGCGCGCCGCCGCCTTCGGCCACGCTTCTTTCGCCGCGATTGTCTTCCACGTAGCGTTCCTCCTCGCCATGGCCGCCATTGGCGTCGCCTGGGGCCGTCACACCATGCGGCGACGCCTGGTGGACTGATGCTCGCGCGCGCACTCCCCCAGTTCGGCTCGCGGCGATCGCGGCACATCTTCGAGCGCAACTTCCAGGTCTACCGGTCCCAGTGGCTCATGCTGGTCTCGGGCTTCTTTGAACCCCTCTTCTACCTCCTCAGCATCGGACTCGGCCTCAATCACCTGGTTGGGCCCCTCCACGTCGACGGCAGAGTCGTCAGTTACGCCACTTTCGTCGCACCGGGGATGCTCGCGACATCGGCGATGAACGGCGCGGTGATCGACTCGATCTTCAACACGTTCTTCCGTCTGAAGATCTCCCACTCCTACGACGCCATCCTCGCCACTCCGCTCGACGTCACCGACGTCGCCCTGGGCGAGGTGTGGTGGGCGTTGGCGCGCGCCGCGGTCTACGCAGCCTCCTTCATCGTGTGCATGGCGCTCCTCGGCGACGCGGGGAGTATCTGGGTGATCCTCTGTTGGCCCGCGGCGATCATCACGAGTCTGGCCTTTAGTTGCCTGGGACTCGCCGCCTGCACGTACCTGCGTTCGTGGCAGGACTTCGATGTGGTGGCGCTGGTGCAGTTGCCACTGTTTCTCTTTTCCGCCACGTTCTTTCCGATATCGCTCTACCCGCGATGGCTCGGTGCGATCGTCGCGTTCTCGCCGCTCTATCAGTCCGCTGCACTGCTGCGCGGTCTCGACCTCGGACAGTTTCACTGGATCATGGTGGTGCGAGTGGGCTACCTGTTCGCCCTCGCGATGTTCGGACTCACGATCGCCGCCCGACGCTTTCGTCGCATTCTCGTGCCGTAGAGACCGAGTCCTAACGAGCTCGAAGGATGCGCTACGTGGTCAAGGGTTTTGCGCTGCGTGGTCGGTAGAGTTGGCAGTGTCACTTGGTCCGGTGCGTCCGGCGAAGCAATCGGGAAGGACAGACCGGTGTGCCTCGTTCCCGGGCGACGACACTGAGCAAAGTGGAGGCAAGAGGTTGAACGTTGACGCGGAGTGCACCTTCGACATTGCGCGATGACGCTTCCTCTGTCTGACGACGTCGTAGAGAACACGTCCGGAGCGTCGAAGGGAACTCGAGTTCGCGAGTTCGTCGCGAAATGGCTGCGCTACGAGGGCGAAGACGTCCCCAAGCGAAGCACCTGGCCAGAGTCCCTTCAGCGAGTGCACGGCTACGGACTACTCGCGATCGTCGTTTTCTTCTTTGGACTCGCGGTGTGGAGTTCGGTGATCGCTCGCCGCTTCTCGTTGACCTTCGACTACTCCTTCTACGGTCAGGCGTGGTACCTCATCGCCCACGGTCACCTCGACCCTTTCTCCACCACCGTCGGTGCGCCGTACTGGCACAATGCCTTTGAACTCGTCCTCTATCCCCTGGCCCCGCTGTGGTACCTCTGGCCCCACGCGGTGACGCTACTTTGGGCCCAAGACGCCGCAACCGCCGGTTGCGAGGCCGTGCTGTTCATATGGATGTGCGAGCTCACCGCGCTGGGTCTCGCTCGACATCGCCTTCGCTCGTGGTCCGTTCTCCTCCCCGCCTGTGGCGTGGTGCTCCTCGTGGTGACTCCATGGACGATATGGATAAATTCTTTCGACTTTCACCCCGACGCGATTGACCTATTGGTCGCGCTGTTAGCGGCGCACGCCTTTTGGCGAGGACACGCTCGTCGAGGATGGTGCTGGGTCGTTGTCACCCTCCTCTGCGGAGTCATCGGTGCGACCTACGTCGCGGGCGTCGGAATCTCCTGCGCTCTCGCGGGTCGTCAGTGGCGACGAATCGGCGCCATACTCGTCGTCGTCGGTCTCCTCTGGCTCGTTCTGCTCTCGCACATTGGCGCCGACCACGCGAGCGGGGTCTACGCCGACCTTTCGAAAGGCACGGCGTTTAAGAACCCGTCGACGAACACGTTGATTCGCCTGATCTTCGAACACCCGAGTCGAGCATTGTCGGCAATCTGGTCCGTGCGCCTCGACCTCTACGCCGACGTGGCCGGCGGCGGCGTCATCGGCTTGTTCAGCCCCTGGTCCTTTGGCATTGTCGTTCTCGTCCTGCTCGAAGACGCCTTGACGGGTTCGGCGAACTTCGCGGAGCCCTACATTCAAAACAGTCTCCCGGTGGTCTTACTGGTGCCCCTTGGCACGGTGACCATCTGTCTCGCGCTCGCCGCTGCCCGCCGCCGCTGGAAACGGGTGCTTTCGGTCGCCATCGCGGTCCTCGCGGTGGCGAACGTGACCGGTTGGGCGCTGGTCTGGTCTCATCGAGCCGAGCAGAAGTGGCTCTCCGTCGCGCCGAAGGCCGCAGCGACCCTACAACTCACTCTGGACAGTGTCCCCACGAGCGACGAGGTGATCGCTTCGCAGGGCGTTATTGGACGATTCGCCTTCCGTCAATGGATCTACAAACTCGACCACGGTCCCGCGTCAACCTTCCCCGTCCACGGCCATACCGTCTGGTTCGTCATCACGCCGTACGTGGGCTTCGAGACCGAGAGCGGGGTCAGCGCCATGGCCCAGATCGGCCAGCTACTGGACCGCGACGGCGCGAGTCTCGTCACCCACGTCAATGGCGTCTACGTCATCAAATGGCGCCCCCCGGCACGTACCACCACGATCACGTTTTCGAGCAATCCCTCCATCCCGGCGTGGACCATGCCCTATGTCTTCCGTTTCAGGGCCCCCGACGCTCCGCCGCGCCAGTGGCACGTCTCGACGAACCAGCCCAGCGACGTGGTTTTCGGTGGAGTCTGGTCGCTGCCCGACGGTGGGTGGACCGCCACCGTTCGTTTCGCCTCCCGCGGACCCGTCGAGGTCCAGGTCTGGGACGACTCAATCGACCAGCTGCTCGCCGAAAAGACCTTCGCTTCGACCGGCGGCGCGGTCGTGACGAAAAGTCTTACGGGACGAGTCGAGAACACCGCGCTCGCGGGTGTCTATGACGGCGCGGCAATTTTCAAGTTTCTGCCGATCGAGCCGGCACCGGGCGACACACTCGATATTCGCGTGGATAATTTAGGACGTTACGTGGTGTCGGTGTACTCGCTCGCGTTGGCCCACGCGAACCACGATCACTGAAACGTCGATCTCGCCGCCTCAACGAGAAGCGGCGGCGAGATCGCCCTGTTGAAGTTGACCCAGCAGATCCGCGGCGGTACGAGCGACACCCACCGGAAGGGGCGTCAAGGTACGGCGGTCGAGCTCGGGCCAGACCCGAGAACGAACGCTGAGGTCTCGGGTCTGCACGTTCGAGAGCACCGAGGACGCCACGACGTAGCGCGGCGAACCCTTGAACACGCGACGCATTTCGCCGAGGACGGCCCCGATGGTGATGGGTCGTTGCGAAGCCAAGATCTTCGTCACGACCGTTGACCCATCGATCGTGCGCTCGTGCTCTAACCGCGACATACCATCGGCGATCAGCCCTGCGGCGTCGGCGACGTAGAGGTAGTCACGAATCGTGTCGAGGGGCACGTAGATCGAACTCGGTCGCCCCGAGAGGTAGCTGCGACAGACCTGGGAGATGATCCCTTGTGGTTTGGCCAGGTTCTGACCTGGTCCGTACAGCGTCGTGATGCGACCGATGAGGGCGGAGGTACCAACGTCGAGACACCACTCGGCGACCATTCGCTCCGCGCGGAGCTTCGCATCCCCGTACGCCGTCAGCGTGCGCAGCGGCGAGCTCTCATCGTAGGGGGGCGCCCCCACCCCCGCGTAGACCCCACCGGCGGAGGAGGAGAAGAAAAAGACGCCGCGCTCGGGGTGTGACCCGGACGCCAGCGTGTCGAGCGTCGCGGCCAGCGCGGTCCGCTCCACCTCGAGCGCGAGCTCGTCTGCGCCCAAGAAGCCGGTGCCCGCGCACCACGCGACGCGCCACGGACGACCGTCGCACGCCGCGACGAAACGTCCAACTTCTCGGCGAAGTCCCGTTTCGCACGACACCGGCGTCGACCAATCGATCGCCTCCATTTTCCAGATCGTCCCCCTCGTCGCCAGCGCCAACGCGACGTGTCGACCGAGCAGGCCTCCCCGCCCGATGACCAAGGTCTGTACGAGATCGTTGGTTACGGGGCATCCTTCACGTCGCGACCGAGCGGGCCGTCGTTGGGGTCAGCGATGATGAGGTACAGCGGTTTACCCATCGCCATACTGACCGCCACCCCGACGTACTCGGCGATGATCCCGAGTGAGAACAAGATGGCGCCCGTGCTGACGAGCACCAAGACCATCACCGAGGTCCAACCTTGGGGAATCGAATGCGCGGTGAAGCGCACGATGATGAGGTACAAGGTGAACAGCATCCCGACCGATACAAAGAGCCCGCCCAACACGCTGACCAGACGCAGGGGGCGTGTGCCACTGGAGATGATGAGGTTCCAGAAATGTGACACCAGGCGCCGTAGCGAGTATCCGGAGGGACGGTCACCTTCGCGGCGAAGTTCGACGGGACACACCGCCGCCGGTCCGGTGACCCAACCGAGGGCGACGTCGAGGTAGACCCCCGACCCCGCGTAGGCCGCCACACTGCGACCGACTTCGCCCAGTACCAATCGATAGCTCTGCGCAATGGCGAGGTTGCCACCGGGCGAAAGCTTCGACGAGAGACCTTTCGCGAGACGCGAACCGCCGTTTCGAACTTTGCCGTGCGGCGAGCGATTGATCGGATTGGCGTAGACGAGTTGAAGACCGCGCGCGAGCGCGACGTCTAAGAAGTCACCGATGAACGCGGGGTCGTGTTGGCCATCCTCGTCCATCGTGACGATCCAGTCGCCACTCGATGACGCCATCCCCGCCAGCGTCGCCGGATGTTGGCCGAAATTGCGGCTCAGCCAGATGGGACGGACGAAGTCGTAGCTAACGGCCAGGTCGCGAATCACTGCGTCGGAGCGGTCCGGTCCACGATCACTGACGAGCAGTAGTTCGACGACGACGAACTCGTGCCCCGCTGCACTTCGCGTCGGCGCCGACAAAACGGCGAGTTCTTGCACCAACTCGGGCAGCGTGCGTTCGCCTTGATAGACCGGAATCACGACCGAGACACGATGCAAGTTGGACCCCCGTGGCTTCATACCGTCGTTGTGCGAAGTCTATGGCCGAGCCCCTCGTTGAAATAACGCTTTGCGCCCAGAACAAGGTGTTTCAACGTACCCGGTAACTACAATGGACCGTGATGCACAGCCCGCGCCGCATAGTTGAGTGGCGCCGTCGACGTATGCACGAGTTGGTTCGTCTCGACCCCCCGCTTCGGGTGACCTCGCCCGTCGTGCGGCGTGAAACGTGAAGGTAGTCATCCTCGCTGGAGGATACGGAACACGCCTCTCCGAAGAGACCACGGTCCGCCCTAAACCCATGGTCGAAATCGGGACGCACCCGCTGCTGTGGCACATCATGAAGATCTACGGGGCCCAAGGACTGTCCGATTTTGTCATCTGTTGTGGCTACAAGGGCTACATGATTAAGGAGTATTTCTCGAACTACGCGCTCCACAGTTCGAACGTGACCTTCGACCTCAAACGCGGGACCGTCGAACTGCAGCATCGAGACGTCGAACCGTGGACGGTCACCCTCGTCGACACCGGCATCGATACGCAGACCGGCGGGCGCCTCAAGCGAGTGGCGGAGTATCTCGACGACGACGACTTCGCCATGACTTACGGTGACGCCGTCTCTACTGTCGACCTCTCGAAATTGACCGCGTTCCATCGCTCGCAGGGGACGCTGGCGACCATCACCGCCGTTAGTCCGCCGTCGCGTTTCGGCGCGCTCGAAATTGAGGGACCTCGCGTGACCCGATTTCGAGAGAAGCCCGACGGAGGCGACGCGCGTATCAATGGCGGATTCTTTGTCCTCTCACCCCGGGTACTCGACTACATCGACGGTGACGACACCCTCTGGGAGCATGAGCCCCTCGAACGCTTGGCCTCAGAAGGACAACTCGGCGCGTTTCTACACGATGGGTTTTGGCAACCCATGGACACGCTGCGCGATCGTAAAGTCCTCGAGGACCTCTGGGACACGGGCGATGCACCGTGGAAGATCTGGTGACCACCTCTCCGCAGTCCTCACTCTCGTCGATTTTGGAGCGCTCCTTTCGCGGCCGTCGCGTGCTGATCACTGGACACAACGGTTTCGTCGGTTCGTGGCTCTCCCTCGTGCTCGCCGGCGCCGGCGCCGACGTCACGGGCCTATCACTCGACCCCGAGGCCGGGGGGCTCGCCGACGCCATCGGCCTCTCGGGCATCGTGCGTTCGATCGTGGGTGACATTCGCGACGCGTCCACGCTGGACGACGTGGTCGCCACCTTCGCCCCCGAGGCCGTGTTCCACCTGGCCGCCCAGTCCAAGGTCTTGCCGTCCTACGCCGAACCCGCGCTCACCTTTGATACGAACGTCATGGGCACGGTGAACGTGCTGGAGGCACTGCGTCGTGCCTCGAGCGCCCGCACCTGTGTGGTGGTGACGAGTGACAAGTGTTACGCCATCGCGGAGGGTTCGCACGTCGAGACGGACCCCCTCGGTGGTGATGACCCCTATAGCGCAAGTAAGGCCGGCGCCGAGATCGTGGCGCACGCCTACCAGTCCTCGTTTTTCTCCTCGAGCGAGATGGCACTCGCGACTGCTCGAGCGGGCAACATCCTCGGGGGCGGCGACTGGGCCGATCAGCGCATCGTCCCCGACGCGATCCGGGCGGCGCGAGACGGCATCCCACTCGTCCTTCGTCGACCCCTCGCCGTCCGGCCGTGGCAGCACGTACTCGATGCCATCAGCGGCTATCTCCGACTGGCCGACGCGCTCGAGCGAGGCGGTGCGGCCTACGCGGAGTCCTGGAACTTCGGACCCGAGACGAACGCGGCAGTCCCCGTTCGTGACTTGGTGGCGCGCCTCACCACGACCTGGAATGCTCTGGGCGGCGCACCCATCGACACCGAAGTGGGCCAGTCGTCGCTCGGCGAGCGTTCGACACTGATTCTCGATAGCTCGAGGGCCAGGACGCGTCTGGGTTGGAGGCCGCTGCTCAATCTCGACGCCACGGTGAACTGGACCGTTGAGTGGTATCACGCCGCCCTGAACTCCGCTTCGTTCGACGCGCACCGCGTGACCAGCGCTCAGATCCGCCGATTCTTGGAACTCGATGAAGCACGCGCCCTCCGTGCTGTGACGGGGGCTGATGTTGCGTCGACCGGGTCGACACCCCGGTGAGCGACACGGTCGGATCGAAGGGGGGCTCGGGCCCCACGGACGACAGTCCCGTCGAGATCAAGAGCGCGTCGACCGGCACTCCCCGGGCGCTGCGTCAGAAGATCCTCGAACTGGTCAGTGAGTACGTCGCTGCTTCGAAGGCGGACGAAGGGCCCTTCGTGGCTGGGCGAAGTCTGGTGCGATACGCCGGGCGGGTGTTCGATGATCGCGAGGTCACCAATCTCGTCAACGCGTCCCTCGACTTCTGGTTAACCGAGGGACGCTACGCGGCCATGTTAGAGAGCGCGCTCGCCCGCTTCGTCGGCGTCGAGTTCGCCCGTCTGGTCAATTCGGGATCGTCCGCGAACTTGGCCGCGTTCTCGGCGCTCACGTCACCCAAATTGGGCGAGCGACGCGTGTCGGCCGGCGACGAAATAATTACCGTGGCGGCCGGCTTTCCGACGACCGTGGCGCCAATAATCCAACACGGTGCCGTTCCGGTCTTCATCGACGTCGATCCTCGCACCGCCAACGTCGACGTCACGCAGCTAGAAGCAGCGTGGAGCGAGCGCACGCGAGCGGTGATGTTGGCCCACACGCTGGGCAATCCCTTCGACGTCGATGCCGTCCTTGAGTTCTGCGCTCGCCACGAACTCTGGTTGATCGAGGACAACTGCGACGCCCTCGGATCGACGTACACGACCCGACGAGGTGGTGAGCCGACGACCAAATTCACCGGCTCGTTTGGTGACCTCTCGACCAGCAGTTTCTATCCCGCCCACCACATCACCACCGGCGAAGGCGGTGCCGTGTACACCAACGACGAGTCACTCGACGCCATTGTGGCGAGTTTTCGTGACTGGGGACGCGACTGCTACTGCAAGTCAGGTAAGGACAACACCTGTGGCCTGCGCTTCGAGCACCAGATGGGCCAACTGCCCTTCGGCTACGACCACAAGTACACCTACTCTCACTTTGGCTACAACCTCAAGATGACCGACTTGCAAGCCGCTATCGGCCTCGCCCAGGTGGAGAAACTTCCCGACTTCGGTGCCGACCGTCGTCGTAACCACGCGTACCTCCGGGCGGGCCTCGCCGACTTCGCTCACGTGTTCGACGTCGTCGAGGCGACACCACATTCGGACCCGAGTTGGTTCGGTTTTCTCATGACGGTGCGTGAGGATGCGCCGTTCTCGCGGAGCGAGATCGTCAACTTCCTCGAGGGTGAGAAGATTCAAACCCGCGTGCTCTTCGCCGGGAACCTCACTCGACACCCGTGTTTCGACGAGTTACGCGAACGCCAGAGCGGCTACCGGATCGTGGGTGACCTCAGAAATACCGATCAGCTGATGGATCGCGCCTTCTGGGTCGGGGTCTACTCGGGTATGACCGTCGAGCATCTCGACTACATCATCGAGCAAATCGCGGACTGCTGCCACAAGTTCGGCGTCGTCTAACAGCAACGTCGCGCCGATCGTGGATCAACCACCGTCGGGGGCGTGCACCGAGGGACCCGAACTGGTGAACGCTCGCGGCGTCATGGGACCTACCGCGAGGAGCCAATTGCCGCCTAACGCGAGCGCGAATCCGATGAGGCGAAGGGCGGCGAGCACGCCGTTGCGGGGAAGGGGCTCGTCGAACACGACCATGCCCACGACGACGACGTAGACGCTCGCCACCACGTTGGTCAGGGGAACGAGCACCGAGATCCGGCTTCTTTGAAGACCGCGCTGGAACACGATGAGACCCAGCAACGACGCCACCACAAAGACGTAGGGGTACGCCGTGGTGAAGGCCCTGCCCGCGCCGTGCAGCACGCCATCGCGATTCAAGAGGACGGCCACACTTTTGGTTTGGAGTGCCGCGACACCGTAGAGCAGACCCGACGTGGCACCAAAGCGAAGGCTGGCGTCCCCGACGTGGGCGCGAGAAAGCGCCCCGTAGCCAGCGAATGCGACCACGAGCGTCGCGCCACTTGCCCCCATCACGCTTCGCAGGCTTCCTCCCACGCCCGGCGCCGCCGCCGACGTGAGCGTCACCGAGACCAGCACGACCGCCGCGATGATGATGGCGAGTCCGACTAGCTCCCGTCGGTCCATCGACTCGTGGAGATACAGGTGCGAAGCGGCCACGATCAACACGAGACCCGCGCCGAAAATCGTCTGCACCACCGCAATGGGAGCGAACTCGTAGCCGAGGACCATCAACCCCGCCGCCACTACGCCAACGACGAAGCCGGTCATCCACATGGGCGATCGGATGAGTTTGGCCAACATGGCACGAGTCGACACCGCCGAGATGTCCGACATCGCGTCCACGGCTCGCTTCTCGAGAAGGTTGCTGGCGCTAAAGCACACCGACGCGAGGAGACTAACGACGACGCCGATGATCACGCGGACGCGGCCCTAACCCTTCTCGTCGGGCGCAGTTCGAGCGTTCGTGAGTCCCGACCACATCGAGCGAAGACCTTCATCCAATGAGACCCGAGGAGACCACTGCGGCAGCGTCGGAGCAATGTCCCAGGGTTCCATCATCTCTCGCCACCGATAACCGCGCTGACCCCAGACGACCGGCACTTCTCTCCCGATGACGGCACTCATCCGCTCAACGAGATCCTTCACGCGAATCGGCACTCCCGAGTTCACCGCGTACGAAATCGGAAGACCGCTTCGCGAGCCCATCGTCGCCGCGACCAGGCAGGCGTTCGAGGCGTCGTCGACGTGAACGAGATCGACGTACTGCTCGCCCGGACTGAGCTTCATCGGCTCACCGCTCGCGGCGGCCTTGAGTAGAAGGTTGACCAGTTTTGAACGGTCGTCGTTTGGACCGTACGTCTCAAAGAACTTCAGCGTTACAACCTGAAGTCGGCCCGCTTCCACGTAGTACTGCAGGACGTCTTGAAACGCCTGCTTGGTGGCGGCGTATAACTCGACTGGGTGATAGGCACGTCCACCCGCGTTCTGCCAAAAGGAACCCGCGTTCACCAAGAGGCAGTCACCGCGCGACGCCAACGCGTCTGCCAATCGGGTCCCGAAGAGCACATTGTCTATGACCAGCGGCGTCACGTCGTCGTCGCCATGTACTCCCGCGAAGTGTCCCGCGAGGTGAAAACAGACGTCGGGGGCGGACGCCGCTACCACCGAATGCAGTGGCGTGACACCGTCGTCGACGTGCACCACCACGCTCGGCTCAGCGATCGTGCGCGTCGACGACGGACGGACGATTGCGTGTACCGTCCAGCCGCGTTCGACGAGGTCTCGAATCAGTCGCCGGCCAATGAATCCGCTGCCGCCACTCAGGAGCGCCCGCGACGGCTCGGTGTGGGGTATCAACGTCATGGCGCTACTGACCGAAGGAGAACGGCGAGGCGAAGTCCTCGAGAGCGGGAAAGGCCTCATCGCGCGGGGAGACAACGGGCTTGGCGAACGGCCAATCGATGTCCAGCGAGTCCCAGCGAATCCCGGCGTCGCTCGACGCGTCGTATTCCGTACTCGTGGCGTAGGCCATGATCGTGACGTCCTCCAGCGCGGCAAAACCGTGCGCCAGCCCCTTCGGAACGAAGACGCCACCCCACGACGCACCATCGAGAGAGAAGGTCTCGGTTTCGCCGTACGTCGGGGACCCCACTCGAAGGTCCACCACGACGTCGAGCGCAGCGCCCTGTACGCAGTACACGAGTTTGTCGTGGTCCGCGGGGGGTGTCTGGAAGTGGAGCCCGCGAATCACGCCGCGACTCGAGCAGCTGAAGAACTGTTCGAGCCAAGGACTCGAAACCCCCAGATCCTCAAGCACACTCCTCTGAAAGGTTTTGACGAACACTCCGCGATCGTCTGCGCGCACCGCGGGGAATAACTGAAGCAGACCTGGGATACGACTCTCTGTGACCCTCAACTCACTCAAAAGTGCTCCACGGTCGAGTCTTCGTGACGCCGCACACGCCTCGCCCAGCGGGTGACGTGCACACCCCAACGCATCCGCAAGTATAAAGCGCGACGCGCCGCAGTCTGAAGTTCCGCCATCACGATTCCACGTCGAACGTCGTCACGGCCGACTGCCCCTGGGTAGCGCCGAGGCATCTCCATGAGCAGTGCACGAAGCTCGCGCATCTGGTCCCGGGCCATGACCGCGCTCATCTGGGAGGGGCTTGCTCGAAAGCTCCCGAGCACGCGCTCGTCAACGACCACGGCGTCCCCTTTTATGCAGCGGAGATAGAACTCGAGGTCCATCGCAAAGCTCCAATGAGGGCTCAGCAAGGGTGCCGGGAACGAGGATCGTCGAATCAGAACACTCGCGGGCTCGCCCAAAAGATTCGTTCCGGCGCGCGTGCACGCGCGAGCAATCTCATCGGCCCCGACCTCACGAGTGGCCGCTCGCCCGAGGAGCGAACCCAAACCGCGGGCAGCAATCACCGTGGCGCCGTTGTCGTCGATGATCCGGCGTCGACCGCTCACCAGAACCGCCGAGGAATATCGCTCCAACAGTTCCGTCTGAACGCGTACAGCGTCCAGCGATAGAACGTCGTCATGACACACGAGTTTGACGAGGGGTCCCGTCGCGGCGGAGAGGGCGCGTGTCCAGTTTTCGTGCACGCTCACGATGTTCAGCGGCGGCGGAAGAATCCGAATCCGGGCATCATCGAATGATCGGACTACGTCGCTCGTGTTGTCGCTTGAAGCATTGAGCGAGACGACGACCTCGAGATTGCCGTACGTCTGGTTTAAGACGGAATCGAGGCATTCGCCAATGTGACGTTCGCCATTGAACACGGGGATAACGACTGATACCAGAGCGTTAGGACACAACGTCAGTTCTCCTCTCGTGATGGGCGCCGGATACCTTCACGCATTCGATGAGTGAATGGTACGAGGTGGCGGCGCGCGAGGGTGGTGGACGCCATGTCGTGACTGGATCTTCGGCGGCTAGCGGTTCTCGGGGTCTGCGCCGTCTCGAATGCGCCACAGCGTGACGGCGCCCCGGGTACTCGGTCCAATTTGTTCGCTCGCCACATGCTCAAGTGATCTCGAAAACGCGTTCGGCCATACGTCGTGGCACGTCGTTAAGGTCACCAGCCAACCGATGCCCGCGGCTCGCGCCTCGGCCGGGGTTGTTGAATCGGTGGTGACGGACGTGAAGGCTCGTTTGATCGCCGCATAGCTGCGGGGCCACGCAAGTCCCACGCTGTAGTACGCCACGCGCACGTCTGTGATCACCTTGAGGATCTCAGGGTTGAGGCACTGATCAACGAGCACCAATTGACGATTGGTCACGTGCGCGGCGACGCCCGCCATCGCCCGGTCTTGCGCCGTGGCGAACGAAAACGATTGGCCCTCGGTGGCCAGATAAAAGTGATACCAGTCAATCGTTGAGAGCTCGGCGGTACCGATCGACGACATCATGAGCACAGCGATCACCAGATTCCACCATCTCGATCCACTATGGCGCCGGGGAGAATCCCCCTCGCCAAAGACGACCGCGTCGAGAAGAATCGGTACGCCAGTTACCACCATCACAATGAGGCCGTCGATCCACCATCGGTAGGCGGCCTGGTTGGTTCCCCACAGATCGCTCCTTAGGACCACGAACCAGATGGCAACGGAGCACGCAGCGAACGCTATCCAGCGCGGTCGGCACGACACGTTCCACCACCGTCGACGGGGGGCACCGCGACCCCGACCCTGCGACTCACGAAGAGTGGTGGCTACGTCGATAAGGACGGGCACGATGGTGAAGGCGACGAGAGCGTAGCCGATGATCCAGAGTTGATACGGCTCCTGGTTCGCTCCCCAGAAATTGTTCTCGGCGAGCAGCAACCACGCCACGAGCGACCCGCTGGAGTAGGCGACCCACATCGAATTCCTTCGATAAACGCCGCTAACCAGAATGAAAAGCAGCGGAGTGAGCAGGGGCAGCGCACAGACAATCGCTTGATGCCACGGAACGCTTAAGTGTGCGCTAGACACCTGGCGGTACTTCAAAAACGGATCGTCCGCGCGAGCGGCGAGGACGTATCGAATCAACTGGGGAGAGGCTGCGACGACCAGTGCGACGAGCGCGGCCAGGACTCCCCCCTTCCAGCGGCGGGCCGCGAGCACGACGCCCGGAGTTGCCGGCAGGAGGGCAACCGCGAAGATCGCGACACGGCCAACGACTGTGGCCAACGAGTCGCCGGCAACCAGAAGCACGGCCAGGAGAACCGTACTCAGCACGACAGCTCTGCGATCACCGCACGTCGCAAGGCCGTAGGCGGCGAGTCCGAAGACGGAGAAAAACACCGTCGCGAAGAAACTGTAGGTGTCGACGTTTGCAAGGAAACCGACGCCGGCCCCGATGACAATGCCAAAGCCCACGTTCGTCAGCACGCGTGATTGGCGTCGTACCCGCACCATCATGGCGATCATGAGAAGGGCGGCTACGGAAATTGCAACGCTCTGGCTATTAAGGGCGAACATCACGCCGAACGCGCCCCAGAGCACGCCGTGGCTCTGCAACGAGGTGAACCACGCCCCACCGGTCACGGAGGAGAGGGTGCCGAGTAGGTATGGAACGGCGCCAAAGTACGCCGACCACCATCGCTCGGTGAGCATCACGAAGCCAACCGAGAGGCCTACGACCAAAAGAGTCTGCACGCCGATGCCGACGACGTTGTATACGACAGCGGGCGAGATACCGGAGATGTGGGCCACGATTCCTAGCAACGTGAAATACAGGTGCGGGTCAATCATCGAACCGGTCTCCGTGAAGGGCTCTACGGAAGAGAAGTTCCCGTGCGCACCATTGACCACGATGGCCAAGTTCGCCATCTGGTCAAACGCCGTGTACAACCGAAAACTCCCCACGGTCCAGCCCAGTCTCGTCAGCATGGAAACTTGAGTGGCGAGGAACACGAGCGTTGAGACGAGTGCGCCAACAGCAACGCGGGGTGCCGCGTGTCTCGGGATCTGGTCGGGGCGTCGGCGCTCGGCTTCGCTGCTTACTCCACTCGTGGTGACGCTCCCGGCGTCCGTCACGCCTAGGGCGTCGTGCCCTTCACTGTCCGACAATCCACGTCACCTGATCACTCGCTCGGAGGACACGCACCAGATTGCCACGGCGCGCACCGCAACTCGCGCACCCCGCAATCCCCGTCGAGCGACCGACTAGCCACAAACGGCGCCGAGGCGCCAGTCTTACTCGAGCGCCGAATTGGAAAGCCAGAAGTCCAGCAACGGCCGATGGCCTACGACTTGTAGATCGCTTCCCTCGAGCGGCTGTCGACGGTAGAGCACACCGAAAAGGTCCGCCGCTGGTCCAGAAAGCTCAACGTGAGGTACATCCGAACTCATAACGAACGCGAAACCCTCAGGTAGGAGTTGGACGGTCCACGACGCCGACGTGTCAATCGACGTGAACCGGAGTAGTTCCCCTTCACCACGTAACTCACGTACCCGCGGAGAAAATCGGCCCGCGGGCGCCAGATTCTGAAACAGTTCGTCGATGGCATCGAGCGCCACCTTCGGCTCGACGCTCCACGGAGCCCCTATCGCGAGCTCAAGATCGATGCGGTGAACGAGCGTCTCGTGAAGCTGCCGTCGCGACCAAAAACGTACGTGCTGATCCACGCCCCACGCCCACATCGAGTCATCAGGGTCTGCGTTTCGTAGTGTTGCTAGCAGCGACTCCCCGCCTCGGCGCAACCACGTCGCGTCGACGGGATCGAGATCGAGGTTCATCGTGGCGGAGGAGACGCGTTCCGGCGCGCGCGTCACGACGAGTCGTTGCGCCCAGCGATGGATCGTCCCGAGGTGCAAGGCAAGTTCTTCGACCGACCAGTCGGGACACGACGGCACGCGCAGCCCGGTATCGGCCGTCTCGAACGTTGACGCGAACCGTTCGATCTCGACCTCAAGTGCGTCACAGTGTTCATCGTGATTCACGTCAGCGATGCTACGTCGACGCTGCGCAATCGCGAGACGAATGAGCCGGTCGCGTCGTCCAGTCCGTCCCGTCTCCGCCGACCAGTACTGTTGAACGGGTGTCCCTCCCAGAAGATTCGCCGAACTCAGCGGAAGTAGTGGCGCCCCGAGTGCGCTCACGGAGTCGCTCAATCGTCGAGTGGGTCCTCATCATCGTCGCCGCGGTGCTCGTGTCACTGCTCGTTCGCACATTCGTCTTCCAAACGTTCTTCATCCCCTCAGGGTCGATGGAACCAACACTGCAGATCGGTGACCGTATCGTCGTGTCAAAGCTGAGCGTCGAGTTTGGCACTATCCACCGCGGTGACATCCTGGTCTTCAGGGCCCCCGCCGCCGTACAGACCCAGTGCGGCGACGACGTGGCCGATCTCGTAAAGCGCGTGATTGGACTTCCCGGCGACCACCTCACTTCGAAGGGGAACACGATCTACGTCAACGGCTCGCCCCTGCTACAGCCCTGGACGCACAACGAGCCGCTGGGGCGGGCCATCGGCAAGGTCACGGTACCCGCGAACCACTACTTCATGATGGGCGACAACGAAGACGACTCGTGTGACAGCCGCTACTGGGGCACCATTCCGCGCTCGAGCATCATCGGCAAGGCCTTCATCCGTATCTGGCCGCTCTCGCGAATCGGTTTCCTCTAGCCGTTAACGGACGGCACGGGTCGCCGCCGACCTCACGGCAGCGGGTGGGCCTGGAAGAACGCCCACATCAACGCGTTGGCGCTGATGGCGTTGGACTGCGGCCCGAGCTCCGTGACGAGACTCGTCGGCAAGGTCGGTCCCCCGGGCCACTCGTGGCCCTCGCCGAGCACCTCATAGAGTTCGACCGCCGCCCCGCTCTTGCAGTGTCCATACGCCGTGAGTTTCACACTGGCGACGGGGGTCGAGGAAGCGGCCTTGGTTGAACACTTGTCCTGCTTCGCCCAGTCCTTCGCAGCGGTACTCACCGAGTACGTCCAGTACGCCTCGCCGTGACCGGCGAAGGGGTCGACCTCATCGGCCGAGCCGTGAAAGGCGATGATCGGCACGGCCCGCGAGGTCGGACACGGGGACGGTCGTCGCAGCCCACTCACGGGCGCGATGGCCGCGAAGATCTTCGAGTCATCACACGCCAGTTGACTCACCATCCGTGCGCCACCGGAGAATCCCGTCGCGTAGACCTCCTTCGGATTCACGCAGTACTTGCCTTCAAGGATCCCCACCAACTTGGTGAGGAAGCTGACGTCGTTCGCCGATCCGGCCGGGACTTTGCGTCCCCCGGTGAGTTCTACCCCTGGCACGTTCCAATCAAAGCCGCTCCCGTCGGGAATGAGGCCCTGGGGGTAGGCCACGATGAAGTGGTCAGTGTCGGAGGTGAGGTCCATTTCGGAGAACTCCGACTGGTCGACTGCGGTGACGCCGCTGCCGTGGAGATTCAACACCAGCGCGAACGGTGTCGAGTTGCTCGAACCAAAGGGAATGTGGACGAAGACCGTCCGAGTGAAACCGTTCACTTGAAGACTCAGCGTGGTCGTGCCGGGCGACGTGGTCCCACAGCCCGATGACTGCGTGCCGGCGGCACTCGCGCGTGAAGCACCGAGACCACCGGGTCCCCCGGCGACGCCCGTGCTCAGCCCAACGAGTCCCACCAGCGAGAGCGCCACGAACCAACGCGGCACGAACCTTCTCACAACTCCCCGTGTGGTGGACATGAGAACCCCCTCAGTACGAGCCGTCCTTCGAACTGGCATGTTTCCTGCGACGACGAAACTTGGTTGCACATTATTCCAGTGACGTCGATGCCGTCGAGGTAGCCCTCGTCGCGGCTCGGGCGCCTCCCCGCTGGTCCAACACCAACCTCGCGGCGACCACCGGAGAAGGCCGATCTCGGTTGGCGACCGCGACGGCGAATAGCGTGTTGACGTCAAAGGAGACACGATGAAGATACTGGTGGTGGGTGGGACGTCCTTTGTCGGTCGAGCTATTGCCTGGTCCGCCTGGCACCACGGCCATCAGGTCACCGTGATAAATCGAGGCGTCACGCCGAGCGACCTACCCGAGACGGTCGAACACCTCCTCGGGGATCGCCAGGGCGATCTCTCCGCGCTCGAGGGGAAGACCTTCGACGCCACCGTTGACGCGATTGCCTATCGTCCGAGCGACGTCGATCGTCTCGCCGACGTACTCCGGATGAATGGCGGCCACTACATCCAGATCTCCTCGATCTCGGCGTACGAGGAACCATCGGTCCCTGGCGCCACTGAAGCGACCGCGACGCTCTGGCCCGAAGGCAGCGTCGACCCCGACGCGCGGATCACCGGAGGCGCCTACGGCCCCCTCAAGGCCGCGAGCGAGCGAGCGGGGTGGCGCCGATTTGGGGAGGAGTCGACGATGGTGCGACCGACCTACGTGATCGGCGCGCACGACGCGACACTGCGCTTCCCCTACTGGGTCGAGCGGGTGCGCCGAGGCGGCGCGGTCGCGGTGCCCGGCCCACTCGAGGGGTCGCTGCAGTACGTCGACGCGCGCGACCTGGCGAACTTCGTGGTGCGCGTCGCCGAGGAGCGTCTCTCGGGGGCCTTCCACGTCGCGGGTCCCTCGGGCGGGGCGCGGTACTACGACGTCATCAACGAGGTCGCAGCGCACCTCGCACCGGAGGGAACCACCCTTCGCGAGGTCAGCGCCGAGACGATTCGAGCCGCGAATCTCGAGGAGATGTTCCCGCTCTGGGGCGGACACGCGCCCGAAAACTTGACGCGGCTCGACAGCTCGTTGGCGCTGTCCAAAGGACTCGATCTGCGGCCACTCGCCGACAGCGTCGATGACGTCGTCGAGTGGTGGGGCGAACGAAGTTGGCCCAGCCACTGGCTGACGTCGGACGAAGAATCGTCGCTCCTTGCGCGATGAGGTGACGCCCACGGTAAGAATCGGGCCCCAGCGGACAGAAGAGGGTCATGGGCTCTAGAGATGAGGATCGCTTCGCACGCCTGGCGCGCGAGCACTCAACGGCCGTGGGCAACTACCTTCGTCGACGCCTCTATCCCCTTTCGAGCGCGGATCTCGATGACCTCGTGGAAGAGACGCTGCTGGTCGTCTGGCGCAGACTCGACAGCGTCCCCGAGGACGGCGAGTTGCCCTGGATGCTCGGGGTCGCTCGCAACGTACTGCGCAACGCGCGCCGCTCGAAGAATCGCCGCTCGGCCTTCGAGTCAACGCTGCGGCCGCCGGCCAATGAGCCTTCGGCGGAGGACAGTTTCATCGCCGACGCCAGCGTGCGTGACGCCCTCGCGTCACTCAGCGACGATGACCGCGAGGTCTTGTTGCTAAACGCCTGGGACGGACTAGACACCCACGAGATCGGCGCGTACCTCGTTATCAGCACCAATGCTGCCGCGGTGCGACTCTCGAGGGCGCAACGACGCTTTCGCGACTTGCTCAATACCGCAGAAGTCAGCTGAAAGTTTCAGGCGATCCATGACAGAGAACAAGAAAGAGGAGAAAGGAGCGCGATGAGTGAACTCGACGACCGACTGACCGCGCTCGACCCCGCGGCCGCACAGCCCTACCAACACCGCGACCTCACCTCGCTCATCTCGAGAATCACGGCCCAACCGCAACACTCATCGCGCGGCTGGCGGCAGAATCTGGAACTCAAACTCGCGAGCCTTCTGGTAGCCGGGTCGCTGGTGGTGGCGGGTTCGCTTGCGCTCGTCGAAGGGACGACGGCCACGCTCCCGGCTCTCGCCCTCGCCCAGACCCACGCGAACTTCGCCCCAACCGCGAGCAAGACCATTGGCGCGATACAGATCTATGAACAGTTCGACTTCAAAGCGAGTGGCGCCATCGCCGCCACCGCGCCGACGAGTCCTTCCTACGCCCTGACGGTGCCCCGTGACGGGGCGCTCGAAGCGTCACGCGTCGCCGCGGTCTTTGGCGTCTCGGGTACACCGGTCAACACCAACGGTGACGGCAGCGACTGGACGGTCAGCGACCCCTCGGGTGCTTCCTTGGATTACGAGAACACCGGCGTGCCCCAGTGGTACTACTCGTCTACTTCACCCGCCGTAGCCCCGGCGACCGCGTCGGACTCGGCGTCAGTGCCCGTGCCGAGTGACGCCACGTTGGCCGGTGACGTCGATCGCTACCTCACCGCGCTCGGATTTGGCTATTCGGTCGCGTCACCCGACTTCGGTACATCCACCATCTCCGACACGAATGCCTCCGGTGGTCCCGTCTCGGTGAGCACGGCCGACGTGACCTACGACGTCGTCGTTAACGGCGTCACGACCGATCAGAGTGTTAATTTCTCCGTGAACGCGAACAACCAAGTGCTCAACGCCTCAGGCCCGGCCCTGCGCGTGGGTCCCGCGGCGAACTACCCACTCCAGAGCCCCCTCGCGGGTGTCGCCGCGCTGAACGCCGCGCAACGAGCGAAGTACGCCTCCACTGCTCGACCCCCCACGAGCGCCGCGGGCACTTCCTCGGGAAGTTCGTCGGGCGGCTCATCGTCTGGTACGAGCGCGGCGAGTCCGCCACTGGTGAGCGCTTCGCTCACGAGTGACACCATCTCGCTCGCCACCTACCAACTCGCGAGCGGCGCGCTCTGGTTCTTGCCGGTCTACAACTACGCCGGCGACGTGACCAGCGCGAATGGGGTGGTCTCCTCGGGCACCTGGAGCGAACTTGCCGTCGACCCCAGCTACGTACACGTCGGCGCCAGCGGCTCCGTCGTCAGCCCGTCGCAGATCAAGTTCTAGAGCCGAACGTTTTAGCGCACGTCGCGTCGAAGTTCGATCAGACCAACGCCCACTTGCAGATTGAGGTCGAGGTGGGCGGCGCCGACGCGAGCGCTCGCCCCCGACCGGTTCGGGACGAGCACGTAGAACGTTCGCACGTTGCCGATGCCCACGTGCGAGCGCAGTCCGAGCACCACGTCGGCGGGCACATCGACGATTAACGTACCGACACCTTGGGTGACGGTGATCGACCGAGTACCCGCGCCAAGGGGTACCTGGGTGAGGTCGAGGGTGGACTCACCGAACGCACCGTGGTAGGAGCGCTGGATCTGTCCGACGGTCGTCGGGGTCCACTCCTTGACGCCGCTGCCCCCCTCCAAGGGAACGCCGAGGACCTGGATCATCACCAGAAATGCACCGAGGAGGAGGATCACGAAACTGGTGACGCCCAGGATCATCCAGGCGAGAAATCGCTTGAAGGAGAACGCGCGCTGCGGTGAGCGCAACGAGATCACCGCCAGGAACAACAAGAAGATCAGCCAGAGGAAGATGATGAACTTGTCGAAGCGAAGTCCCGCGAGCGACACGCCACCGCCTCGGTGACCGTGACCGAATGCGGCGATGAAGAGCACCAGCAGAACCAGCACGCCGAGGGGCGTCGCGACGCGAAGCCAACGACTTCTCGTCAGCGGCAACTCCTCTTCCACCGGCGCGTCGTCACCCGAGGTCGCCCGCGGTATGAGCGCCCACATCGCCAGATAGATCACCACGCCGAGGCCGTAGACGACCGAGAGAACCACAAAGACGACCCGCACGATGTTGGCGTCAATGTCGAAGCGTTCGGCGATACCCCCACAGACCCCGCCAAAGACCCGTTTCGTGGCGCTGCGCCGGAGCGTGCGGCGCTCCTCCGGAGCGCCGTCGGCGGGCGCGGCTTCATTAGTTGTCTCGTCGGCGTTCGTAGCAATCGGCTCGTCCATGTCGTTCAACCTAGGGTTCATCCGTCGTCGAGCCCATGGGTAGATACCCTCGCCCTAGCCCCGAAACGCCGCGTCGGCTCGGGGTTTTCCCCTAGAGCACTCGGTGCACGCGAGTGCGACAATGAATGCGTACCGTCACCGACCCGAGAGGAGCGACGTGAACATCACCACCCCATCGCGACCGGTCATAGGGACGCCCCATCGTCCCTATCGTCGGGGCGTCGAGAACGCGATCCTCGGTGGCGTGTGCGGCGGACTCGCGATTCGTCTCGGAGTTCGTGAGCGAATCGTACGAATTCTTTTCTGCCTGGGGGCCCTGGTCGCCGGCCTCGGTCTCTTGCTCTACGTGGTTCTGTGGCTCTGCCTGCCACGGGCCGACGAGTCCGACGCCATCGCGCAACGACTCCTCGGACCCCGTCGTCAGCTTCGTCGCGTGCTCATTGGCCTCGTCGCCATCATCGTGTTCGGCTTGATCCTCCAGGCGCTCGGCGCGCCCAGCCTGGGCGCGTACACGTTGCCGATCTGGCTCAGCCTCGTCGGCATGATCGGCGTATGGCGCGGGGCGTCGCCGGACGAGCGTCGTCACCTCGAAGAGTTGGCCAAGTCTGCCCCGATCGTCGGCGTCCCCGGCTCGCGAACAAAACGGAGTTTCTACCTTCGCGTGATCCTCGGCGCGATACTGGTCTTCGCCGGACTGCGGGTCCTTCGCCACTTCGGCGGCGCCTGGTACGTCGCGTCGCCCGCGTTGGTCGGCACCCTAATTCTGCTCGCGGGGGTCGCCGTCGGTCTCGCGCCGTGGTGGCTTGCGACGTTGAGTGACCTCACCGGCGAACGTCGAGAGCGCGTGCGCGTTGAAGAACGTGCCAACGTCGCCGCACATCTGCACGACTCGGTGCTACAAACACTCACTTTGATCGAGCGTGCGGCCGGTGACGCCGAGGCCGTCACTCGCCTCGCGCGAAACCAGGAGCGAGAGCTTCGCGCGTGGCTCTTCGACCCGGAGCACGCGAGCTCGCGCGACCTCGCCCACTCCTACGTGGCGCAGTTGCACGAGATGGAAGCAGAGGTGGAGAACGACTGGGGCGTCAAGGTCGAACTCGTCACCGTGGGCGACCTTGAACTCAATGACGACGTCGTCGCGCTCGTAGCCGCTGGTCGCGAAGCCGCCATCAACGCCGCCCAGTGGTCGGGGGCGTCGACGGTTTCGATCTACGCGGAGGTCGAGCCCGCGACCGTGTCACTCTTTATTCGAGACCAGGGAAGCGGTTTCAATCTCGCTGCGGTGCCGAGCGACCGACGAGGCATCGAACTCTCCATCCGTCAACGGATGGAGCGACACGGTGGCACCGTCGCGCTGAAGAGCATCATTGGCGCGGGGACCGAGGTCGAGCTCGTGCTCCCGCGGTCGAGCTAAGTGAGCCAGCCCCGCGTCTTTCTCGTCGACGATCACGAGTTGATCCGATCGGGAATCCGCAGTGAGCTCGCGGGCGCGGTGGACATCGTTGGAGAGGCCGACGAAGTGGAGGCAGCGGTCGAGATGATCCTCGAGCGCAACCCCGATGTGGTCTTGCTCGACGTGCACATGCCCGCAGGCGGCGGCGTTGCGGTGTTGCGTGCACTCAACGGGCGCTGCCCGGAGGTGCGCGTGTTGGCCCTCTCGGTCTCGGACGCCGCCGAGGACGTGATCGCGGTCATTCGAGCGGGCGCGCGGGGTTACGTGACCAAGAACATCTCGGGACCCGACTTGTTGGATGCCATCTACCGCGTCGCGGCCGGCGACGCGGTCTTCTCCCCACGCCTCGCGGGCTTCGTGCTCGACGCCTTCTCCTTAGAGGGTGCGCAGCTCGAGGCGGCGGACGTGGACCCCGACCTCGATCTGTTGACGCCGCGCGAGCGCCAGGTGCTGCGTCTCATCGCGCGGGGTTACTCCTACCGCGACGTCGCCACGGAGTTAGTCATCTCGCCCAAGACCGTCGAGAGTCACGTCTCTTCGGTACTGCGCAAGCTGCAACTCTCCAATCGACACCAGCTCTCGAACTGGGCCTCGGAGCGCCACCTCCTCTAGCGCTGCTCGATGAGGTCCATGTACTCCTCGTCCCAGAGGTCGAAGTACTCCTCGGGCAACAACACGGCGTGGGTCGGCTCGAGCGCCTCGACGAAACCGCGTTCGTGGCTGACCGCCACCATCGTGCCCTTCCACTGACGCATCATCTCCCCGAGTGCCTCGACACTGGCCGGATCGAGGTTGTTGGTCGGCTCATCGAGCAACAACAGATTCGCCTTGGACGAGGCCAGGATCGCCAGCGCCAGCTTCGCCCGTTCACCGCCCGACAGTGTGGCGGGCATCTGGTGCGCGGCCGAACCCTTGAGACCGAAGGCTCCGAGCATCGAGCGACGCTGCACGTCGGACTCGACCGTCGAGTTCTCGAGGTTCCCGAGCACGGTCTTGTCGAAGTCGAGCTGCTCGTTCTCCTGGGCGAAGTAGCCGACGATCACGTTCGCGCCGAACTTAACAACACCGCCCTGAGCCATCTGGCTGCCGGCCAGACAGCGCAACAGGGACGACTTGCCCGCACCGTTGCGCCCGACGATGACGATACGGTCACCTCGGCGAGTGATGAAGTTGAAGTCACGCAGCACCTCGAGCGCGCCGTAACGCACGCTCAGGTGCTCGACGGTCATCGGCACGTCCCCGCTGCGCGGCGGTGCCGGAAGACGGAAGGTGACCTTCTTCTCCTTCTTGGTGACCTCGATGCGCGTGTCCTTGAGCTTCTCCACCCGACGGTCCAGCACCTTGGCGAGTCGCGCGCGCTTCTCGGTCTGGCCGCGCATGGAGTCCGCGAGTTTCGTGAACTGGTCGATCTTGGCGTCCTGGTGGGCGGCGATCTTCTCCTCGGAGAGGCGGCGCTCTTCTTCGAGCGCCAAGAACTTGGTGTAGTTCCCCTTGTACTCGCGCAACTGCCCGTCGCGCAGGGCCAGCACGCGGTCGATCGAACGATCGAGCAGCGGAAGGTCGTGGCTGATCACGAGCACCGTCCCACGGAACGCTTCGAGTTCGTCGAAGAGCCAACGCTTGGCCGCCTTGTCGAGGTGGTTGGTGGGTTCGTCCAGCACCATCGTCTCGGGCTGCTCGTAGAGCACGCGCATCAAGTCGACTCGCCGGCGTTGACCACCCGAGAGGGAGGAGAGGTCCTCGAGCAACAGGTCCTCTTTGAGTCCAAGTCCGTCGGCCAGTCGCGCCACTTCGGACTCGGCCTCGTAGCCGCCGCGCTCGCGGAACTCCTCCTCCAACGAGGTGAAGCGGGAGATCGTCTCGTCGGTCGGATCCGCCGCCAGCGCGTGGCGGGCGTGTTGCATGTCGGCGTCGAGCGAGTCGATGCCACGGGCCGAGAGCACGTGGCTGAGCCCGATCGGCTCAACACCGAGGCCGCCGGGAACGGGCTCCTGGGGTAGGTGCGCGAGGGTGCCCTGGTGCGCCACTGAGCCGGTGATGCGCAGGTGTTCGGGGTGGGCGCCCAGTAAGACCGCGAGCAGCGTCGACTTGCCCGCGCCGTTTCGCCCGACGAGGCCCACCTTCTCGCCGTTACCCACGGTGAAGGACACCGGCTCTAAGAGCCGGCGCGGACCGATCTCGATCCCGAGGTCGCGAACGATCAGCATCTAGCGACCCTTCGACGTGACGACCGAGGGCCACCAGCGGCGGCCCGTGGACGCAGGGAGTCGGGAGATGGTGATGATGATGGTCCTTCGAGCGCGTTAACGATGCGGTTGGACACCTTACCGGTCGCCGCGGACAATCACGGTACGCCCGCGCGACTGGTCCTCGCGTGCTCGCCGTTACGGATCTGTGCCACGATTTAGTGATGGCCACCGCTTTGATCGTCGACGTCTGGAGCGACGTGGTCTGTCCCTTCTGCTACCTCGGATCGCGGCAGCTGGAACTGGCGTTGGAGAATTTCGAGCACGCCGAGGAGGTCGTCGTCAACCACCACGCCTTTGAGCTCGACGCGCACGCGCGAAGCGACTATGACCTCACGCTCGCCGAACTCGTCGCGTCGAAGTACGCCATGCCCGTCGAGCGGGCCGAGGAGCTCCACGTGAATCTCACCAACCAAGCCGCCGAGCTCGGCGTGACGATGGCCTTCAACATCGCCAGACCCACCAACACCTTCGATGCGCATCGCCTCATCGCCCTCAGCGCCACCCAGGGTAAGAGCGAGGCNNACCAACTGAACGCCCTGGCCGATGAGGTGGGGGTCACCGACGCCGCGCTGCTGTGGGAGACCGAGGCCTTCGCGAGCGACGTGCGCGCCGACGAGTACTCGGCCCACGAGCTCGGCATCGCTGGCGTGCCGGCCTTCTTAGTCGACAACAAGTTCATGGTGATGGGCGCACAGGGCGTCGACAAAATCGTCGATGTCCTGGATCGAGCCTGGGCTCGACGGGACTCTTAGTCTTCGCTCTCGCTCGGCACCACCGCGACCGCCGCCACGGCGTGGCCCTCGTCGAGGTTCATCACGCGCACCCCGGTCGCGTCGCGACCCTGCGAGGAGACCTCGCGCACCGACGTGCGAATAAGGACACCACCGGTGGAGGCGAGGAGGACTTCGTCGTCTAAGTGCACCATGAAGGCAGCCACGACGAATCCACGCGCGGCGGTCAACTTGATCGCGCGCACGCCCTGACCTCCGCGGCCCTGACGGTTGAATCGCTCGGTCTTGACCCGCTTGCCGAAGCCGGTGTCGGTCACCACGAAGAGGTCGGCGTCGGGGCGCACGACGTCCAGCGAAATAGCCCGATCGTCGGCCTTGAGCCGAATGCCGCGCACCCCGGTCGCGTCGCGACCCATCTCTCGCACTTCGCTTTCGTTAAAGCGAATCGCCACGCCCCGGTAGCTGACCATCATCAAGTCGTCCTCACCGCTGGTCGACACCACGCGTACGACCTCGTCGCCGTCGCGCAAGTTGATGGCAATCCACCCCTCGCGTCGCGACTTGTCGTACTCGCTGAAGGCGGTCTTCTTCACGGTGCCCTGCGCGGTCGCGAACATGAGGAACTTGTCCTCAGGAAAGTCGTCGGTCGTGACGATCGCCTGAATCGACTCGTTGGGCTGGAGGTTCAAGAGGTTCACCACCGCAGTGCCCTTGGCGGTGCGCTCCTTTAAGGGGATCTCGTGGCCTCGCAAACGAAAGACTCGACCGCGATTGGAGAACAACAAGAGGTGCGCGAGCGTCGTGGTGTGGATGATCTGGTCGACGAAGTCCTCGTCGCGCAACTTCGCCCCCTGCACGCCGCGGCCCCCACGGCCCTGGGTGCGGAAGGCGTCGGCCGCGACCGACTTGACGTACCCGGCGCGGGTCATGGTGAGGACGATCTCCTCGTCCTGGATGAGGTCTTCAACGCCGAGTTCGCCCGGGTCGTTCACGATCTGGGTGAAACGTTCCTCGGCGTACTTGTCGCGTAGCGCGGTGAGTTCGGTGGCGATGACCCCACGTAACTTCACGTCGTCGGCGAGGATTGACTGCAGTTCGGCGATGGTCTCGCGCAACTTNNGATGTGATTCGCCTGCTCCTCGCTGAAGTCGAAGGGGCTCGCCATCAACGCTGCGCGCGCCGCCGCTCGGTCGTCGGAACCACGGATCGTCGCGATCACCAGGTCGAGCATGTCGATGGCCTTTAAGAGACCCTCGACGATGTGCGCTCGTGCTTCGGCCTTGCGCAGACGGAACGCGGTGCGACGCGTCACGACGTCGACCTGGTGGGCGATGTAGTGCGTGAGGGCCTGGGCCAGGTTGAGCGTGCGCGGCACGCCGTCAACGAGGGCCAGCATGTTCACCGCGAAGCTCGTCTGCAGCGCGGTGTTCTTATAGAGCTTGTTCAACACCACGTTCGCGTTGGCGTCGCGCTTCAGGCGAATCACCAGTCGCGCCTTGCGGCCGGCCGAGTCGTTCTGCACGCCGGCGATCCCGTCGAGCTCGCCGCTCTTGACGAGGTCGTAGATCTTCTCTTCGATCGACTCCACCGAGACCTCGTAGGGGAACTCGCTCACCACGATGCGCGTGTCGCGCGTGCCCTCTTCGATCTCGGCGACCGCACGCAACTTGATCGAGCCTCGTCCGGTCCGGTACGCGTCGAGGATGCCTTGACGACCGAGGATCTGGGCGTGGGTCGGGAAGTCNNCCCAGGTTGTGGGGAGGGATCTTGGTCGCCATACCCACGGCGATGCCCTGGGAGCCGTTCACCAACAGATTGGGAAAACGCGAGGGGAGCACGACGGGCTGTTGGGTCGAGTTGTCGTAGTTCGCCTCGAAGTCGACCGTCTCTTCGTCAATCGAATCGAGCATCTCCAGGGCCAGCGGCGCCAATCGGCACTCGGTGTAGCGCATCGCCGCGGCGCCCTCGTCCGGTCCGGTACCACCGAAGTTGCCGTGACCGCTGATGAGGGGATGACGCATCGAGAAGTCGACAACCATGCGGACCATGGCGTCGTAGATGGCGCTGTCGCCGTGGGGGTGGTACGTCCCCATGACGTCGCCGACGACCTTGGCGCACTTGGCGAACGGTCGGTCGGGTCGCAGCCCCTGGTCGAACATCGAATAGAGGATGCGTCGGTGCACGGGCTTCAGGCCGTCGCGCACGTCGGGCAGGGCCCGCGAGACGATGACCGACATCGAGTACTCGAGGAAGGAGCGCTCCATCTCGAGGTTGATCTCGATGGGCTCGATGTAGCCAATGACGTCCTCGCTCGGCGGCGGCGCCCCGGCGCCCGAATCGGATCCTCTCTTCGCAGGTGCCACGTTCGCTCCTAGATGTCCAAGAAGCGAACGTCTTTGGCGTTCGTTTGGATGAAGTGTCGGCGCTGAGGGACGTCGTCGCCCATCAGGATCGAGCAGACCTCGTCCGCCAGGGCCGCCTGCTCGACGGTGATCTGGAGCAGCGCGCGCTTGGTCGCGTCCATGGTGGTGTCGCGTAACTCGTCAAAATCCATCTCACCGAGTCCCTTCAAGCGCTGGAAGTCGTTCTTGTGCTCGGGGTGTTCCTCTAAGAAGGTGGCCTTGGCGGCGTCGTCGCGCAGATACACCTTCTCCTTGCCCACCAGCGTCGAATAGAGCGGCGGCTGGGCCACGTAGACGTGACCGTTGTTCACCAGTTCCGTCATCTGACGGAAGAAGAACGTCAGGAGCAAGGTGCGAATATGACTACCATCGACGTCGGCGTCGGCCAGCAAGATGATCTTGTCGTAGCGGATCTTCGATAGGTCGAACTCGCCTTCGACGCCCGCGCCAATGGCTGAGACCAGGGCTTGAATCTCGGTGTTGCGGAGGATTTTGTCCGAGCGGGCCTTCTCGACGTTGAGGATCTTGCCGCGAATGGGCAAGATCGCCTGGTTGCGAGGGTTGCGCGCGTCCTTGGCCGAGCCGCCCGCCGAGTTGCCCTCGACGATGAACAGCTCGCACTCGCGTGGCTCGTTACTGGAGCAGTCCACGAGCTTGCCCGGCAGTCCCGCCCCGTCGAGGGCGTTCTTGCGTCGAGTGAGGTCGCGCGCGCCCTGGGCCGCCATGCGCGCGCGCGACGCGGAGATGGCCTTGGCGACGATCTGGCCNNNCTTCACCGAGACAATCGCGGTGAGTCCTTCGCGGATGTCTTCGCCCTTGAGGTTCTCCTCTTTCTCCTTTAAGAGATTGCGCTTACGCGCGTAGCGGTTCATGACGTTGGTGAGGGCCTTGCGAAATCCCTCTTCGTGCATGCCGCCTTCGACGGTGGAGATGCCGTTCGCGAAGGAGTAGATGCTCTCGTAGTAGCCCGTGTTCCACTGGAAGGCCACTTCGACCTCCTGGTGCTCTTCACTCTGCTCGAAGAAGCCCACCTTTCGAAAGAGCGATTCCTTGGTGTTGTTGAGGTGGCGCACGTAATCGACGATGCCGCCGTTGTACTTGAAGGTCTCCTTGGCGGCCCGCCCGGGTCGTTGGTCGAGGAAACGTATCTCGAGGCCCCGATTCAAAAAGGCCATGATCTGGAGACGCTCGAGGACCGTTTGCGCGCGGAACTCGACCTCTTCGAAAATGGAGGGGTCCGGGCTGAAAGTGACCGTCGTGCCGGTGCGACCATTGGGGGCCGGACCGGTGACTTTGAGTTTTCCCTGGGGCTTGCCGCCGTCTTTGAAGACGAGTTCGTAGTGGTTGCCGTCGCGATCGACTTCGAGCAACAGTTCGGTCGAGAGGGCGTTCACGACCGAGATCCCCACGCCGTGGAGTCCGCCCGAGACCTTGTAGCCATTGCCGCCGAACTTGCCGCCGGCGTGGAGCATGGTGAGGGCGACTTCGGCGGCGGACTTCCCCTTGTACTGGGGATGCTCATCAACGGGGATGCCCCGTCCGTCGTCAACGACGCGGCAACTTCCGTCGGCTAGCAGCGTCACGTCGATACGGGTGCAGTACCCGGCCATCGCCTCGTCCACCGAGTTGTCCACGACTTCCCAAATCAGGTGGTGGAGCCCGGCCGGACCGGTCGATCCAATGTACATTCCGGGGCGCACGCGCACCGGTTCCAAGCCTTCGAGGACCGTGATGTCGCTAGCGTCGTAACTATCGGGTCCTTTGGTCTTTACGGCCACGAAGGAATCCTTTCAATGCTGAATGTTTGGGCACTTTTTGGCGCCGGCGTCGTCACGAAAATGACGTCTCTATCCTACCCGAACCACTGTTACTTTCGAACGAAAACGACGGTCCTAACGGGCCGATTCGCTCGGTTTTTCAGCCTCTCGGAGGACCGTTTTTATCGACGTCGGGGCGCCCGAGGAGAGCGTCGAAAAAGAGCCCAAAATCGACTTGGTGTGTTGTTGAATTCGTTGGGCGAATGCGCCCGAGGGAACACTCACGATGAGGACCTGATCTTTAATCAACTCCACTCGACAGTGCTCGGCGATCGCCGGTTCGACTGCGCTCGGCCAGAGCGCGCGCGCCTCGTCGATGAGTCGCAGGTCGACTCGGCGCAGGCGGCCCGCGAGGGTGTCGAGTAGTTCACCCAGGGTGCTCGGTTGCTCGTCGCGCTGCCTCACGAGGTCACGCGCGTGAGGTCGATCACGACCGCCGGGTGCAACGCGCTCGGGAGTGGTGACGCGGTCGAGACCAAGGTCTGGCCAGTGGGCAGCAGGCCGAGGAGCCGGTCGCTGCGCACGGGGTCGAGTTCACTGAACACATCGTCGAGTAAGAGCAGTGGATCAACGCCGCGCTCTTGGCGGACCAGTTCGTGACCGCCGAGACGAAGGGCTAGCGCGAGTGAACGCTGTTCGCCTTGCGATGCTTGGCGACGAGCATCGCGACCTTCGAGTGAGAGATGAAGGTCATCGCGATGCGGCCCGACGGTGGTGTAGCCGCGGACTCGGTCGTCGTGAAAGCTCCGTTCAAGGGCGGCTCGGAGGCTGTCACTCCAGGATCGCTCGTAACCAACGCCCACGTCGCCGTCGTCGTGCGCGAGTGCCTGGTAGTAGTGGCGCACCAGGGGCGCCAACTTCGCGACGAGCGCCTCGCGCCGCTCCAGGAGCTGCTCGCTGGCTGAGACGAAGTCGCTCGTCCACTGATCGAGCTCGCTCTGTTGGGAACTTGACGGGCGAGCACCCTCGAGTCCCCGCAGGAGTGCGTTGCGCTGGCTGAGGACTCGGTGGAAACGTTCCACGACCTCACCACTCGTCGGCTCCACGTCAGTCAAGAGCGTCGTCAGGTAGGTCCGTCGGTGCTCGGGGCCACCGCGTACGACGTCGACCCCTTCGGGTGTGAAGACGGTCAGTGGCAGCGCCTCGGCCAACTCGGCACGTGAGCGTGGTCGCTGGCCATTCACCAACATGCGCTTGGTGGTGTTGCGCACACCGCGAGTCAAGGTGAGGTCGACCTGGACACGACGAGCTCGCTGAAAGATCACGCCGTGCACCTCGGCGGTGCCCTCGCCGGCTTTGATCATGTCGCTCGCGGCGCTGGTACGAAACGACGACGCGGTCGCGAGCGCATGGACTGCTTCGAGAACGGACGTCTTGCCGGTGCCATTCGGCGACAACAGCACCGTAATCGCCTCGGGATCGGGTTCGAAGGAGAACTCCTGAAAGAGCCGAAAACTGCGGAGAGTGAGTTCGTGGAGACCCACGACGGATCTCGACTACTGGACTCGAACGGGCATGAGCAGGTAGCGAAACCGTACGTCCTCGACACCGTGCACCATGGCGGCGCGCACGGAGTCCGACATCTCCAACACCACCTCATCGCCCAACACCGCTTCGATACCGTCAATGAGAAAGCCTGGATTGAAGGCGATGGTCATCTCCTCACCGATGTAGTCGGCGTCGACGTTGTCCTCGACGTCTCCCGCGTCGTGACTCTGGGTGCGGATTTCGAGGTTGCGCTCTTTCATCGTGAGACGTACCGAGGACGTGGAGTCCTTCGCGAGGAGCTTCGCGCGTTTGAGCGAGGTCAACAACGTGTCTTTGGCGATCCGGAGTTGATTAGGGAAACTCGCGGGGATGAGTTGCAGTACGGAGGGGTAGTTTCCGTCGATCAACCGTGAGGCGATGCTGGTGTTACCGACCAGGAAACAGATCTCGGCGTCACTGAGCGTCACACCGATCTCGGCGTCCGCCGCGAGCGAGGAGGCGGCGCGTTGGAGTTCTTGGAGCGCTCGAGCTGGTACCAAGAGGTCCTCGGTGTCACTGATCCCCTTCACCCCGGGCACGTCGCGAACCGCCAAACGATAGGAGTCGGTGGCGAACAGTCGTAGCGTCCCATTGTCGGTCGTGAAGAGCACGCCCGTGAGAAGTGGGCGCGCGTCGTCACTCGCCGCAGCGCGCACCACTTGGTTGAGTCCTTGAATTAAGTCAAGCGCGGCGATTGAGGTGGAAGGACCTGCGACCGGCGGAAGCTTTGGGTAGTCAGAAACCGGAAACGTTCGAAGTGAGAACTTTGCGCGACCAAGGGAGATCTCGACGTTGTCCTCTCCACTCGAGACGGTGACCGCGCCGGCCTCGAGCGAGCGAACGGCGTCGACGATGAGTCGCGCGGGAACGACGGTCGCGCCGTCCTCGATTCCGATCACGTCAACCGTCGTACGGGCCGTGATGTCCAAGTCGGTCCCGGTCACGATGAGCTGATTACCACTCAGGCTGAGGAGCACTCCGGAGGATGCCCCAATCAATCGGGTCGCCGCCACACGGCTCGCGGCAGTGAGGGCCTCAACGAGAATGTCGCGTTCCGATTTGAACTTCATATGACGCCTTTCTTTGCTACTGAGAATACGGTGTGGATTTCAATATAAAGAAGTCTTAGTAGTAGTAGTGGTGTGGGTAAGTGGAGTTTGCCAGAAGACTCCTGATTGGGGTCCATTTTTCAAGTGGGTCCTTTTCGACACCTCTGTCAGTAACTCTCTCAACTCTCAGGGTTCAAGGACCAGATGATGTGCGTTGGCTAGGAGTTCTCAACCCCTAATCAACAGAGTGGCCCCAACGTTGCGCACAACCACCGCCTACATTTCCCCCTGGAGACGTCGCTTCAACTGATTGATCTGAGAGAGCATCTCTGGGTTCGAGGTGAGCTGTTCTTTGATCTTCTCCACCCCACTTATGACGGTGGTGTGGTTTCGTCCGTCGAAGATCCGCGCAATCATCGGGTAGGAGTAGTTGTTCAACATGTCGCGAATGAGGTACATCGCGACGTGTCGGGCGTGCACGAGTGGTCGAAGACGCTTGGAGCCACGGACCTCTTCGACCGTGAGACCATAGAAATCCGCCACCACCGACAAGATGGTTTCTGGCTTCAAGATGATCTGTTCTTGGCCGAGGTTGGTTAGGTGCGCCCTGGCGAGCTCGAGGGTGATGGGCTCTTGGCGAAGATTGGCGAACGCTCGCAACATCGTGATGGATCCCTCGAGCTCTCGGATGTTGTCACGTACCCGCTGAGCGATCCATTCGGCCACGTCGTCAGGTAGTGCGATGCCTTCGCGCTCGGACTTAGACCTCAAGATCGCGATACGTGTTTCNNCGGTCCTGTAGACCCGCGAGGTCGCGCGGCGATCGGTCCGAGGTCAAGACGATTTGCTTACCCTCGCCATGGAGTGCGTTATAGGTGTGGAAGATCTCCTCATGGAAGGTCTCACCGCGAGTCTCCATGAATTGAATGTCGTCGATGAGCAACACGTCGTTCTCGCGGTAGCGCTCGTGTAGGGAGAGCTGCGTACGGGTCTGGATCGCACGGATGAAGTCGTTCAAAAATGTCTCGGTCGAGACGTAGAGAACCTTCCGACCCCGGTAGTTCTCCTGTACGTAGTTGCCGATCGCGTGGAGCAGGTGGGTCTTGCCCAGTCCCGAGTTGCCGTAGATCATGAGGGGGTTGTAGGCGCGACCAGGAGTTTCAGCCACCGACTGGGCGGCCGCGAACGCGAGGCGATTCGACGGACCCGGTACGAAGGAGTC
>PKZN01000106.1 GCA_003133075.1 Acidimicrobiaceae bacterium | reverse complement strand
CACTCACGCCACCGGCCCAGCGCAGAATCGCGCCGGCGTCGCTGCTGCCTCCACCGAGCCCCCCGCCGGGGGGAATCGACTTGTGCACGACGACGCCCGCGTTGCGTTTGACCAATCGGAGCGCCCGGTGAACCAGATTGTCCTCATCCACGGGCAGTCCCGAATAGGGCCCTTCCAGGCGTAACGAGTCGCCGTCTTCGTCGAGCTCGAGACGGTCGCTAAAGGTAACGCTCATCATCTCCGCGCGCAGTTCGTGCAGTCCGTTCGCGCGTCGGCCGGTCACCTCCAAGGACCACGTCACCTTGGCCGGGGCCAGCAGCTCGATCACTTCGCCGCCACCAGCGCCGCGAACTCCTCGATGGTGAGTTCTTCGGGTCGACGGGTCTCCTCAACCCCGGCACGCTCGAAGACCCCCTCGCTCGTCCAACCAGCTAGTGAACGACGCAGCATCTTCCGCCGTTGACCAAAGGCGAGGCGGATCACCGAGAAGAGCTCGTCCTCGGCGACGAGCGCGGGGTCGATGCGCACGGCCTGGCGACGCACCAGGGACACGAGCACCGAATCGACCTTGGGCTTGGGCACGAAGACCGTGGGGGGCACCTTGCCGACGACCTTGGCGTCGGCGAAGTACGCGACCCGCAAGGAGACGGCCCCGTAGGCTTCGTCGCCGGCATTCGCCGCGAGACGCTCGCCCACTTCTTTTTGCACCATCACCAGCATGCGCGTGATCAGTGGCTCACTCTCGAGCAGGTGGACCACGAGCGGCGTCGCGACGTTGTAGGGCAGATTCGCCACCACCACCGTCGAGCGACCACCCACGATCGTTCCGTAGTCCGCGCGCAGCGCGTCGGCCTCGACGACGCGCACGGTGGTATCGGCGAGGACGGCCGTGAGCGGCGCGATGAGGTAGCGNNCCCGCCCCTATCTCTAAGACCTGATCACCGGGTCCGACGTCGGCGAGTCGAGCGATACGACGCACCGTATTGGGGTCGACCACGAAGTTCTGACCGAGCGCGCGCGATGGCTGCAGTCCGTGTTCGTTGAGCAGCGCGCTGAGCTCGGTCTTGGTGTGGGTCACCAGGTGACTTTGACGCTGATCACGCCACGCCAGAGGGGTTCTAGTTGTGCGAACTGCGTCTCGGAGAGGTCGACGACGTGATTCCCGCCCGCGTTCTCGCGGTCGGTGATCACGCACGTGATCGCCTGGCCCGTCGTCTCGTCGCGCACCGTCACGCGCGTACCCTTGGGCAAAAAGGGCGACGCGCACTGACCCGGGACGTAGTTGTACCAGGTCGCCACGCCGATCTTGTAGCCCGGGCCACTGATGACGACGCCGGAGGCGACGACCTGGGTGACTTTCTTCTTCGTCGGGGCCTTCGGTCGGGGTCGCACCCGCACGACGTGCAGCGTGATCTCGCTGTGCCAGGCGACCCGGGTCCCCGGGGCGGGCGACTGGGCCGTCGCGATGAGCCAGGTGCTATTCGTACTCCCTGGTCCGACCGTCTTAAAGTACAGCTGCGCCGCGCGCATCGCCGCGTACACCTCGCTTCGCGTCCTCCCCACGAGGCGCGGCACGGGGCGGGGTCCCCGCGGTGAAATCGTCGTCACCGTCACGCTCGCCTCGCCGTGCCAGGCGATGAGCGTCCCTGGTCGCGGGGACTGCGCCGCGACGGCGGCCCAGTGGTCGTTCGCGCTGCCCGGTCCTCGGGTGACGAAATAGAGCCCGTCGGCGCGCATCACGCGATAGGTCTGTACCCGAGTGCGCCCGATCAGATCGGGCATACGCACCGGGGCGTGCTTACCCGCGGCGCCCGCGGAGAGGGGCGTGAGTAGCACCACCGAGGTGGCCAACACGGCCAGCGTGGTACGAAGAGAACGCGGGCGCCACTGCGCCCTACGTTGATGTGTCCTCAGATGTCTGTCCTCCGCCAGGACTGCGGAACCACTCCCGCCCGACTCACCACGCTAGAAGAGGGGCGACCTCGCGGCAACTCACCGCAAAAACCTTGCAAATTAAAGGTTTTACGGCCTAGTGCTGCGAAAATTGAAAGAGGCGCGCGGTGTTGGCCGAGGTCGCCTCGCGCAGCGCCACCGGGTCCTCACCGCGCAACTCGGCGACGAAGGTGCCCACCACCGAGACGAAGGACGGCTCGTTCTTCGTGCCGCGATGGGGTGCGGGTGCCAAAAAGGGACTGTCGGTCTCGACGTGGAGGCGGTCAAGCGGCACCAGCCGCGCAGCCTCTCGAAGCGCCTCCGCGTTCTTAAAGGTGACGATCCCTGATATCGACACGTCACAGCCGCGCGCCAAGCAGCCCTCGGCGTCCTCGGGCGTTCCGGTGAAACAGTGGATCACCGTGCGCGGTGGTACCCCCTCGCTCTCGAAGATCGCGAAGAGGTCCTCGAAGGCGTCGCGCGCGTGCACCACCAAGGCGAGGTCCAGTTCCAAGGCCAGGCCGATCTGTGACGCGAAGGAGCGTCGTTGCTGGTCACGGGGTGAATGTTCGTAGAAGTAGTCGAGACCGCACTCCCCAATCCCGACCAAGCGACCGTGTCGTTGGCGAGCGAGCGCCGCAACGGGCGCTAAGTCGTCGCTCGCCGCGTGGGGGTGCAGTCCGACCGTCGCGTAGATCTCGACTGGCGAGTGCGTAGCGGTCAAAGAGAGCGCGTCCTCGGAACTCTTCGCCCCCGTTCCGATGACGACCACACGGTCCACGCCCGCGTCGTAGGCGCGCTCGAGCACCCCTCGAACCTCGATGGCGGCGTCGCCGCCTTCCTCCAAGAACTCATCTTGGAGATGACAGTGGGCGTCAGTCCAACCGCTCATTGGTCGATCGCAATCCGGGGGAAGAGCGGTTCTCCCTTTTCGACTCGCAGTCCCCCCGGGTAGAGACCCCAGGCGCAGGAGACCGAAAAGGGCGCGGCGCTCGGTGAACCGGCGAGCCCCAGCCGTCGCCAGATCTCGTCGGCGACGCCGGGCATGGCCGGTGAGATCAATATCGCGACCAGGCGAATCGCTTCGAGGGCGTCGCCGAGCACCACGTCCAGTGCTTCTCCCGGTTCCATCTTCCACGGCGCGTGGGTCTCCAGATACCCATTGGTCGCGCCGATTAAGTCCCAGGTCGATTCGAGAGCGCGTTGGGGTGCGAAGAGCTCCCAGGACGCCGCGGCGGCGCGCGTAGAGTTCTCGGCGTGTTCGCGCAGTGGAGAGGTCGCACTCGGGGCGGGACCCACGCCCTCGCACTTAGAGGCTACGACCGCGGCGACGCGCGCGACGAGGTTGCCCAGGTTGTTCGCGAGGTCAGTGTTGTAGCGCGCGGCGATCCCCTCGAGTGAGAACTCGCCGTCGTTACCGAGCGCGGTCTCGCGCAGCAAGTAGTAGCGCAAGGGGTCGACGCCGAACTCCTCGGTCAAGGTGATCGGCGCGATGTCGGTGAGTTTCACCGCGCCCTCGGCGGCCATTGTCTTACCCAACTTCTCGCCACCGATCAAGAGCCAGCCGTTCACGTGGACGTGGTGGACGGGGTCGAGCCCAGCCGCCATGCACATCGCCGGCCACCAGACGCAGTGAAAACGCAGGATCTCCTTGCCGATCAGGTGGTTCGAATGAGGCCACCACTTCTGGACCTCGTCGTCGTCGCGCCCGTAGCCAATGGCCGTGAGGTAGTTGATCAGCGCGTCGTACCAGACGTAAAAGACGTGTCGCTCGTCCCAGGGAACGGGCACGCCCCAGGCGATCGAGGTGCGAGTGATCGAGATGTCCTTCAGGCCGCCCTTGATGAAGGAGAGCGCTTCGTTGTACTTGGTCTCGGGAGTGACGAACTGGGGGTTGTTCGCGTAGAACTCGAGGAGCCGGTCCTCGAAGGCGCTCAGCTGGAAGAACCAGTTCTCCTCTTCCATCTCCGTCAAGACGCTGTGGTGGATAGGGCAACGTCCATCGTCGCTCGCCTCGAGTGTGTAGTAGTCCTCACAGCTCACGCAGTAGAGACCCTTGTAGACGTCTTTGAAGATGTATCCGTTCTCGTAGATCGTCGAGAGGAACGTCTGGACGGTCTCGTAGTGACGAGGTTCGGTCGTGCGGATGAAATCGTCGTAACTGATCTCGAGCACGTCCCACGCTTCACGGAATCGCGCGGCGGTCCGATCAGTCCACTCCTGGGGCGAGACGCCGTTTTTTGCGGCGGCGTCAGCCATCTTCTGACCGTGTTCGTCCGTTCCGGTCAGGAACTTGACCTCGTCGCCGGCGAGTCGGTGCCAGCGCGCGAGCGCGTCGGCGTTCACCGTCGTATAGGCCGAACCCACGTGGGGCGCGTCGTTCACGTAGTAAATCGGCGTCGTTATGTAGAAGCGGGCCACTTAACGAGAATACTGACTACGACGTTGCGTCCTTCTTGACCTCGAGGGCCATCTGGTAGACGACGCGGTGGGACGCGCCGAGCGTCTCGGATACGAAGTCCACGGCGTCCCTCGTCGAGACGCCGGAGGAGAACTGCTCACGAAGCGCTCGGCGCACGAGTTCATCATCGACGTCGATGACGGGCTCTCCACCCTCGAGTACCACAACAATCTCCCCGAGAATCACACGCTGCTCGAGTACTGCTGCGACCTCCCGCGTCGTCCCGCGAATGACCTCTTCGTGCAACTTGGTCAGTTCGCGCACGACGGCCACCCGTCGATCGGGGAAGGTCTGCGCGAGTTCGCTGAGCACGCCCGCGAGTCGTTGGGGCGACTCGTAAAAGACAATGGTGCGCTCCTCCTCGGCCCAGCTCGCAACGAGTCGCGCTCGGTCGTTCGCCTTGCGCGGGAAGAACCCCTCCATGATGAAGCGCTCGGTCGGAAGGCCGCTGATGGAGAGCGCCGCGACGACCGCCGAGGGGCCCGGCGCCGTCGAGACCCGCAGTCCCGCCGCCGCCACGGCCGCGACCACGCGAGTGCCCGGGTCCGAGATGCCCGGCGTACCCGCGTCACTGATCAACACCACGAGTTGACCCTCGCGCACCCGGGTGACCACGTGTTCGCTCTGGGCGACTTCATTGTGCTCGTGCAGCGCCTGGAGGCGACCACCGCTCGCGATGCCGTTCGCACTGAAGAGCACGCGAGAGTGCCGGGTGTCCTCGCAGTAGATCACATCGGCGCGTCGAAAGAACTCCAGTGCTCGTGGCGACAGATCGCCCAGATTCCCGAGCGGCGTCGCGACCAGCACCAACTGTCCTTCGGGCCTGGTCTCGTCCACGTTCATCCTCGTTTGGCTCGCGAAGCGCTCCGCCCACTAACATTGTCACCTATGTCAAAGCGGACCAACAAGCGCAAGCTGCGCGCCAAAAAGAAGGCCAACCACGGCAAGCGGCCGAACTGCGGTCGCGGCTAGGCCTCCAGCCGACCGTCCCACGCACAGCCCCGTTCCGCTAACAGCGACCCCAGCAGCGACGGCCGGTCACTGACCAGGCCGTCCACCCCGAGGTCGAGCAGCCGGGACATTTCGTGCTCGTCGTTGATCGTCCACACGTGCACCGCCGCGTCCGCACGGTGCGCCGCGGCGACGAAGGACTCCGTTACGACGTCGATGCCCGAGAAACTCGCGGGCACTTGGAACGCTGCCACCGGTGGCACGACGGGCGACGCGTCACTGAGCGAGAAGAAGAACGCCGCGACTTCATTCGTCGCCGCCGAGGTCGCTACGCCCGGCGCGACACTGCGGAAGCGTTGGATGGCGTCGTCGTGAAAGGACGCGACCATCACCGAGTCGGTGATCTCGAGACGTCGCAGCTCCTCGGCGAGCAGCGATTCGTACGCCTCAACGTCCGGAGCGGTGCGCTTGAGGTCCAGGTTGAGCAACACGCCGGGGAATGCGGTCGCGACCTCTTCTAACGTCACGATGCCGTAGCGACGGTCCTTCGGCGCGCGACCCCGCAGAAGGTACTGGCCATCGTCACGACCCGGCGTGACGGTCTCGCCCTCGATCCACCAGTACGCGTTGTCCATCTCGCGCAGTTCGACCAAGGTCAGGTCCGCGATCTCACCGTGTTGGTTCGTCGTTCGATCGACCGTCTCGTCGTGACAGACCACCACGTGACGGTCACGAGTGGCGTGCACGTCCAACTCGATCGCGCTCGCCCCGACGTCGAGTGCGTGTTCAATGGCCGCCAAGGTGGAAGAGGGCCCCTCGAAGGAGCCACCCTGGTGCGCGAAGGCGATGACCCGCCGTTCGGTCCAGCGACTCACTTGCGGGGCAGACCCTCGGGGTAGAGCTTGAGGCGCATGCGGTGCTCGAGGTAGAAGGCCAGACCCGGCACGAAGCCCGCGAACAGCATCAGGCCGAGCAACCCGACGTTCAAACGAAAGCGCAGCACGAGATTGAAGCACATAATCATGTAGATCGGATAGAGCACAATGCCGTGGCCGACACCGACGATCTTCACGAACCACGACAGGTGGTGCCACAGCGTCAAGTCGACGGTGTGGAGCAAGAGGGTGACGAACAGAACCAACAACGTCGTACCGGTGATGAAGGACATCGCCCGGTACCGCCGAAAGGTTGCCTCCACCTAGTGGCCCCAGAGTCGTTTCTTTGGAACGTGTGAGAGGTTCGCCAAGTGGTCGTTATAGGCCGCGAGGCTCGGGTCCTCTTCAGTGGCCCGTTCGCGCGCCGCGAGTGCGTCGGCGCGCATCTTTTCTTCGTAGGCGCGACGCTCCACTTCCTTCTCTTCGGTGGTCTTTTCCATGTTGAGCATCGAGTACCACCCGAGAATTCCAAGCACCCCGATCACCGGCCACTCGACCGAGTAAAGGAAACTTAAGGAGTTGCCCTGGACCGCGCGGCCGACCTGCCACCACGCCGCGAGAGCGCAGACCACGACCCAGGTGATGAGCGCGATGTGCAGCCCAATCGCCCGGAGAGAAAAATACTTGGAGCGCACCTGGTCATCCTACCGACCGAAATCTGTAGCGAAAATGGCGTCGTAGGATGGTGAAGTGCCCGCGATGTACAACGCGCCATTCACTTGGCATCACATCAATCACTGGGACCTCGGCGTAATTCCCATTATTTTGTTGCTCTGCGCCGCGCTCATCTACGCCCAGTACGTGCGCCGGACGCCCGGGTGGCCGAGGGTCCGCTCAGTCTGTTTCGCCCTGGGCCTGCTCATCACCTTCCTCGCGACCGAGTCGTTTCTCGGGACCTTCGACATGGAGTACTTCAGCGTCCACATGATCCAGCACCTGTTGTTGATCATGGTCGCGGCGCCGCTGTTCGCCCTGAGCGCCCCGCTCGATCTCGCCTACGCCGCGGGCAGCGACACCATGCGGCGTTGGCTCGACAGTCCGCTCATGGCGCGCATCACCCACCCACTCTTCGCGTTCGCGCTCTACTTCGTCTTCATCCCCCTCACCCACCTCACGGGTTTCATGAACCTGATGATGCAGCACATGTGGATCCATCACCTCGAACAGATCGCCTTTCTCGTCGTCGGCTACCTTTTCTTTCGCGCCGCGTTCGGTCTCGAGCGAGGAGTCAAGATCCACCCCGGACTTCGCCTGGTCTTCGTGATGGCGGCGGTCCCCGTCGACACCTTCACCGGTCTGGTGCTCTCGATGTCCTCGCGGGTGCCATTTTCCAACTACGCCGGGATGGCGCCGACGGGCTCGAGCGCGGTGTGGCGACTGTCGAACATCAGACTCGGTGGCGCGATCATGTGGATCGGCGGCGACGCGTTGATGTTGCTCGCCTGCATCCCGATTTCCATCATGTGGGTCAAGTGGGAGACGATACGTACGCGCGAGCTCGACGCGATTCTCGACGCCCAAGGTATTTGAGCATCGGGCTCAGAGCAGACCGGCTTCGATACCGAGCTCTTCGAGGTCCGACTCCGGTCGCGCGCCAAGGTGCGTTATGACCTCTCCCGCACAGAGCGAACCCAATTCTGCCGCCTCCACCGGGTCCGCGCCGAGGGCGAGACCATAGAGGAAGCCTGAGGCGAACATGTCGCCGGCGCCGTTCTGGTCGACAACGTGCTCGACCTCGGCCGCGGGCACGCTGACCACGCCCGAGACGGTCGCCACGTCGGCGCCCTTAGGTCCGCGCGTCACGACGGCCAACACGCCAAGTTCGTCAAGCGCGACGAAGGCCTGTTCTAGGTGTTCGTACTGAAAGAGCGACAGTATCTCGGTCTCGTTCGCCAACAGCACGTCGACGTCGGTGGTGACGAGCTCTAGAAAATCGCGCCGGTGTCGATCGACGCAGAACATGTCCGAGAGCGACAGGGCAACCATCGAGTCGTGCTCGTGGGCGAAGTTGACGACCTTGCGCACCGAGTCCTTCGCGGGCGGAAGGTCGAAGAGGTACCCCTCGACGTAGGTGATTTCGGAGCGAGCGATGAGGTCTTCTTTGATGTCGTCCACGTTCAACTTGTTCGACGCCCCGAGGTAGGTGGCCATCGTACGTTGGGCGTCGGGGGTGATGAACACGTGGCAACGCCCCGTCGCGCCCTCGCCGGGCTTCGCCACCGCGAGGTCGACCTCGGCGCCCAAGGAGGTGAGGTCGTGACGAAACCGTTCGCCGAACTCGTCGTCGGCGATCTTGCCGATGTAGCCACAGGTCCCACCGAGAGCGGCGATCCCCGCGATGGAGTTCGCGACGGAGCCCCCCGACATCTGGATGGTCGGGCCCATGGCGGCAAGAAAGCGCTCCAACTGGTCCTCGTCGATGAGGGACATCGCGGCTTTCACGAGCCCGAGTTGGTGGTAGATCTCGTGTTCGTCTTGGGTGATGATGTCGAGCATCGCGTTGCCGATACCGGTCACGGCCAGGCGGTGCGGACCGGGTTTCATGCGCAGCGACACGGGCGTAGGGGTGGAAGTCACAGAGGAAGGTTAGACAATTTCGTCCTAGGCTTACGACCAATGAAAACCCCAACAAACCCCTATCGTCTCGTCCGCACCGTCGTCCCCTCGGCCTATCGAATCTTCCTCACCCCGGACTTGGAGAACTTCACCTTCGCCGGGCGAGTCGAGATCGACGTCAACATCGACGAGGAGGTCAGTGAACTCACCCTCAACGCACTCGACCTCGAACTCGGCGCCGCCACCGTCACCGCTGACGGCACGAGCTACCGCTCCCAAGAGCACCGGCTGGATGAGACCTACGAGACCGCGACCTTCGTCTTCGAGCGCACGCTGCCCGTCGGGCCCGCGGTCGTCGAGATCGCCTTTGACGGCACGCTCAACGACCAGTTGGTGGGCTTTTACCGCTCGAGCTTCGTCGACACCGAGGGCGTGCGACACACCATCGCCACCACGCAGTTCGAGAACAGCGACGCGCGACGCGCGTTCCCGTGTTGGGACGAGCCCGCCTTCAAGGCGACCTACCAGGTGAACCTGACGATCCCCAGCCACCTGGCGGCGTACTCCAACTCCCCCGTCGCCACCGACACCGACCTCGGCAACGGTCAACGTTCCTTGAGCTTCACTCCGACGATGAAGATGTCGACGTACCTAGTCGCCTTCGTGGTCGGCCCCTTCGGCGAGACCGAGGCGATCGACGTCGACGGCGTGCCGCTGCGCGTGATCTACCCCATCGGCAAGGGCCATCTGGCGGAGTTCGCGAAGGACGCCGGCGCGTTCGCGCTGCGTTTCTTCTCGGACTACTTCAACATCCCCTACCCCGGGGAGAAGTTGGACATGCTGGCGATCCCCGACTTCACCCAGGGCGCGATGGAGAACCTAGGGTGCATCACCTTTCGCGAGTCGGACCTCCTGATCGATCCGGTGACCGCGTCGCACGCCGAGATCGAGCGCGTCGCCCACGTGGTGGACCACGAGATGGCCCACATGTGGTTCGGTGACCTGGTCACCATGGAGTGGTGGGAGGGGATCTGGCTCAACGAAGCCTTCGCCACCTTCATGCAGGTCCTCTGCACGGACGCCTACCGACCCACGTGGAAGACGCTGGTCGGCTTCGGCACGGACCGCGACATGGCCCTCCAACTCGACGGACTGCACTCGACGCGACCCATCGAGTACGAGGTCATCTCGCCCGACGACATGCGCGGAATGTTCGACCTGCTCACCTACGAAAAGGGTGGCTCGGTGCTCCGCATGCTCGAGCAGTACTTGGGGGCCGAGACCTTCCGCGACGGCATCCGTCACTACCTCACCAAGCACGCCTACGCCAACACCGTCACCTCGGACCTGTGGGACGCGCTCGAGGAGATCTCGAAGGAGCCGGTACGCGAGGTGATGAACACCTGGATCCTCCAAGGAGGCCACCCGCTCGTGACCTTGGAGAACGGATTTCTGAGTCAACAGCCCTTCGCCTACGGAACGACCGAAGGAACGAGCGCCATCGGGTCATCCTGGGCGGTGCCGATCTTCACCCGGTCCCTAAAGGGCGGCGCGGCGACGCGACACCTGCTGCGCGATGAGCCTTTGGCGGTCACCGACGAGCCGCCGGTCGTCGTGAACGCCGGGGGTTCGGGCGTCTTTCGCTCGCGCTACGCCAAGGCCGAGCTGGCGGCGCTGAGTGACCACATCGATGAGTTAGAAGAGTTAGAGCGCGCCACGCTGGTGGCCGACGGGTGGGCGTCGTTCTTCGCGGGCCAGAGCGACTGGTCGGACTTCTACGCGATCGCGCGCGGACTCGGCGACAAGGACGAACCGGCCGCGTGGACACCGGTGGCGAGTGCCATCGATCTCACCTACCGCGCGCTCAGCGACACCCAGCGCGCCACGCTGGTGGCGGACGTGCGCGCACTCCTCCTTCCTCAGTTCGAGCGACTCGGCTGGGACAAGGTTCCCGGCGAGGACGACCTCGCGCCCCAGATTCGTTCGATCGTGATCGGCATCCTCGGCACCATCGGGGGTGACGAAGCGATTCGCAGCGAAGCCGTGCGTCGCTTCGAAGCGAACGACCTCGACGGGGACCTCGCCGGGAACATCCTGCGCATCGTCGCGAGCCAGGACCGCCCCGGGGACTACGAGACGTTCCTCGAGCGCTACCGAAGCGCCCCGACGCCCCAGGATGCGCAGCGCTACCTGCGCTTCGGATTCGGCGCGTTCCGCGACGAAGCCGTGGCCTTAGACGCCGCCGAGAAGTGCTTCTCGGAGTTCCGCACCCAAGACGCCTCCACCGAGTTGGGGATCCTCTCGCGCAACGAAGTCACCGGGCCGGCCGTCTGGCGATACTTCACGGGACGCTGGGACGAGGCAATCGCCAAGTTTCCAACCGACACGATGGATCGCTCGACCCTGGGCCTGTCGACCTTCGTCAAGGACGCCGCCTTCGCCGCCGAGGTCGACGNNAAACTGCCGTGACCGTCGGGGCGTTCCTGGGCATCTTCGCCCTGATGTTCGTCCTGGAGCTGCCCGACAAGACGATGATCGCCATCATCGTCATGTCCACGCGCGCTCGGCCGTTCTCGATCTTCTTAGGGGCCGCGGGCGCCTTCCTCGTCCAGATGGGTATCGCGGTGGGCGCGGGTGGGCTGCTCACGCTCTTGCCCGTCCACGTGAAGGACGTCATCGTCGCGGTCCTCTTCTTAGGTGGCGGCGCGTACCTGCTCTTCGTCCCGGAGAAGAACGAGGAAGAGAGCGGCGAGCGCCGGGGCGCGAGTGAACGCGCCGCGACGCGGGTTCGCGAGATCGCCACGGCCTTTGGCGTCATCTTCGTCGCCGAGTTCGGCGACCTCACCCAGATCCAGGCGGTGAACTTCACCATCAAGACGCACCAGCCCCTCGAGGTCTACCTCGCGGGTTCCCTGGCGCTGGTGCTCATCGCGTTCCTCGGCGCCTTCGGGGGCCAGTACCTCCAACGCGTCGTGCCCATCAAGTGGATCCGTCGCGGCGGCGGCGTCATCTTCGCGACCCTCGGCGTCTACAACCTGGTCCGCCTCTGATGAGCGCTCGCAGCGAGGAACTCCTCNNGGGGGCACGTGGCTCGAAGTCGGCGCGTGGTGCGGTAAGTCCGCCGTCTACCTCGGCGCGGCCGCCGAAGCGACCTCCTCGGTCCTCTACTCCCTCGACCACCACCACGGCAGCGAGGAGAACCAGGCGGGTTGGGAGCACTTCGACGCGACCTTGGTCGATCCCAAGGACGGACGGCTGAACACCCTGCCCGCCTGGCAGCGCACCATCGCCGACGCGCAGCTCGAATTGTGCGTCATCGGCCTCGTCGGNNGGAGGTCGCGTGGGCCGACTTCCACTCGTGGACGCCAAAGATCGTCACGGGGGGACTCTTGATGATCCACGACGTCTTCGAGGACCCCAACGACGGGGGTCGACCGCCCTACGAGATCTATCTCGCCGCGCTCGCGGGCGGCTACTTCTTTGAGCGCGCGAGGGTCGGTTCGCTGGCCGTGCTCGAGCGCGGCTAGCGCGCCAGCGGACAGCCCGGCTCGGGCAGGTCGAGCGGAGTCGCGAACTCGTCGTGGCGAAAAATGCCCGACGCGGCCGAGGACGAAGTCAGCGCGTCCGCGGCCAGAATGATGGCGGCGGCGGTGTAGGACGTGACCTCGCGGTCGGGGAAGGTCACCCCGTCGGGGTAGGCAATGCCGGTCCAGTAGGCGCCGTCACCTCGGCGGTGCAGTCGGGTGCAGGCAAAGAGATCGAGCGCCTTCGTCGTGAGTCCGAGGGCGTCGAGCGCCAGGACGCACTCGGCCGTCTCGGCGGCCGTCACCCAGTCGTTCGTCGAGACGCAGCGCACACCGAGTCCCTCCATCACGTGTCGCTCCCAGCCGTCGCCGATTCGCTGCACACCCGCGCGCTCGCGCAGGGCGCCTGAGAAGATCGGGTAGTACCAGTCCATCGCGAACTCGTTCTTGGGCGCGAAAGCCCCGGGGTGGTGCGCGACGGCGTGGCCGAGGCGTCCGGCGGCGAGCTCCCACTCGGGTTTGGCGACGCCGAGTCGATCCGCGAGCGCCACCCCACAACGAAGCGAGTGAAAGATCGAGGACGATCCGGTCAAGAGCGCGTACGACTCGGGCCGTCCCTGCGCGTCGAGGGACCAACGAATCGTGCCGTCGGCCAGTTGCCAGCGCAGCACGAAGGAGAGCGCCGCGTCCACGACGGGCCAGAGTTCCGCCGCGAAGTCCACGTCATCGGTCACGCGAAGGTAGTGGTACACCCCCGCCGCGACGTAGGCGCAGACGTTGGTGTCCAGGCGCGTGTCGCGCACGCGGTCCCCCACGTAGTAGTTGAACCAACTCCCGTCGCCGAGTTGCGTGGCGGAGAGCCACCGATACGCCGCTCGAGCCTCCTCCTCGTACCCCGTCACGGTGAGCGCCATCGCGGCTTCGACGTGGTTCCAGGGGTCGCTGTGGCCGCCGGTGAACCACGGGATCTGACCGCTGGGCAGTTGTAAGTCACACAGGTACGAAGCGCTTCGCGCCAACTCGTCACGAGTCAAGATCCCCGGCACCCCACCGAGGGAACTGGTGACCTGGCTCATTGGGGCTTGGCGAGGTAGAGGACGATGGACTTGCCCATCAGCGGCGAGAGGACGGCCTCGGCGTAACGCGTCAGCGCCGGCTTTTTCATGATGTCCCATACCAGCAACTGGTGGTAACGCTTGACCCAGGGGTGCTCGTCGTTGGTCGTGCCGACGAAACACTTCAGCCACCAGTAGGGACTGTGGAGCCCGTGGGCGTAGTGGTGCGCGGTGACGACCAGGCCCGTCGAGGTGAGTCGTTCGGCGAGCACCGAGCGTCGGTAGATCCGGATATGGCCGCCGGGGACGTTGTGGTACTCATCAGAGAGCGCCCAGTTGATCAACTCCGGGCCGAAGCGTGGCACGGTGATCGCCATCGTGCCCCCCGGGCGCAGGACCCGGGTGAGCTCGCGCATCGCCGCCACGTCCTCGGGAATGTGCTCCAACACCTCAGAACAGATCACGCGATCGAACGTCGCGTCCGGGAACGGTAGGTGCAGCGCGTCGCCCTGGACGACGGTCGCCTGCACCGTGCCGACCACGAGCTCGCCCGCCTCGACCATCGCTAAGAACATCGCCGCGACACCTTCTACTTCGTCGCGTCCGGCGTCGAGGGCTACGACGTGGGCACCTCGACGCAGTGCTTCGAAGGCGTGGCGACCGAAACCGCAGCCGAGGTCGAGCACCTTGTCGCCGCGGCGCAGTCCCAAGTCGTCGTACTTGGCGGTCAGCATCAGTTAAAGGTCACCGAGTCGGGCAACGGTTGCCCGGTGAGAATCGCGTCGTAACACGCGGCGGTGCCGCGGGCCGTGACCTGCCAGGTGAATCGCTCCATGACCCGCTCGCGTCCGGCCGCGCCGAGTCGCGCACGCAATTCGGCGTCGTCGAGCAACAGCCCAATCGCCTCGACCAGCGCCTCGGGATTGTTCGGCTCGACTAAGAGACCGGTCTCGCCGCTGGTGCCGACGACTTCGGGCAACGCACCGCCCGTCGTGGCGACGACGGGCACACCGCAACTCATCGCTTCGATGGCGGGCAACGAGAATCCCTCGTAGAGGCTCGGGACGATCGCGACTTCTGCTTCACCGTAGAGGCGCGCGAGCGCCTCGTCACTGACCCCGCTGATGGTGGTGACGATGTCAGAGAGCCCGAGACGCTCCAGCGTGCGAGCGACGCGGCCCTCGGGTCGCGGTTGTCCGATGACGACCAGGTCGATGTCGCGTTCGACGCGCAACTTGGCGATCGCCTCTAAGAGGGGCACCAGTCCCTTCATCGGCACGTCGGAAGAGGAGGTGACCATGAGTCGGCCCTTCTTCTTCACGACGTCGTCGTAGGGGCGAAAGACCTCGTGGTCCACGCCGACCGGCACCACGGTGAGCCGCTCGAGCGCGACGCCCATCTGCGTGTGGATATCGGCCTTGGAGTTGTGCGAGACCGTCAACACCGCGGGCAGTCGCTTGACCACACGCACCTGCATGCGCAGAAACCCGAACCACCGGCGCGTACCGACGCGCTTCCAGAAGGTTTCGGCGTGGTCCAGCGCGATGGAGCGATCGACCGTGATGGGGTGGTGCAGCGTCTCTAAGAGCGGCCACCCGCGACGATGCAGCGTCAAGATACCGGTGCCCAGACACTGGTCGTCGTGGACGATGTCGAAGTCCCCCCGTCGGGCGTCGAGCACCTTGACGATGCGCTGGGAGAACGCGAGGGGCTCGCCAAAGCCGGCGCTCATCATGACCGCGAACTCGGTGACGTCGGGGAGGGAGGTGAACTCGCGTGGGGCGGGCATGCGAAACGGGTCGGGGTCACGGTAGAGGTCGAGGCCGGGCACCGGGGTGAAGCCCACGCCCTCATCCAGTTCGGGCCAGGGCGGACCAGCGAAGACCTCGACACTGTGGCCGAGCGCGACGAGTTCGCGGGTCAGGTGACGGGTGTAGACGCCCTGTCCTCCGCAGCGGGGGTTACCCCGGTAGACCAGGAAGGCCACGCGGTACTTGCCGGGCTCGGCCGCACGGGCGGGCACCGAGTCGGGCACGACGATCGTTTTGGAACGCGCCCACGAGGCCTTGGTCGCGGCGATGGTCTGGGCGAGGGAGCGGGACAAGAGCAACTTTCTTACGACGAGGGTTACCTATTCTCGTCCAATTCCTAGGGGGACACAAACAGGGTAAGGGGCCGCGTTCAGTGGCTACGCTTTCCCCTTATGGACCTCACGTATCCCCAAGAAGCCGAGACCTTTCGTAAGGAGATCCGAGCCTGGCTCGAAGAGAACCTGCCCACGGGCTGGTTCGAGCCGGACTTCTCCTTGAGCGCTGAAGAGCGCCTTCGCTTTAACGAGACCTGGACCGAGAAGCTCTTCGCCGGCGGGTGGATCTGCGCGGGGTGGCCCGTGGAGTACGGCGGGAAGGGACTCTCTCTGATGGACCAGGTGGTCTTGAACGAGGAGTTCGCCAAGGCGAACACGCCGATGCGCGCGGACTTCTTTGGTGACACCTTGGTCGGTCCGACGATTCTCCAGTGGGGTACCGATGAACAGAAGAAGGAGTTCATCCCGGGCATCTTGCATGGCACCATCGCGTGGTGCCAGGGATTCTCCGAGCCCAACTCGGGGTCGGACTTAGCGAGTTTGAAGACGACCGCCGTGCTCGACGGCGACGAGTGGATTATCAACGGACAGAAGGTCTGGACCACGCAAGCCCAGCACGCCGATTACGTCTTCCTCCTCACCCGCACCGACCCCGA
>PKZN01000110.1:5556-18428 GCA_003133075.1 Acidimicrobiaceae bacterium | reverse complement strand
GAGATGCTCGGCAACTTCTCTTTTGGCGACTACTTCAAAGAGGGCGCCATTGACTACGCCTGGCAGCTCATCACCGAGGGCTTCGGCATGGACCCCGATCGCCTGTGGGTGACCGTGCACGTCTCGGACGACGAAGCGGCCGATCTCTGGCGCGACCGAATTGGCATTCGTCCCGAGCGCATTCAACGACTGGATGAGGACAACTTCTGGACAATGGGCGACGTGGGCCCCTGCGGTCCGAGTTCGGAGATCTTCTTCGATAAGGGCGAGCAATTCGGAGCCGACGGGGGACCGGCCTTCGGCGGCGACGACCGCTTCGTGGAGTTCTGGAACCTCGTCTTCACCCAGTACGAGCGCGCCGCCGGCGGTGCGTTGACGGAGTTACCGAAGAAGAACATCGACACCGGCGCTGGGTTCGACCGCACGCTGGCGATCTTGAATGGCGTCGATTCGGTCTTCGCCACGGACTTCTTCGCCCCTTTGATCGAAGCGGCGTCGCGGATCGTAAAGTCCAACTACGGCGATGAACCGGCTCGCGACGTCGCGATTCGCCGCGTCGCGGACCACGGGCGCGCGATGACCATGTTGGTCGCCGACGGGGTGCTGCCCTCAAACGAAGGTCGCGGCTACGTGCTGCGTCGAATCATTCGACGCGCCGTGCTCGCCGCGAGACGCGCTGGTTCCGAACTGTCGCTGCCCGCCACGCTGGTGGACGCGACGATAGAAAAAATGGGTGGCGCCTACCCGACGTTGATCACCGAGCGTGACCTCATCGTCGAGATCCTGGAGCGCGAAGAAGCGGGCTTCACCCGCACGTTGCGTACGGGCCTGTCGCTCCTCGAAGGTGCCCAGCGCGACGTCCTCGCGAACGGGGCGACGATATTCCCAGGTGAGGTCGCATTTAAGCTCCACGACACCCACGGGTTCCCCATCGAGCTGACTGACGAGATCGTCGGGGAGGCGGGGCTCGTCGTCGAGCGAGGCGCCTTTGACACCGCGATGGAACAACAACGAGAACGTGCCCGGGCTAGCGCGAAGACCCTGCGCGTCGCGGACGACGCGCAGTACCGCGACCTGCTCGACTCGCACGGCGCCACGGAATTTGTCGGCCGCGACGTCAATCGCTACAGCGTCGAGACGACGGTGCTGGGCGTGCTGGCGGGCGCGAACGGCGAGAGCGAGCTCTTCCTCGATACGACGCCCTTCTACGCCGAGTCCGGTGGTCAGGTCGGTGATACCGGAACCGTCGTCACCGAGACCGGCCGCTTCGAGGTCCTCGATACTCAGAACGTCGCCGGCGGGCTCTTCGCGCACCGCGGTCGCTTGAGCGGCGAGGTCCTGGCGGGACAGATCGCCGTGGCGACCATCGACGCCGAGCGACGCGAGGCGACCCGGCGTAACCACACCGCGACCCATCTCCTCCACGCGGGTCTTCGCACCGTGTTGGGTGACCACGTCCGACAACAGGGTTCCTACGTCGGTCCGGACCGATTGCGCTTCGACTTCTCCCACGACGGGGGACTCGCCAGCGAACAGACCAAGGAGATCCTCACCCTGGTCAATACCGACGTGGTGCTCAACGAACACGTCGACACCATCCAGACCAGCAAGGCCGAAGCCGAGACGATGGGGGCCGTGGCTTTCTTCGGTGACAAGTACGGCGATCGTGTTCGAGTCGTGCGTGCCGGTCGTCACAGCCTCGAGTTCTGCGGCGGTACTCACGTCGAGCGACTCGGGGATATCGGGCAGATCCAAGTGGTCAGCGAGGCCTCCATTGGCGCCAACACGCGACGGCTCGAAGCGGTGAGTGGCCTGGGCGCGCAGCGCCGTAGCTACGAGATGGAACAGGCCCTCGGGTCAGTGGCGACGCTGCTCAAGACTTCATTGGACGACGTGGTGCCCGCGTTGGAGCGACTCTTTGAGCGACAGCGCGACGTCGAACGCGAAGTTGCGTCGCTGCGCCAGGCGCAGTTGACCCAGTTCGCCAACGAACTCGACGCCGCGAGTGAAGGCGACGTCGTGGTCGCGCGAGTAGACGGGTACGCCGGTGAACAGTTGCGCACCCTTGCCCAAGAACTCCAACACCGCGGTCGACGAGTCGTCGTCGTCGTCGGAGAGAGTGACGCCAAGGTCTCCTTGGCGGTCGCGACCGACGGTACCCTCGACGCGGCGGCGACCGTAAAGAGTCTCGCCACCCACGTAGGCGGTGGCGGCGGTGGCTCGTCGCGACTCGCCCTGGCCGGTGGTCGCAACGCGGACGGCATCGACGCGGTCCTCGTCGCGGCGAAGACTCTTTAAGTACTGGATGACGAGGTACCTCGGCATTGATCCCGGCACGGTGCGCTGCGGCGTCGCTATCACCGACTCCGCAGCGTCGATGGCCTTTCCACGGCCGGCACTCGCGCGCGACGAGCGACTCGTGGTCGCGCTGCGTTCCCTCGTTGACGAAGAAAGCGTCGGGGCGCTCGTCATAGGTCGCCCGTTGGCGCTCTCGGGCAAAGTGACGGCGAGCACGACGTCGGCCGACGAGCTCTTCGCGACGTTACGCGAGAGTTTTGACGATCTGCTCGTCGTGCAGTGGGACGAGCGATTAACGACGATCGAAGCGAGTCGCTCGCTCTCGGGAGCGGGACTTCGGGCCAGGGACCAGCGAAGTCACCTCGACAGTGCCGCGGCCGTAATCATGCTGCAAAACTACCTAGATGGCCTTCATGCTGTTTAAACCCGTGGGCCGCGTCCTGTTGGCGGTGTTCGTCGTGATCGTGGTGGCGGTCGCCTGGTTCGCGTTGCAGGTCGATCCAATCTTCGCGCACAAGAGTAAGGAAGTCATCGTTACCGTCCATAGCGGTGACTCGTTCTCAACAGTGGCGGGTGAACTACACGCGAAGGGTGTGATCGCGTCGCCGTTCGCACTTCGCTTGGAAAGTTTGGTGCTGGGCGCCGTGGACCTGCGCGCTGGCACGTACCAACTGCGACAAGGATCGTCGTTCGCGACGGTGCGCGCTATCTTGAGCCGACCACCCAACGTCGTCGTGATCAACGCTACGCCCGGGTTGACGCTGCACGAGATCGCCCTTGAGGTGGCCAGCGAGCGAGGGGTCGACTTCGCCAATCAGTTCGCGAGGGTCGCCACGAACGCGGCGACACCGAGTACCTACGGCGATGGCTCTTCGCTCGAGGGACTCGTGGGTGCGGGTACGTACTTGATCACGGGCTCGACGACGCCGGGGGAGTTGGCGAAACGGATGGTCGATCGCTTCAGGCGCGAAGCATCCTCGGTCGGACTCACACCGACGTCGACGACCGAAGGGCTCCACGCCTACCAAGTCATCACCGCCGCGTCGATCGTGGAGAAGGAGGGTTACTACCCACGCAACATGCCCAAGGTGGCGCGGGTGATTCTCAACCGACTCGCCCGAGGTGGTCCGCTCCAGATGGACTCGACCGTGCTCTACTACTTCCAACAAGACGGTGGCACCGTCACTCCCGCCATGCTCCATACGCAGACCCCCTACAACACCTACCTGAACGTCGGACTCACACCGACGCCAATCTGCACGGTGTCAAAGGACGCGCTCCGGGCAGTGTTGCACGCGCCGAAGGGTAGTTGGCTCTACTTCACGGTGATCAATAAGCACGGCGACGAAGCCTTTGCCACGACGTTCTCCCAGCAGTTGAAGAATGAAGCGACGGCCGAGAAGCGAGGTCTCGAATGAACTGGCGTCTTGGCGTTGTGGGCTCGCCGATCGCCCATTCACTCTCGCCCCAACTCCACGAAGCAGGGCTGCGCCTCGCCGGGCTGACGGGAAGTTCCCAGCGCGTGGAACTCACCTTGGCGGACGCGTCACTGCTACCGAGCATGCTCGGCAACGAGTTCGATGCGCTCTCGGTGACCAGTCCGCTAAAGAACGCGGCGGCGCGACTGTGCGACGAACTTTCTGAGGTGGCGGGTCGAACGCAATCGGTCAATTCGCTGCTCCGTCGCGACGGTGTGCTTCTAGGCGCGAGCACCGACGGCGACGGGTTCGTCGACGCCCTCGAGGCCACGTTCGGCGCGGTCGTGGAGAACGCGCACGTGGTCGTGCTGGGCGCCGGAGGGGCGGCGAGCGCGATCGTCGATTCACTCGTCGCACGCGGCGCTGCGTCGATCGTGGTGCACGGTCGAAATGAGCAGAAGGTCGAGGAACTCACGGGGCGCTATCCCAACGCGTACTCCGCCTCGCTGGTCTATCGACCCGTCGATCTCATCGTCAACACAGTTCCCGTCGCCGGGCGTGACGCGGAGGCGGCCGTCTTACAGGGCGTCCATCCCGAGACCGTGGCCGTCGATATCACCTACGATCCGGCGGACTCCGAATGGCGAACCCGCTACGCCACCGCCGGGTGTCGAACCATGAACGGATTGCCCATGTTGGCGTACCAGGCCGCGCGACAGATGCGCTGGTGGTGGAACATCGACGTGTCGGGGGCCGCCCTCTTGGAGTCGCTCGCGTGACCGATACCCTGAGCGCCCTTTCGATCAAGCAGCGCACCAAGGAGCACGTGGACTACGGGCTACTCGTCGGTCTGATCGCCCTCAGCGTGGTGGGGGTCATCATGGCCTACAGCGCCACACGCCAGCAGCTCATCAACGCCGGCGAGAATCCCCACTACTACCTTGAACGTCAAGCCTTGTTCGTCATTGTGGGATTGGTGGCCATGACGATCGTCGCGCGCATTGACTACCGGCGATACGACATCGCGGCCACGCCGCTCTATATCGGGTCGGTCCTCGCCTTGGCCGGCGTGTTCGTGTTGGGCACCTCGGCCCTCGGGGCGCAGCGTTGGTACCGGATCGGCTCGTCGATCCAGATTCAACCGAGTGAGTTCACCGTCTTATGCCTGATCTTGGCGATTGCGACGTTCTGCGCTCGCCGCACCGAAGGTCTGCGGATGAAGGATGTCTTTCGACTGCTCTTGATGGCCGCAGTACCGCTCGCCCTCATCGTGAAACAGCCCGACCTCGGCACGTCGGTCATCATCGTGCTCATCGTCTCGGCGATGATGGTGATCGCGGGCGTGCCACCGCGGTTCATGACGCTGCTGGCGGTCGTTGGTTCCGCGGGCTTGGCCGCGGCCATCTATCTCGACCTCTTGCAGAAGTATCAGGTAGACCGCTTCGTCTCCTTCCTCAATCAGAACTCCACCAACCCCGCCCTCACGAAGCTGCTCTACGAGGTCAGTAACGCCAAGAGCGCGATCGGCGCCGGCGGGGTGCACGGGGCCGGTCTCTTCCACGGCCTGCAGACGGTGCTCGGCTACGTGCCCGAGCAGAACACCGACTTCATCTTCACCGCGATCGGCGAGCAGCTCGGCTTCATCGGCTCCGCGCTGGTGATGCTCCTGCTGGCCTTTGTCGCCTATCGCATGTTCATCATCGGCAAGAACGCGAAGGACACCATGGGCCGGCTGCTCTGCATCGGTATCTTCATCTTCTTCGCCTTCTCCACGTTCGAGAACATCGGGATGACCATGGGCATCATGCCCGTCACCGGCGTACCCCTCCCGCTCCTCAGTTACGGCGGTTCGGCGGCGTTGGTGTTCCTGGTGGCCGGGGGTGTCGTGCTCTCGGTCTCACGGCGATCAGGCAATTAGGGTGGACGTTCGATGAGTGACGAGACCGACGGCGCGGACGCGACAGAGAACCCCGAGGCGCCAGCCGTTGACGTCGATGTTCCCGTCGCCGAGGCGTCCGATGAGTTCGCGGTGGATGGCGCAACGGAGGACGTGGCCTTTCATGTCATGCGCTTCGAGTCCGTGCTCTACGACCTCACCGATCCCTCGCCGATGGTGCACCTCTTAGAGGCCGAGTCGCCCTTTCGTTACCTGGTGATCCCCATCGCCCTCGCCGACGCGGTCGCGCTCCAACTCGCGCACTCCCAGATCGAGGGTCGTCGTCCCGCGACCCACGAGTTGATGACGACGATCCTCACGCGCCTCCAGGCGGAGGTGATCGCCGCGCGCATCGTGCGCTACGAGGGCGGGGTCTTCTACTCGGAACTCGACCTCATGACCCCGAGGGGCCGCGAGGTGCTGGACTGTCGCACGAGCGACGCATTGACGATGGCGTTGCGTCAACTCGCGCCCGCGCCGATTCTCTGCTCGGACGAGGTGTTGCAGCGCTACTACGCGTGAGTGAGGTGTACCGCGATGATTTCGCCGCCGTGTCGTTCGGCCGCGTTCTCGTCGGAGATTCGTAGCAAGATCGCCACTACCACGTAGTTCGCGATGAGCGAGTTCGCGCCGTACGCCATGAAGGGCAACGTGATGCCGGTAAAGGGCACGAGACGCAAGACGCCAGCCATGATGAAGAAGGCCTGAAAGCCCATCAGCGCCGATAGTCCCGTCGCGGTGAGTCGAACGAAGTCCGACGTCGCGCGCTGGGCGATGCGGAACCCCTCGCCGACGAACGCCGTGAAGAGACAGAGCACCAGGATGATCCCGACGAACCCCAGTTCTTCGGCGACCGCGGCGAAGATCATGTCCGACGTGATGTAGGGAATGCCGCCGCCTACGTAGCCGCCCTGACCGAGCCCGAGACCGGTTCCGGTGATGCCACCGGCGGCGATGGAGAACCACCCGTAGGCCAGTTGGTGGGAGATGTTGAGGTTCGCGACCGACCACGGGTCGAGCCACTGGCTCACCCGGCCTTGGACTTGGTAGAAGAGCTTGTCGGCGATGTACGCCCCGCCGACCAAGAGGGCGAGCCCCAAGACGACGTAGGACTTGAGGCCGGTCGTGACCCAGAGGAGCGCGATGAAGAGCGTGAAGATGATGATGGCAAAACCGAGGTCGTTCTCCGCGCCGAGAATGACCACCGAGAGTCCCCACGCGGCGAGGATTGGCACGAGCACCTTCGGGGGTACGAAGTGGAATCGGCCCAGGCGCTGGGTGGGTATCGAGAGCAGATCTCGGTTCGCCGCGAAGTAGGAGGCGAAGAAGAAGATCAGCAGGATCTTCGCGAACTCGACGGGTTGGAAGGAAAAGGGACCGACGGGGATCCACAGTCGTGCGCCGTTGATGGAGATGCCCACGTGGGGAATCAGCGGAGCCGCCAAGAGGGCGATGCCCGCCAGCAGCGTGAGGTAGCGGTAGCGGTCGAGGTCGCGTACGTGGCGAACGAACTTGAGGGTCAACACGAGTACGACGGCGCTCACTAAAAACCACAGGGCCTGGTCCCGGGCGAGCGGCGGGTCCCAACGGGCGATCTCCACGTACCCCACGCCGTTGAGCAGCGTCGCGATCGGCAAAAGAATCTCGGACGACTTGGGCGCGTAGCGCAGGACCGCGAAGTGCATGAGGAGCGACGCGATGATCATGCCGCCCAAGAAGACGCCAAATCGCGAGGGTAACTTGCCTTGGGCGCCCAGGGACGCCAACACGTAAAACGACGTGGTTATGACCCAGGCCAGGAACATCAAACCGAGTTCGGTGAAGCGCAGATTTCGCCGTGGACGCGGCGTTTGCGCTACCTCGTGACCAGACACGTTGCGTTCTCGTCTCGCCACGTTTCAACAGTACCTCTACGATGGAGAGCAACTACTGACTCATAAGAGGAACAAAGCCCCGTGGAGATAGATCTTTCGACGTTCGGACCCGAGCGGTTCTCTTCTCGGGAGCTCTCGCGCCTCGAGTTCGGCGCTCGGCTCCTCGACCTCGGCGACGACCATAAGCTCCCGATTCTCGAACGGTGCAAGTTCGTAGCGATCTTCGCCGACATGATCGATGAGTTCTTCCAAGTTCGCGTCGTCAGCCTGGAGGACAAGGTCGCCGCCGGTGTGCAGACCCCCTCGGTCGATGGAATCCGGCCTCGCCAGCAACTCGTGGCGATTAGAGAGCGGGTGTTGGAACTCATGGAGCGTCAGGACCGCCTCATGACCGACTCCATCTTTCCGGAACTCGCCGCGGAGGGCATCGCGGTGGTTCGTCACGACGACCTCGACCTCGACGCGAAGGAACGCCTCGCGCACTACTTCGACGAGAACGTCTACCCCGTGCTGACGCCCTTGGCCGTCGACCCGGGTCACCCCTTCCCGATGATCTCGAACCTCTCGCTCAACATTGCGGTGACCGTGCGCGACGAGAGTACCGAGGACGAGCGCAGCGCGCGGGTCAAGGTGCCGAACTCTCTGCCACGATTCCTTCCCGCGGGTGAGGGTCGGTGGTGCCTGCTAGAGGACCTGATGATCGCGCACCTAGGACGGCTCTTTCCCGGTATGACTATCGGACGCGCGGACCTCTTTCGCGTGACCCGAAACGCCGACCTCACGCTCGAAGAAGACGAGGCCGACGACTTGCTGGTCGCGTTGGAAGTTGAGTTGCGTCGTCAGCGTTTTGGTCAGGCCCTGCGCGTGGAGATCCAACGCGGAATGTCAGAAGAGTTCTTGAAGTTGCTCGTCGACCAGCTCGAACTCGACCCGGCGAACGTCTACGTCACCGACACGATGCTCGGACTGAGCGACCTGTGGACGCTCTACGAGTTCGACCGTCCGGACTTGAAGGGCGAAAGTTGGTCGCCGCTCACCCCCAAGCGACTGCTCGACGGTGACCACGTGGGCGACGTGTTCGCCGCAATTCGCGACGGCGACATCCTGCTCCATCACCCCTACGACTCCTTCAGCGACTCCGTCGAACCCTTCACCGCCCAGGCGGCCTCGGACCCCAAGGTCGTGGGAATCAAGCAGGCGCTGTACCGGACTTCGGGTGATTCGCCGATCGTCGCCTCGTTGATCCACGCCTCGGAGAAGGGCAAACAGGTCGTGGCGCTGGTCGAATTGAAAGCTCGCTTCGATGAGGCGGCCAACATCGAATGGGCCAAGGCCCTCGAAGACGTGGGCGTGCACGTGGTCTACGGCATCGTCGGGCTGAAGACGCACTGCAAGATCACCCTCGTGTTGCGATCAGAGGGTGGTACCACCGCCCGGTACGTGCACATCGGCACCGGGAACTACAACGGACAGACCGCACGGGTCTACGAGGACTTTGGACTGCTCACCCGCGATCCGGCGATCACGCGCGACGTGGGGGAGTTGTTCAACTACTTGACCGGGTTTTCGCGCATTGGTAACTACGAGAAGCTCATCGTCTCACCGCTCACCACACGACCGCGAGTGGTGGAACTGATCAACGCCCAACGTGATCGTGGATCGTCGGGTCGAATCGCCCTAAAGGTGAACGGGCTGACCGACCCCACGATCATCGACGCGCTTTACGAGGCGAGCATCGCCGGGGTAGAAGTGCGACTGGTCGTTCGCACGCTCTGTAGTTTGCGCCCCGGGGTCGCCGGTCTGTCGGAGAACATCAAGGTGCACTCGTTGGTCGGAGAGTTTCTCGAGCATTCGCGGATCTTCGCCTTTGGACGCCAGGGCGACCCTGACTTTTCGATCTACATCGGCTCGGCGGATTTGATGGAGCGCAACCTCGACCGTCGCGTCGAAGTCCTGGTACCCATTGACGAGGTGGCGCTGCAGAGCGAACTCCTCGAGGCCTTCGAGGTCACCTGGCGAGACGACCTCTTCACCTGGGTACTCGGCACCGACCGGCGGTGGCGTCGGTTGCAGTCGGTCAATGACTTCTCCGCCCAGGCGGAGTTCAAGCGTCGGGCAATGGATCGATCCCGTTCGCTGTCGCAGGTCTAACCTCGGCCGGACGCTTCCACTGCAGGCTCGCGTAGGCGAGGCCGCCGAGAGGAATGGGTATCCAGAAGTTGACCAGGCGGTAGGCCAAGACGGCCAAGATCGCCTGACTGTGGGGTACGCCAAATCCCACGAGTGAGGAGATCAAGACCCCCTCGATGATCCCGAGTCCGCCCGGGGTGATGGGAATCGCCGCCAACACGTTGGCGAGCCCGTAGGCGACGAACAGGTCAACGGGCGAGACGACCGTGCCGAAGGACCAGAGAAAGACCCAGAGGCACGCGGCGTCGAGGAGCCAGTTCAACGAGGCCCACGTGAAGGCCCACCAGAGATTGTGGCGATTGTTGACCAACAAGGTGATGCGGTCAGCGACCTTGCGCAACAACGCCGAGACGACGTCGGGTTTGACCGACGGGACTCGTCGAGCCACCGCGCGGATCCACTCGTCGGCGCGGCGCTGACCCCGGGTGATCAGGAATATCGTTCCAAAAAAGGCCATCAACAAGAAGACCCCCGCGAGCGCCGCGAAACCGTAGAGCGGATCGAATCCGTCCAGGGGAATAGAAATCACCAGCACCAACCAGAAGATGATGTTGAGCACCACCGCCGACCCCGCGCCCTGGGCGGCNNCCACCGGGGACGACGTGACTGATGGCGAGCCCGGCCATGTTGACGCGCAGCGTGTTGTAACGACTCGGTGCGTAGGGGAACAAGACCGTACGAGTGAGTTCGACGTACGCGAGTATGGCGCTCACCTCGAGCGCGACGGCGATGACCACCAGCACCGGGTTGACGGTGGCGAGCAGGTGCACCGAACTACGCGCCGGGCCGAACTGCGGGAGCACCAAGTAGCCGAGTACGAAGATGACCGAACCCAAGGACAAGATGAGACGGAGCTCGCGAGGGAGGGCGAGTCGCTTCTTTGGGGCTGGCTCGGGCATGCGTGTCCTCTGGCGGGTCACGAGGGCTCGTCAGCCGCGACCACGACGGACCAAGTGTAGGACACGTCGTAGAATCTCCTGATGCGCACGTTGGTAGTCCTGCCGACCTACAACGAGATTCCCAATATTGAACTGATGTTGCGTACGCTGCGCGAGGTGGTGCCGGCCTGCCACATCTTGGTGGTTGATGACGGCTCACCCGACGGGACCGCGGCGCGGGCCCGCTCGGTGGGCGCGGAACTCAATGAGGTCACCGTCTTAGAACGCAGCGCCAAGGCGGGGCTCGGCGGGGCGTACCGCACGGGGTTCACGTGGGGACTCGAGCACGGCTACGACCACTTCGTCGAGATCGACAGTGACTTCTCCCACGACCCTCGGGCGCTGCCGATTCTTTTGACGGCCGCCGAGGACTACGAAGTCGTGATCGGCTCGCGCTACATCAAGGGTGGTCACATCCCGAACTGGGCCCGGTCGCGCCGTCTCCTCTCGCGCGGGGGCAACGAGTACGCGGCAATCGTGCTCGGCCTGAAGGTCGCCGACTCCACGTCGGGTTATCGCGTCTACGCCGACACGGCGCTCGAGAAGATTCGCTACCAAGACGTGACCGCGGACGGCTACGGCTTCCAAATCGAAATGACCTATCGCGCCCGCGCGAACGGCGCCACCATCATCGAGGTGCCGATCTCGTTTAAGGACCGCGAGCTCGGTGAGTCCAAGATGTCCAAGGCCATCGTCATCGAGGCGCTCGGTCTGGTCACGCGCTGGGCCATCGAGCGTCAGCTAAAACGACTCCGTCGCTAGGGCGTCTCGACCAGCACGGACGAGAGGACGACGGCCAGTTTGGCCTTGGTCTCTTCGCGTTCGGCTATCGGATCCGATTCGCTGACGATACCCGCGCCGGCCCAGGCCTCGAACTCACGTCCATTGAGCAAGACGCCCCGAAGACCGATCCACCACTCGCCGTCCCCGTTCGCGTCGACCCAGCCCACGGGCCCGGCGAAGGCGCCACGGTCGTGTTGCTCGAGCCGGCGAATCAAGTCGTAGGCGGCGCGTCGCGGAATCCCGCCGACGGCCGCGGTNNCTGGTGGCGGTGATACGCGTCGCGAGGTGCGCCACCGTGCGCAGCGCCACGATCGAGGGTTCGGCGTCAGCGTCGATGTCGTCGTACACGTTGGCCAAGTTGGCGACGATCTCGTCGACCACCACCGCGTGCTCGTGCAGGTTCTTGGTGCTGCCGAGTAACCAGGTCTCGTAGTCGTCGGGCGCGACGTTCGGCGGCAGGGTGATGGTGCCCGCGAGCGGGTGACACTGGATCGTCACGCCCGTGCGGCGCACCAGGAGTTCCGGACTCGCACCGACGAAGCGCCGGCCGTCGGGCGAGGGGAGGGAGTAGAGCGTGCAGATCGGCTCACGCACCCGCAGTCTTTGCGCGATCGCGGCGGCGTCGATGGCGTCGGGGACCGATCCGAGCACGGCGCGGGCGAGGACGACTTTGTCGATCTCCTTGCGTCGCAGGATCTCGACGGCCAGGGCGACGTTGTGCGCGTACTCCTCGGGCGTGGGCTGGAGGGTCAGCGACCGCAGGTTCTGCGTCTCTTGCGTGGGCGCCCGGACGCCCTCGTAGAGTTCGCGCCACTCGCCGGCACCCTCCGCGGACGTCACCCAGGCCTCGCCATCCGCGCGCTGGGTGACGACGAATTGGGGAACGAGCAGTTCACCGGGGGCGGTGCGGTCAAAGGGCAGCGTGGCAAAGGCCACGACGCCACTGCCCGCGGGACCGTCGTCGCCGTCGAGTTCGTGCTCACCCAGGCTCGACGTGGTGGTCGAGGTGTCGAGGCCGCTCGCGAGCTCGACGCGAACACGCACGTTGCCAAACCCCGCCCGCAGTATGTCCGGGGATTCGACCAGCCATCCGTCGCGGGCGGCGAGCGCGCGCAGTGTCTCTGCACGTAACGGGGCGATGGCGCGTCGCGTGAACCTCACGAGGTCCTCGTTGCGAGGAACTGCTGGCTCAGTCCGCCCATGACGCGACGGTGGTTGACCGAACTGAAGCCGCAGCGATTGAGCATCGCGGCGATCTCGCGCGAACTCGGCAGATAGGCGGTCGAGGCCGGAAGGTAGTGGTACGCGTCGCGGTCCGAGAGCAACGAACCAATGAAGGGCACCACCTTTCGAAACCAGAGTCGAAACCCGGCTCGCCACAGCCCCGACGTGGGTTCGGCGACCTCGAGGAGCGAGAGGCGACCACCGGGGCGCA
>PKZN01000110.1:0-5475 GCA_003133075.1 Acidimicrobiaceae bacterium | reverse complement strand
ACGGTGCTGTGGCGCGCGAGACGCAGGTCGCGCACCGCGCGTCGTCGCCATCGTGCGTCCAGGCCGAAGGTCATGAGTCGGTTCACGAGCTCGTAGCGCGGCGCGATCGCGTCGAACATCGAGCGCACGTGCGCGGTCTTCGCGTCGCCTTGGGGGAGGGGCGTGCTGGTCAAGTGGTCAACGATAGAAACGCGAGACGGTCTGTGCGACGCACGAGGGNNTCGACGCCCGCCAAGGTCGCCCCGGCGCGAACGTCGGATCCCACGGGCACGGGTGAGGTGAAGCGCACGCGGTTCGAGCCGTAGTTGACGCCCATCGACACGCCATCGACCTTTAAGAGGCCCCCGACAAGCGTCGGGATCAGCGCCAGCGTGAGATACCCGTGGGCGATGGTGTGGCCGAAGGGTCCGGTCGCGGCCCGCTCGGGATCGACGTGAATCCACTGGTGATCACCCGTGGCGTCGGCGAAAAGATTCACCTGCTCTTGGGTCACGGTCCGGTAGTCCGAGTAGCCCAAATGGGTACCAACGAGGTCCGAGAGCTCCTCGATGCTGTTCACGTGCGCGGTCATGGTGCACCTCCTTGACCACACTATCTTTCCGACTCCACCACCAACTCTGAGGCGCTGACTGAAGAAATACTTCTCCTTTCGACATCCGCTACGTCCTCGGCGTCGAAGTACAGGTGTGAATCTGCGTTATCTTCGCGACCAGCGATCAGCGACCGTGGGCGCGCGCCGGGTGGTCCGCGACGTCTCCTTCGCGGGCGGATCAGCGCTCTTACTCTGGTCGAGTTATATCCACTTCCATCTCTGGGACGCGGAGGGGTATCGCCACATTCCTACCATCGGGGACCTCTTTCTGCTCCAAGTCATCGCCGGGGTCCTCGTTGCGATCACCGCAGTCGTCGTTCGCCGCCGCTGGGCGGGGCTCCTCGGCGCCGGATTCGCGCTCTCGACGCTGATTGGCTTTTTGATCTCGGTTGACGTCGGCCTGTTCGGCTTTAAGGACTCATCGAGCGCGCCCTTCGCCCACGAAGCTTTCGGGGTTGAAGTTGGCGCCATCGTGCTCTTCGTTCTCGCCGTCTGGTCCTGCGCTTCGACGAGTTGACGCGGCGTGGTCGTGGCGTTGAACTCCCGCGTCGAGCCACGTCACGTCACGAAGGTTGATCGTTTCGAAAAGTCGAAAAGGATGACATCCGCGAGAAGGACCGCACCGAATAGTTGTCGAACCTAGCCAAGGAGACAGCATGATGAATGTAGATCCGGGAGCACTCAATGAGTTGCTCGAAGAGTCCCAAGACCTGCAGGCGGACGCGATGCGCCCGACGCACGCAGCGATAGAGGAACTCGTCGAACTCAACCACTCGTCACGAGACGACGACCGCACCGACAATGAGCGCTTCTACGACGAACACCGAGCCGGCGTCGCGTCCAGCGTGGGCGGTGCCGCGCTCTTGAGCGCAGCCGGTGGCCTCGCCCTCGTTGGGGTGCTCGCATCCTCCGCGGCGGCAATGAGTACCCAAGACGTCCAGATCCTCCAGACGGCAGCGTCGATCGAGAACCTGGCGGTCTCGACGTACAAGACCGCGTTGACGCTGCCCTACATCGGCGGCGCGTCGGCCAACGGCGTCGTTCGAAAGTTCGCGCAGGTGACAATGAGCCAACACGCCCAACACGCCGAGGCCTTCAACGCCGCCGTGCGACAGTTAGGTGGCACGGCGCAGACCAAGCCGGACCCAGCCTTCGTGCCGGTGGTCGACAAGGCCGTCAAGAGCCTCAGCGGCGTGAGCGCTGCGGCGGGCACGCTCGGCGTGGTCGGCTTGGCGCTCGAACTCGAGAACATCGCCGCGGAGACCTACGTGAAGGACACCGTCCTCGCGTCGGCGGCCGTCAACAAGGCGCTGTTCGCGAGCATCATGGGCGTTGAGGCCCAGCACGTCGCCGTGCTGCTGGCCGTCCAGGCGTTGCTCAAGGCCGACGCCCCGACGTTGATCTCGTTAGCCCCGGGTACGGCCGCGAAGCTGCCCTCGGTGGCTGGGAGTGTCGGATTCCCTAACGCGTTTTACAAGACCAACAGTGCAGCACCCGCCACGCAAGGAGCCGTGAAATGATGAACGAACCACAGAACGAATTCCAAGGGACCGAGCGTGAGCTCCTCGCCATGACCAAGGAGCTCGACGATCTGCACAACGACGTCGGTATGCCGGCCATGTGGGCGGGCGTCGCCAACGTCGTTGAGAACTTCAAGGGCGAGACCATGGCCAAGGCGGCGAGTCGACGGAACTTTCTCGTCGGCATGGGCGGGGTCCTCGCCGGGGGCGCAGCGCTGCTCACCATCGGCGCCAATCCCGTACTCGCCGGCGCCGCGACGCGCTTCGGCGCGACGCCGGGTGGCCACGAGCGCGCTGACGCCTTTCCACCGAGTGGGCTGACGGGTGACCTTGCGGTCGCCGCTGTGGCCGCCAGCTTGGAGAACCTCGCGGTCTTCACCTACAACGCCGGACTCGCCGCGGCGACTGCGGGCAAGTTGGGCAAGGTGCCGCCGGCCGTTGCGACGTTCGCCACCACGGCCCTCTCCCAGCACAAGCAACACGCCGAGGCGTGGAACGCGGTGCTGGCGGAGAACCACAAGGCGAAAGTCACCGTGACCAATCCGAGCCTCACGCCCGTGGTGAAGAGTGACTTCGCCAAGGTGACCGACATCCCCGGCCTCGCGAACCTGGCCCTGGTGCTCGAGACCATCGCCGCCGAGACGTACCAGGCGGAGACCTCGAAGCTGATGAGTTCGGCTGCGATCGGACTCTCGGCCTCCATCCAGCCCGTCGAAATGCAGCACATCGCGGTGCTCTACTACGTGCTCGGGGAGTATCCCGGTGTGCAGAGCGCGTCGGGCTCGCCACTGGCCTTCAGCCCGATCACGAAGGCGGTCTAGATGCGCCGCTTCGTCAAGAGCGGGGTGAGTGTTCCCTTCGTTGGGATCACCCTGCTCTTGGCGAGCGTGGCGCTCACCACCGCGCCGAGCGCCACGGTCGTCGCGTCGGCCTCATCGAAGGTGTACCACATCAAGATCAAGAACTTCATGTTCAACCCGATGTCGATCAAGGTCACCCCCGGAGCGCACATCGAAGTCACCAACAAGGATTCGACCACGCACACGCTGACGTCGAGCTCTGGTGTGTTCAATACTGGCAACATCAAGCCGGGCCACACCAAGTCCTTCACGGCGCCGTCCAAGCCCGGCACCTACCACTACATCTGCAACATTCACCAGTACATGACGGGCACCATCATCGTCAAGTAGATCGCCGCCACGCGAGTCTCGGATATTGGTGACGGCGCTCCTAGACTCCCATCGTGAGCGAGACGGCGACAGCACCCCACCATCGCCAGTTGGCCGGGGGCGGATTTCGCGCTGCCCTGTTCGGACTGTTGGACGGCCTGGTCACCAACGTCTCGTTGATATTGGGCTTCGCGGGCGCCGATCCGGGGCACGACATCGTGCGCTTGGCGGGGCTGGCCGGACTCGTCGCGGGGGCCTTTTCGATGGGCAGCGGCGAATACCTCTCCATGCGTTCGCAGAAGGAACTCTACGAATACGAGATCGACGTCGAACGCAAGGCGCTGGCCGCCGAACCAGAAGTCGAACGACTCGAACTGCGCGACCTGTTCATCAGTCGCGGCATCGACGAGGAGTTGGCAGAACGACTTTCGACCGACCTCATGCGCAACCCTGATTTGGCCCTGCGTACCCACACCCGAGAAGAGCTCGGGATCGACCCCTCCGCCACCGGTTCGCCCTGGGCCGCGGCGATCTCCTCGTTCCTCTTCTTCTCCGTGGGCGCGTTCTTGCCCTTACTGCCGTGGATCGTGACCTCGACGGGGAACCTGCTCTGGTGGTCGGTCGGCTTAGCCGGTGTGGCGACGGTCGTCGTCGGAGGGGCGGTGGGGCACTTCACGAGGCGAGGCGTCGTCTTCTCCGCGCTACGAGCCCTCGTGATCATGGGCGTCGCGTCCTTCGTCACCTATGGGGTGGGCCACCTCGTAGGGTTCCACTAGCTCAACTCCGAGCGAATCGCACCAGGCGGTCCTCGCGCTCCAGTCGAAACCCGAGGGCGTCGTAGAGCTTCCTCGCCGAGTCGTTCGACTCATCCACGAACAACACCGCCTCGGTGACCCCTTTGCGATAGAGCGAGTTGAGGCCCTGGGTCACCATGACCTTGCCGAGGTGGTGGTGTTGAAAGTCGGGGTGTACCGAGATCACGTAGATCTCCCCCGAGCGGTCCGGGTGCAGTTCGTGCACCTTGGTCCAACACGACGCCGCCAGGCGACCGTCAATCTCTAGCAGCAAGAAACCCGAGGGGTCGAACCACGGTTCGTGCGTGCGTTCGTCGAGGTCTCTTTGATGCCACGCGCCTTGTTCGGGGTGGTTCGCGAACGCCGCATTGTTCTGCTCGAGCCAGGCGGCTTCGTCACGGTGGGTCTCGAAGTTTCGCAGCGTCGCCCCCTCGGGCACCGGCTCCACGGGTACGGGCAACTTCACCCTCAGCAGCTGGAGCATGCGGATGACGTCGCCGCGCACGTTCTCACAGTTGCCGGGCCCGCGCGTCCACCAGTCGACGACCTCGTGCACGGCCAACAAGTGAGCGAGGAGCTCTTCGTCGAACTCACCGCCGCACATTTCGACGATGGCGTGCGCGTCACCGCTGCTCATCGCGTACTTCGTCAACGTTTCGCCCTCGTAGTAGAGCCAGTGTTGCGCGCGCCAACCGTGCACCACGATGCGACGCCGTCCTTCGTCGATGGCTTCACGATCAAGGAGCGACTCGGTGCGGTCCAGCAGGCTCAACACGTCGAGACGCTGTTGCGACGTGAGCGAGGATGCGCTACGCCACGGAGAACTCATAGCCGCAGGTTATCGAGACGTCAGACGATTCGACTCGCGACGCGGGTGAGTCGTCGCAGTAACGCCCCCACCGTGCGTTCGGCGGCGACGAGTTCGGAGTAGACGTCGGGGGGCATCTCGCTACCCTCGGTCTCCACGAGGGTCGTGATGCGCGCCGAGAGCTCGGTCATGGTCGAAGTGATCGTGTTGAGTTCGGTCTGCATGGTCACGCTGGCTCCTCGGCGGCTACGTTCGCCGCGTTGGCGTTTACTGTAATAGTCNNGACGTTCCTCCAGGGTCAACTGAGCCAAGATCTTCGCGCCCTCGACGACGCCGGCGCCTGGACGCTGGTGCTCGCCCCCGACAGTGTCGTCGTCGCGACGGGATTTATCACCCCAACCGAGGATGGATTCGACGTCGTCATTGCGCGCGAGTTGGCTGACGCGGCCCTCGTTCGCCTGCGAAGGTTTTTGTTACGCGCCGCGTGCACGCTGACCCTGCGCGAGAGCGATCACGGTCCCTTCATGACCCTCGATGAGCAGATCGACGCTAACTGGCCCGGGCCGGATGAACTCGCGGGGTCGCTCACGCC
>PKZN01000096.1:6219-8151 GCA_003133075.1 Acidimicrobiaceae bacterium | reverse complement strand
CTGTTGTTGTTGATGACCGTCTTTCCCGGCTTCGGTGGGCAGTCCTTCATGGCCGAGGTGATGGAGAAGGTGGAAGAAGCGCGTCGTGAAATCGACCGCAACGCTCTATTGGTCGACCTCGAAGTCGATGGTGGCATCGACGTCGCCACCGCGCCGATTGCCGTGCGCGCGGGAGCCAACGTCTTAGTCGCGGGTTCGGCCATCTTCGCGCGCCAGGACCCCCTCGCCGCGGCCGCGACGTTGCGCGCGGCGGCCTTGAGCGTGGTGTCATGAAGTTCTCCCTCCAAGAACTGATGTCCATGGCCATGGACGAAGGTGAGAAGGCTCGCTTCCACGCGCCACCAAATCCGTGGGTCGGGGCGCTGCTCGTCAACGACCGCGGCGTCATCGTGGGCGAGGGTCACACCCAAGCACCGGGTGAGTCGCACGCGGAAGTCGAAGCGTTGCGACGAGCGGGCGACGCCGCGCGTGGGGCCACGATGATCGTCACCCTCGAGCCGTGTTCGCACGTGGGTCGAACCGGTCCCTGCGCGGAGGCGATCATCGAAGCCGGCGTGGCGCGCGTGATCGTCGGGACCATCGATCCTGACCCGCGCGTGTCGGGTCAAGGGATCGCGCTGCTCAAGGCGTCGGGCGTCGACGTCGAGGTGGGCGTTGAAGAGGCGGCGGTTCGCGCCCAACTCGCGCCCTACATCTGGCACCGAGTGACGACCCGTCCGTACGTGGTGGTGAAGATCGCGAGCACGATCGACGGCGTCGTGGCGATGGCCGACGGCACCAGTCAGTGGATCACCGGTCCCGCCGCGCGTCGTGACGCGCACGTCCTGCGCGCCCAGAGCCAGGCGATCCTCGTGGGGGCTAACACGGTGCGCCTCGATAACCCCGAACTCACGGCGCGACTCGACGACATTGTCCTAGAGCCCCTGCGGGTGGTGCTCGGGCGCGCGCCCGAGGGCGCGAGGGTTCGCCCGTGCCTGGAGCTCACGGGTGACCTCGGGCACGTGCTCGACGAACTGGGCCACCACGACGTACTCCAAGTGCTCATCGAGGGTGGACCCACGACCACCAGCGCATTCCTAGAAGCGGGACTGGTGAACCACATTGTCTGGTACCAAGCGGCCGCCTTCGCCGGCGCCCAGGGCACCCTGGCGGCACTGGCCGGCCTTTCCACCCCTACGATGGAAGCCCTGCGACGAGGTCGGATCGTCGACGTGCGTCGCGTGGGTGAAGATATTCGCATTGACGTGGAGGTCTAATGGCGCTATCGACGATCGAAGAGGCAATCGCCCAGATCCGCCGCGGCGGGATGGTGGTGGTGGTCGACGACGAGGACCGCGAGAACGAGGGCGACCTGATCATGGCCGCTCAGGACGTCACGCCCGAGGCGATGGCGTTCTTCCTCGAGTACACCTCGGGCATCTTCTGCGTGCCCTTAGAGAGCCAGCGGGCCGACGAGTTGGACCTGCCCTTGATGGTGGTAGCGAACACCGAGGCCCAACGAACGGCCTTCACGGTCTCGGTCGACTATCGCCACGACACCACGACCGGCATCTCCGCGCACGACCGCGCGGCGACGGTACGCGCACTGATCGAACCGACGACGCGGGCGAATGACCTCAATCGTCCCGGCCACATCTTTCCCCTTCGGTACCGCGAGGGTGGGGTCCTCAAGCGCGCCGGCCACACCGAGGCGACCGTCGACCTCTGTCGCCTGGCCGGGAAGTTCCCCGCCGGCGTGCTCTGTGAGGTCGTGACGAAGGACAAGTCCGACATGGCGCGCCTGCCGGAGTTAGAGGAGTTCGCTCAACGTCACGAACTGCCCATCGTGACCATCGCGGATCTGATCCGTTACCGGCGTCGCCACGAGAAGTTGGTCAAGCGAGTGGCCGAGGCGTCGCTGCCCACCGAGTTCGGTACGTTCCACGCCTACGT
>PKZN01000096.1:0-6179 GCA_003133075.1 Acidimicrobiaceae bacterium | reverse complement strand
GCGGGCATCGTCGTGTACCTGCGCGGTCACGAGGGACGCGGCATCGGTCTCGGTCACAAGATTCGCGCCTACGCGCTCCAAGAAGAGGGCCACGACACGGTCGACGCGAATCTGGAGCAAGGCCTGCCGGTCGATTCGCGAGAGTACGGTATCGGCGCGCAGATCCTCGTGGACTTGGGGGTCACCTCGATGCGCCTGATGACCAACAACCCCATCAAGTACGGCGGACTCGAGGGCTTCGGCCTCAACATCGTCGAGCGTGTTCCCTTAGAGAGTCGACCGACGTCGTTCAACATCGAATACCTGCGCACCAAGCGCGAACGAATGGGCCACCTCCTCGAGGGACTCGATGACCTCGACTAAGGACACGGCCTTCGATCCCGCGATGCTCGACGGTCTGCGCGGTCGAGCCGGAGAGTCGCTCGAGCCGATGGCGGTCGGAAGGGGACTTCGTATAGCGGTGGTCTGTGCGCGATTTAACGGTGCGATCACGCTTCGTCTCCTGGAAGGAGCCCTCGAGGCGCTCGAGACCGCGGGGGTCGACCGTGGGGACATCTCGGTGGGCTGGGTACCGGGCGCCTTCGAGATTCCGCTGCTGGCTCTGGCCTACGCCGACGCCGAGCGACCCTACGACGCCGTGATCACCCTCGGCGCAGTCATTCGCGGCGACACCGGGCACTACGAACTCGTCGCGGGCGAGTGCGCGCGCGGCGTCCAGGACGTACAACTCTCGACGCGGGTGCCCGTGATCTTTGGGGTACTGACGACGAACACGATCGACCAGGCGCTCGAACGCTCAATGAGCGATGAGACCAACAAGGGACGCGAGGCCGCCGAGAGCGCCTTGGCGATGATCAGCGTCTTAGAANNCGTCGCCACACGGGTCTTCGCGGACGCGACGACCTGATGGCGATTGAAAAACTCTTCTAGTCGCGCGGGTTGCCTAGGTGGAGCGAACGGGCGGGGCGCCCAAGGTGGTGAGTGCGGCGCTGCGCGCCGAGGCGGCTTGGATGGTGGCGGCGGTGAAGGCCTGTAGCGCGGCGCTGCGCTGCGCGGAGGTGGTGGCGATGGAGAGCGACTGTAAGTAGTTCGCGCGCGCCGTGGTCACGGCAGATTGGAAGGCGAGTTGGATGGCGTANNGAATTCTTGTGAAAGTCTAAATTTCGGCCTGACTCGAGTCCCCGGCCCTACCCAGTACGCTCGGCCTATGGCGGTTCGCTGGTGACGACAATCCTTATTGTGGACGACGAACCGGGTGTTCGCGACCTCTTACAAGACGCTCTGAGTAACGCCGGCTACGTGGTGCGCTGTGCGGCCAACGGGGCCGACGGCCTCGATCAGCTGCGCCGCGGCAGCGCGGACCTGTGCGTGGTCGATATCAACATGCCCACCATGAACGGATTCGAGTTCTTGGAGAAACTGAGGGTGCACGACACCAAGACGCCGGTGTTGATGCTCACCGCGCGAGATTCGAGCGCCGACGTCGAGCACGGGCTTCGCGTGGGGGCGGACGACTACGTGCGCAAGCCCTTCAGTCTCGAAGAGCTGCTGCTCCGCGTGGCGGCGATCTTGCGCCGCACGGGCCTCGAAGAGAGCGACGAGCACGTCTATAACTGTGGCCCGCTCACGATGAACGTCGACCGCCACGAGGTCAGTGTCGGTGGCGAGGCGGTCGACCTCTCGGCGACGGAGTTCCGCCTTTTAGAAGTACTGCTCGAGCGTCAAGACCGCGTGGTCACGCGCGAGCAGCTGCTGCGCGAGGTGTGGAACATCGACTTCGACTCTGAGACCTCGGTGCTCGACACGTACATCTCCTACGTCCGTCGCAAGATTCATCGCGACGACTTCGCCCCCATTACCACCATTCGTGGCGTGGGCTTTAAGTTGGTGGACCAGGCCGCTCACCTGTGAGGATTGCGACACGCCTCACCCTCCTCTTCGTCGCACTCTCGCTCCTTATTGCCTTCACCATTGGATGGTTCGCCGTCGCGATGAGCTCGCGGGCGCAGTACGCGACACTCAACAGTTCGATCAACTCGGTCGTCGATAGCGGACTCTCCAAGCCCGACACCGCACTCTCGAACGCGCTCTACGTCATCCAGCGCGACCAGTATGACTTGACCCTCGACGTGGTGTTCCCCTCGGGCGAGATCACCCAGGTCTCCTCGCCCGCCGCCGACGCCCTCCGTCGACACCCCACGCAAGCCGACGTCAAGGCGTCGCTACGATCGGTGACCCAGGTGGGTGACCTGCCGGGCTACGAGATCCGATCACTCAACATCGGCGGTGGGGACTACCTGGTCGTCGCGGGATCGACGGCGAGCATCGAAAAGCAGAACGAACACCTCGCCTTGTTGGTCGCGCTGGCGGCGGTCGTCATCGCGTTGGTCGGCTTGGCGCTGGCGCGTGAGGTCATGCGTCGAGACCTACGTTCGATGGAGCGCCTGATCGANNCGGGGATGAGGCCGGACCGGTGCCGCCGAGTGAGGGGAGCCGCGACCTCCAAGAACTGCGCGGCGCGCTGGTCGTCATGGTCGAGGCGCTGCAGGAACGCATCGACGTCGAAGCCAAGAACTCTCGCGCGATGCAGCAGTTCATCGACGACGCGTCGCACGAACTGCGCACGCCGCTCACCGTCGTCAAGGGGTACAACGACCTCCTCGCCAGTGGTCAAGCGAGTCCCGAGCAACAGACCCGCGCCGTCTCGCGCGTACAGCGTGAAGTGGAGCGCATGGAGGCGTTGGTGCGCGACCTCTTGCTGCTCGCCGAAGTTCGTGAGGCGCCCCGCCACGACGAGCACCAGGTCAACGTGAGTGACCTGGTGAGTGCGCGAGTACACGACTTCGTCCTCGAACACCCCGAACGCCCGCTCACTCGAGAGATCCAGCCCGGGGTGACGATGCCCGCGCGAGCGGACTACGTTGACCGACTCACTGGCAACGCCCTGACCAACGTCTTGCGTCACACGCCCGATGACGCGCCGGTTCGCGTCACGTTGCACGCCGATCAGGACACCGTCACCCTCGTGATCGAAGACGGCGGACCGGGACTGCCGATCTACGGTGTGCGACCACAGCGATTCCAGCGTTTTGACGACTCACGTTCGCGAGAGACCGGCGGATCGGGCCTCGGCATGAGCATCATGGCCGACGTCGCGGAATCCCTGGGCGGTTCCATGACCACCGAAGCGAGCTCACTCGGTGGTCTACGGCTGCGCTTCTCGTTGCCGCTGCGGGTGGCGTCCTCGCTCTAGGGGGTTCCCGCACTGGCGGCGCGCACGTAGGCCTGTTGCATCTCGGCGAGCGCGTTGCGGTAGAGCGCAACGTGTTCACCCAAGCGCTCGCCGCCGGCATTCAGCATGGCCGACACGGTATCGATGACCAGTTGCGCGGCCGCGAGGTCGGGCGTCGCTTCACCCAGACGCAGGGCGGCCACTTGGAGCAATACGAAGAGGTGATTACCGAGGATCGTTTCGACCGGCGTTGAGTGGAGATACGCGATCTCTTCGGTCTCATCGAAGGTCGGCGGGTCGCTCTCACTCACGCGAACCAAGGTAGCGGCTCGCGAGCGACCTACGACGCACCGGACCCGCCGGGCGCACCGGACCCGCTCGGAGGTGGGCCCGGGAACGATCCGGTGCCACCGGGGGAGCGATACGGGTGGCCGTAACCACCGGGGAAGTGACCGCCCGGGCCACCAACGCCGGGAAAGCCACCGGCCGCGCCGGCGCCGGCCATTGCGTAAAAGGAGAAGAGTGCCGCCACCACGAGGGCGCCGATCACGCCCCAACTCAACACCGCATGCAGACGGACAAACAGCCACGCCGCGAGCAGGGCGATGAGACCGATCGCGGGGAGATAGAAACGAATGAGGTGCACGGTGACACCGCCGCCACCACCGCCACCACCGCCACCACCGGGTCCACCGCCCCCAATGTCCGCGGTCCAGGTGTAGGTGAAGTACAAGAGCCACATCCCGAGCCACCCGGCGAGCAGCACCACCGCGACCGCGAGGTCGCGATGCCCCTTCGAGCGCGGGACCGTCGAGGCGCGCCGCGTGCGCAGCCCGTTGACCAGGATCGCCACCACCGCGACGATGGCGAGGAGGTAGAGCGGCAGCGACCGGGCGAGTTGAGAGGGCATGAGTCGAAGGTTGGGCCAAAAGGCGGAAAGCGAGAACGTGATCTCCCCGGCCGAATAGCCCGTCGAGGTGGCGTGACCGTAGGCCCAGTCGTTAAAGCCCATCACGAAGGCGCCAAAGACGACCACCGAGCCGAGCCACACGACGAGCGTCGTTGTTGCGATACGTATGGGACGCGCGAAGACGATCATCGCCGCGACCGCCACGATGAGCTCGACCACGTCGGTGTAGCGAATGAACACGGCGCCCTCGAGGGCCAGAAAGCTCGCGAGTCCGCAGAGCAGGCGACGACGAGACGACGCGTCAGCGCTCAACGCCGTCCAGAGCAGGCCGCCGGCGCCGGCGGCGATGAGTGAGGCGTCAGTGAACGACGGCATCGTCGCGCGCCAGGCGAACACCAACGCGGCGCCCGAAAAGCAGTACGCCCAGACCGCGAAGGTCCCGCCCCAGCGCCCGAGCCAGGCCCTCGCGCCCAGGTAGAGGCCGACGCAGGCGAGTGCACCGTAGAACAGTGGCGCAAAGCGCAGGATCTTCGCCATGTAGAACAGCACGGCGAAGAAGGGGTAACCGGGGTTCTTCTCGCTAATCCACTTGCCCGAGGCGAGGTGGTGCCACTGCTCGATGCCACCTTGGCCGTGCACGCTGAGCGAGTGCGCGAGCGCCAGATACTGGGCATTGCTCAAGAGGAGGTGTCCCTGACTGAGGGCGACAATCGAGGCGCGATAGGCGTAGTCGTCGGGCTCGAGCAACGCCGTGGCGTGACTCAAGACGATCGCACAAAAGCCGAGGAAGCCGAGTACCGCGACGAGTACTTCGGGCCGCCGCCACGCGGCCCGGCGCCCTTGGCGATCGTCGTGGTGCTCCTCGGGGATCTCGTCGAGATTCTCGTGAGGTAGGGTCGGCGCCTCGTTCATCCGGGCGAGGTTACGTCGAGCACGTAATGGAGGAACTCGAAGGCGCTAATGGGACGTTAAGAAATCCGCCGGAGCACCCGCGACCGTCTGGTATCGTAGAAAGGCAGTTCAGCAAGCGAGGTTGGCAGTGCCAACGTCCACCTGGCCACCAGCGTGCGTCCGGGTTCAGGGAGTTTTGCGCCTCGCTTGCCGTGGCGACACCAGTGCGGTGTCGTAAGGAGCAAGGAGAGAGTTATCGCAACAGTGCCTGGAGACCACCGCGTCAACGACCGTATTCGGGTTGACACCGTGCGCCTGATCGACCAAGACGGGAACCAGCTCGGCGTCATGCCCACGCGGGACGCGTTGGCGTTGGCCAAGAGCCTCGATTTGGACCTCGTAGAGATTGCCCCCACCGCACAACCGCCGGTGTGTCGCATCATGGACTACGGGAAGTTCAAATTCGACGAAGCTCAAAAGGCCAAGGAGTCGCGGCGTAAGACCCTCAACGTGGGCGTCAAGGAGATGAAGTACCGCCCCAAAATTGGGAACGGCGACTTCGACACCAAGACGCGACTCGTGGAGAAGTTCTTGGGTGAAGGGCACAAGGTCAAGGTCACGATCATGTTCCGCGGACGTGAATCAGCCCACCCTGAGTTGGGTAAGAAGATTCTCGACCGCATCGTGGAGCGTCTCGAGGACGTGGCGAGGGTCGAATCGGCCCCCAAGATCGATGGTCGCAACATGATCATGGTGCTCGGGCCCGAGAAGAAGGCGAAGGCGAAGACCGCCGAGGGGCCCAAAGATGTTGCGGTAGGCGAAGTTGTGCAGAGCGATGTTGCGGTACCCGAAGTCGCGTCCAGTGGCGCGCAAGTTTCGATTGAGGAGGGCTGAGATGCCGAAGATGAAGACCGATAGTGGTGCGAAGAAGCGCATCAAAGTCACCGGCAGCGGCAAGTTGCGTCGCCGTAAGGCTTTCCGTGGTCACTTGATGGAGAAGAAGAGTTCGGTACGAGCTCGACGCCTTGGTCGTGACACTGACATCGCCAGTGGGCAAGAGAAGCACATCAAGCGTCAATTGGGTCTGTAGAGAAGTCGAAAGAGAAAGAGGAGCGACATGGCAAGAGTCAAGAGAGCCGTCAACGC
>PKZN01000148.1 GCA_003133075.1 Acidimicrobiaceae bacterium | reverse complement strand
AGATATCGAACCACGGACCGACGGACGCCGGTGCGTAAATACTTTTCACTGCTCATTGTGGGCTCCTTGGAAAATTGCTGGGGGGTTACTACTACGTCTTTTTCCTTGTGAGCCCGAAGCGACCTTAAAGACCCCGCATTCAAATGAGCGGAATGAAACACAACAGTTGCCCACGATTGTCCCAACAATGACCTTGTGATTCCCGTCACCTGCCAAACGCACTCCGTTTGAGCCAAATGTCTCGAGCATCTCTAGAGACGTGTACCCCTCCGACAAGTTGAGATGAGTTCGCTTCACGAGAAGCGGCACCGCCTTCACGTCGAGCGGCAAAGAGATCGGTCGTGCGATCCAGGAGACCACGAGCCACGCATTGGGTCGGCGCTGGAATCAATCACTGGCGTCGCTACGTAAGGAACCTTTGGGCCCACGATCCCTGCGCCGTTTGCGACGCTGATCGCCGGCGGGAACGTTGTTCCCCTCCTTGGCCAGCGCCCTACGTCGTGCAGCGCAGCGCGGCCAACGGTACCGAGTGCTCGGGGCCACCCTGGTTCACGGGGCCTTTCGTCGCGTCCTGGAGCATCACGAGTCGCGACGTCGTTGTTCCCACCGCGAGGATCGGATCCGTCCGCGTTCCCGACGGGAGGATTCCGGTCGGCGTGCACCACTTCGACGCGCCGGGCACCAAGAGGAGAAGTCGCTCGGTTGTTTGATACGCCGGGCTGACGATGACCAGTAGATCGCCCGACGACGTCACGGTCGTCAGGTCGTAACCGGTTGTCGGCGAGCCACCGACTTTGTGTCCGTCCCACAGAGGGAGTTCTACGGGCCGCCAGGCGTGGCCCGCGTCGACGGACCGAGCCAACGGGTATCGCATCGCGAAATCGAGCAAGTATTCGTCACCACGCTGATCAGTGAACACCAGAGCCGGAGCGCACTCAGGGATTCCGCTCGCCCACGATGTCCCTTCCCACAGCGGGTCACCGGGAAGCGAGCCGGGCACTGCCACCAGCAGCGGCTGTAGCCAACTGGACATGCCACACGCCCCCTGGGGGATTTCCGGTCCGAATGCCACACACGGGCCGACCGTCGGGCAGGCCAGCGAGCCGGAGGTCCACGCCCCGCTGCTCCCCTGCACCTCGGCGTCGATTGTCCACCGGCTTGCGAGGCTCGCGAGTTCAACTTCATTCGTGAAGACCGCGTGCACGACGTTGCCGCGTAGAACGAATCCGCCGAAATCGACATAGGTCATCGTGGCGGGAGGTGGAATGTACTGCCACGTCACTCCGTCATCGTTCGTATACATGGCCACGGTGGCAACCGGTGGAATCGAATGGTTCTGACCCGTCTCAAAACCCGCGTAGAACGTGTTGGGGTCTAAGGGGTCGGTGACGACCAGGTCGCAGGCAACCTTCGACGTGTTGTTGATGTTGAGTGCGCGCGCTGCGAGCATCGCTTCGACACCGGTCTCCGGTACGGACCTCACCGATCCATCCGCTTCCACGACGTGGATGCCGTCGTCGCCACACCACGCGTAGTCCTGTGACGATGCACGGGTGTCCAGTGCACTTCCCCACTGCGAGAGCTGCTGGATCGACGGCGTAAGCGCACCGAGCGACGCCCACGTCGTTACCGTTGGCGACGCGCCGAGCGAAGCGACGGGGAACGCCCACGCCGAGACCAAGAGTCCTACCGTCACCAGTGCACGCGCCCACCGCGCCATTGGCTAGGGATCGACCTTTCGAAACTCACTCGAGGTGTAGTGCCTCATGGCCGCCCGGGATGAGTGGTCGGAGCCCTCGGGTAGGTCGGCGTCCTCGGGCCACAGCGGCAGCGCAGATATCGCCGCGTTGACGATCGCGGTCGCGTCGACGTCTATCGAGGTCTCTGGTATCGCGTAGTCGCCCCATTCGAAGACGAAGGTCATGTTCCCCTCGGGAGGAAGGGGCTCACACCAGAGTTCGCTGGTCCACTTCCTTCCCCCTCCGCCACCGCCTCGAGAACGAAGCGACCGCAGCGACGAGTCTGCACGAGGGATCGCGTGAGCTAGTTGAAAGAGCTTGGACCCATCAGCAAACCCGATTCCGAAACGCAACTCGCCCCCGGGGGTATGTCGTTGTCCCGTCGAGCCCGGATGGTGAAAACTCAGTGGCGCTGGTGGCGGAGTGAGTCTGCTCAACGTGACGAGGGTAAACGTAAATCCCGTCGGATACGCAAAGAACCCGGTGGCGACGATGGCCACCTCTTCGTTTTGAACCTGGAAGGGTCCAATGGGGACGAATGCTCCAACGGTGTCGTCGCTGGTTCCCTGCCACTTCACGCGTCGCGGCTCGGGTTCGACGAACTCAGCGGTCGGCTGAATTTCAGAGAAGAAGCCCACGCGCTGAGTATTGCAGTCTTGGCAGAGCGACTAGTGGCCGCCCAACTGTTTCAGCTGGCGCCGGTGAACACAATCGGTCCACTCACGCGAGGTCGCCGACTCTCGAGAGAGCCGAGTGACCTCAGATCACTCGGACGTTCTGAGCCTCTTCGCCCTTTTTGCCGGGCGCGGCGTCGAACTCGACACGCTGACCCTCTTCGAGGCTCTTGTAACCATCACCTTGGATGCTGGAGAAATGTACGAAGACGTCGTCACCCTGCTCGCGCGAGATGAAGCCGAATCCTTTGTCTGCGTTAAAAAACTTCACTGTTCCTTGTGCCACGAATACCCAATTCTAGATGCGGCCGACCGACCAATTCCGCCTGCTCGCTTAGAAAGACCCTACTCGGCGGGAGGCGACACGCGTTTTTTACGGAAAACCACGAGATATCCGTGCGTGGAATCCCTGATCGGACTCGAAACAACACGCGTCTATTCACTTCAAGACGAAATCCACCAGATCAAGGCCGAAGGCAGGATGGGTGCCACTCACGGAACTGCGATGCGCAGCCGTCTCGACGCGTCAGTCCCCAGGTCGGGCTCGCGCCAATTGACGCCGTTCGCATCGTCGCCCGCCTCATTTCGCGCTCGAGCCCTTGACGAATCCACGGCATATACCTAGCATTCGGAAATTCTCGCGATTCGGGGGGAATGCGTGAAACGAACAACTGTTGTTCCCGTGATGATTATCGCAACCTTGCTCATGCCTTCATCGATGTCCGGTGCGATCAATACGAGGGCGGCGAGCCAGCAGTATTTGGAGGATGTGGCGCCCGCCAACACCGCGCTCGAATCGTTCACGTCGGAGATTCACGCCTGGACCAACTCCACCCCCGATGCCGAAGGTGAACGACAGGCGGCGTCGGTCCTGAGCGCGCTAGGAACGCTCCGGAAGAAACTCCTAAGTCAATCCTGGCCACAATCAGTCAATGGAGGCCTTGAGTTCATTGTTCGCGAGGACATATCTTCACTCCAAGAAGACCTGAACTCTATCGACGGCAACTCTTCACTGGGCAATGGCGCATTTCTATTGACGTGGAGTGCCGATTCTGCGACATTGGCTTCGCACGCTTTCTACGTTCGTAGAGATCTTGGACTTCCGAGCAGTAGGGCCCTTTAACGAGGCGGCGGTGCACGAACAATGTCGCGGCGGGCTCTCGGCAGGTCTGAAGCCCCGAGACCCACCACTATCGATGAGCAAGACTCGTTCACGACCGTGTTGAGTGCGGCTCAGAACGGTTTAAGTCGAGAATCCACCTTGCATTGAGAAGCACGTGCGACGACGTCATCAGTTAACCAGCAGCACGAGTTTTCCGCGCACGTGACCGGCCTCCCCCACCGGCAGCGAACGTAGGAAGTGGGTTCACAGGCCACGAAGCCCCGAAGCGGTGTTGGATGCACATCGAGTTCCCAATGTTTCTCCTCCCGCGCGCGTCGGCCAACGAATCAACGCATTCCGGCTCACCGACGGCGGGCCACCACAACGAGAAGTTTCGCAGTTGTGCTTGTGCAGTGAGAACGCCCATGATGAGTCGTGATGCTCTCGTTAGCGTCGATATTCATGAAGCGCACACTCATATTCACGACCTTGCTCATCGTCATTCTCTCGAGCGCGAGTGCGGTCGGGGCAGCATCCTTGCACCGCGAGCTCATTTCGCCTCGGGAAGTACCGCACTGGTCGAGGTACTACATCGGCGCCGCGCAAACGAAGAGTTGCCCCGAATCCACGTTCGCGAAGCCCACGAGTCGTAGCGCTATTCGCGAAGTGTTTGTGCAGAAGTCCTCCGAGACCCTGTTACTCGAGCGCCTCAGCACCTCGGTAGATCCGGCGAAAGCGTTCGAGGTCCTGCTCGCTCATCTGACCAAGTGCCCCAAGACGGCGTCCACGATTGACGGACACGCGACGTTCCAACATATTCAGCGAGCGCAACTCGGCAAATACTCCGTCCCGGTGAAGGGCTACACGCTCTCCGCGGTAGTGGGCAACGCCACCGTTAGCGGCGTCATCGCGTACGCGCGCAAGGGCCACGTCGTCTTCGCACTCGCGGAGCTCTCATTGTCGCCACTGAACGGTCACGCCTTCTCCGCACTCTTGTCCAAGGCACTGGCGAGGATCAAATAGTCAAACTCGGTGCTCGCGACGTCAGTGTCCATCGACCGTCGCGTGAGAAGGTCCGGCTGGATGCGTCGGCGAAGCGCTCAGTGAACGGACAGCGCCGTGCTCCAGGAGGGAATCACGTCGCCCACGGGGGTGCCCAGCACGTCGTGGAGCAGCCCGCCGTAGACATCGCGGAAGTCCGTCGTCACTTCGAGGTTCCCGTTGACGTCCAGCGCGCTCAGTGAGGNNGCGTTCTGATCGGCCTGCTCGCCCACGTGCGTATCGAAGGAGCTCAGGTTCACTTCCCACACCCTCGTGGGCACGTTGGCGTTGATCAATGTCGACACCAACGAGAGTTGCTCACTGATGAACGAACCGGTCGGTGATTTGGTGACGAGCGGGGCCAGTAACTGCGCGGTCGAGAAGAGGTCCGAGATCGACGTCGCGGCGGCACCCTCGAGCGCTACGTCGGAGGAGGACGAGCGACCGAGACGCGGGATGAGTGACGCCGCGGGGCCCCACGGCAGTTGAATCCCGCCGAGGTCCACCATGGACGCGACGCTCTTGTCGCCGACCAACAAGGGAGGCAGGGTCGAACCGATGCCGATGGCGTTGAAGGGACTGTGCGGTTGGATGTCGAGCCATCGTCCGATCCAACCCGAGGAGACCGCCGCGGTCATTGACGCGGACTGCCAGATCGCCATCGACGTGAAGTGCGAGAGATTCGGGTCGGGGTAGCTGACGCCCTGGACGATGGCGACCTTGTTGGCGGCGTAGAGCGCACTGAGCTCGGGCATCGACGCGTTAAAGGCGAGCGAGTCAGTGAAGGGGAGGACCTGGGAGGAAGACAGCGCGATGTTGGACCGGGCACTCTGATAGGTCGGGTCAGTGAAGGGAACGACGGTGTTGAGGCCGTCGTTCCCCCCATAGAGCGTCACGATGACCAGGATGGGCGTGTTGGTCGGCAGTGGCGTGGCACTCGCGGCCCCGGCCAAGGACTCGAGCGAGAGCTGTGCCGACACGGTCGCGAAGAGACCCGCTCCGGTCCACTGCAGGAATCGCCGACGATCGAACTCGCAGTTGATCATGCGCTGACCGCGTACTCGGGCGCCAACAGGGCGAGCGTGGCGAATTCGGCGGGGGTCTTGGTTGCTGCGGCGAGCGTGCTGGCGGTGCGCCTCGACCACTCGGGGACACCGAGCCAATCGGCGCTCGCCTCGACCATCTTCGAGGTCGGCACGTTCAGCGGCGAGAGATCCGCAGCCGTCACGATCAGCTGGGATACTTCGAATCGGTACTGGAACGCGGCGCCACTCAACCACGCCTGCCCGTAGGGCCAACCGCCGACGTTGGGCGGATTGAAGGGAACCTGGCCCATCTGCGACAGGCCCCAAAGCAGATCGCCCGTGTTCAACGACGAAGGTCGCACCTTCAGCGCGCGGCACGCCCCGACGAACCACTCGACTGGCGATTTGACGAGGGAGTTGGCGGGATCGCTCCACGCGGACGAGTGCACCAACGTGCTGACGAGTTGGTCGATGTCGCGACCTTTAAAACTCTCCTCGAGGGACGACGGCGGTGTGGTCGTACCCGAGACGAAGCGGAACCAGATCCGGTCCGCGATGTACTTGGCGTTCTGGGCCTTTGACGTAATGAGCCAGGCCAGGCTCTCGGCGTTCAGTTTGCCGTGCGTGCCCAACACGGTGAGGGGTTTGTCGTAGTGCTGCTGTTCGTCGAAGGTGACGTTGCCATTGGACTGGACCGTCGAGTAACCCGTCAACGCGCACGCCGCCGCGGTGACGTCGTCCTGGGTGAACTTGTTCACGCCCAGGGTCATGAGCTCCATGAACTCCC